>JANWVR010000038.1 GCA_025056735.1 Saprospiraceae bacterium
AATCAAAATGATCGAAGAGCGCCTCAACGTCAAGCGCGAAAAACTCAAAGAAGTGCTCGGCACGCTGAGCGGCTTAGAGCGCCAGCTGGCCAAATCCAAAGAAAAAGAAGCCGCACGCGCCGCCAAAGAAGCCGAGCGCAAACGCTTCGAGGCTGCCAAAGCAGCCGCAGAGGCCGAAATTGCCCAGCAAGTAGCCGCCGCCAAAGGCGCCGAACAGACGCCTACGGAGCCATCGCCTGCAGAGGCCCCTGCCGAGACGCCCGGAGACAATGCACTCGAAGTAGCCGCCCGCCTCGCCAGCGAAACCCTGCAAGACGCCGTAGATACCGCTCGCGCCATCGGACAGGTGCTGGGTGAAAAGGCCGAAGAAGCAGCCGACAAAGCTGAGGATTGGGCAGAGGAAACCTTAGAAAAAGCCGAAGACATCCTCGAAAAAGTGGCCGACAGGACTGACGATATCGTCGAAGATGTAGCCGATAGGGCCGAAGATTTCGTCGAAGAAGTGGCCGAGAAGGCACAGGACATCCTGACAGACGTTTTGGGCAAAGTATCGGAAATGGTTAAAGAGGTAGCTGACGATATTCGCAGCGACAAAGACGCCGACATTGCCACTGTGCCCGTAGAAGAAGGCGCAGAGGAGGCGCCTGAACCCAAAAAGCGCGCCCCCAAAAAGAAAGCACCCGCTGACGAGGCTTCCGATACGCCGCCTGCCGATAGCCTGTAACAGCCAAACTTGTTTGGCGCCCTGGTGAGAAAAGTCGCCCTTAGTCTCACCCAGCGCCGGCCCTTTTTATCTGTCTTCCGGCAAAACGCCTTTCATGGCCGCCTGCGCAGCAGTGTATAGCTTCACCCAGAAAGCGCCCTCTTCCTCCTCCGCAGAAAGCATTACCGCAGCGTCTGCCTGCTGGTAACACGCCCGGCGCTTTTGCCACAGCTGGCGGACGGTTTCGGGCGTCGCTCCTGCCAGTAAAGGGCGCTCACGTCGCTCAACGCCCTGCAGCCTCTGCCAGAGCACCTCAAAAGGCACGTCTATCCAGAGCGTGACGCCGTGCGCGCGCATCCAGGCCAGGTTGTCAAAAAAGCAAGGCGTGCCGCCACCCGTAGCGACGATGCTGGATGGGCTTTCCGCCAACGAATGCAAATAACGCTGCTCTACTACCCGAAAGGCCGCCTCGCCCGCGCGGGTAAAAAGCCTGGCAATAGACTCCCCTTCTCCGGCTTCGATGAGGTGATCCAGGTCTATAAACGGCAGTGCTAAGGCGTCGGCCAAGCGCTCGCCCCAATAGGTCTTGCCGCTGCCCATAAAGCCGATGAGAAAGAGGTGTCGCTTCATGCCGACGCTGCGCGCTCAGCGACGTGAGACGCTTTTGGAAAACGCACCCAGAATTCCGAGCCTTTGCCCTCCTCGCTGTAGAAGCCGATCTCGCCGCCCATGAGTTCTACATAACGCTTCACGATATACAGACCTAAACCCGTGCCCTGTACGTTCGTAGCATTGGTCGCCCGAAAGAAGCGCGAAAAAAGGTGTTTCTGGTCTGCCGCCGGGATGCCCACGCCCTCATCGAGCACGCGCACCCGGGTTTCATCGGCGTCAACGCGCGAATGCACGCGAATGCGCGCGCCCTCGGGCGAGTACTTGCTGGCATTCGAGAGCAAGTTGATGAGCACGTGTTTGAACAGGCCAGCGTCGAGCCGGGTCATCTCCTCCCCTTCATGCTGATAATCAATGGTCTGGCCCGGGCGAAGCAGCAAGGCCATCTCGCCAACGGACTCCTCGATGAGACCCGGCAGGCAGACTTCCGTCAGGTGTGGCTCAGTCTTGCCCTCCTCCAGCCTGCCCAGCGAGAGAAACTCCGTCAGGATGGTGTTGAGGTTGTTGACCGCCGTCTGGATGCGCAAGGCGTGCTTCTGGATGCTTTCTACATCGCCTCGTTCGGCATAAGACTTGATGAGCGCCGCCGAGGAGAGCACCGTGCTCAGCGGCGTGCGAAACTCATGCGAAGCCATTGAAACAAAACGGCTCTTTAACTCGCCGATTTCACGCTCAGCTTCTAACGCAGCCGCCAATTCGTTTTTTGCCTGTTCGAGCTCCTGGGTGCGCTGGTGTATCTTTTCTTCCAGACCTTCATTGAGACTCTGCAACTCAATAGCTAATTGCTCCAGCTGGTGGTTCTGACGTATGATGCGCTGCTCGTTCTCCTTGCGCAGAGTATTATCTATCACAAATGCCACCACAAACCACCCTTTTTGGGTGCGGAAAGGGCTCAGGCTGACCTCTACGGGGAACTCTGTGCCGTCTTTGCGCAGGGCGTACAGGTCTATGCCTGTGCCCATAGCACGGACGCGCGGGTTTGCCCGATAGTCGTCGCGGTGTCGCTCGTGCACGCGCGAAAATCGCTTCGGAATAAGCGTTTCAATGGGGCGGCCCGTCAGCCCTTCCGACGAATAGCCGAAAAGCTTCTCTGCTGCTGGATTAAGCTGTACGATCTGCCCCTGCTGATTGACGATGAGAATGGCGCTGGCGGCATGTTGAAAAAGCGCCTGCAATTCTTCGCGCTGGGCGTTTTCCTCTTGCCGCATGTTCTGGATGAGCAGCACCAAATAGGCGCTTGCCCAGATGCTGATCAGCGTGAATGCTCGCCCAAACATCAGTTGGTGAAGCGGCAGCGGAATGCCTTCATACTGGCGCACCACGGCAGCGCCCAGCGCAAGCGCAGTGGCGGCCACGGCGGCCAGCACCACATCGTTGCGCTCGCGAAAAAAAATCCCGAACAGGACAGCAAACACGTGCAGAAACGGCACGCTATCGCTGTCTATCAACCATACATCTAAGGCAAAGACGCTTAACATGAGCGCGCCAGCGATAAGACCCGGCGGAAAAGGCAGACGCGGCAGAGATGTGCGAGAAGGAACACCTTTTTGCATGCAGCAAAGGTGCAAAACCGGTCAGATTTCGCCGAAGCAAAGAGAGGGCGCCACAGCGTCAGTTCAGACCTAAGAGGGCACGCGCCTCCTTGCGATGCGTGTGGCGCGGCTGTTGGGCGATGCGTTGCAATTGCTCGGTGGCCTGGGTGCGCTGCCCGGCTTTCAGGTGGGCTAAGGCGAGGTACCACTCTGCCTGTTGGTAGGGCAGGTTAGCTGTAGGCGGTACCGCTCTCAGAGCGGTTATGGCCTCGTCGGTGCGCCCTGCCTCCAGCAGGCAGGCGCCCTGGAGCAGCAGCGCCATTGGGCGCGCTTCGAAGGCGGGTTCTCTCAGCGCACGCTCCAATAACGGCAGCGCCTGAGCGCACTGCCCCTGCGCATACAACTGGCGCGCGCGTGCATAGTCGCCTTCGGCTGCCGCGCCCAGCGTTTGGCCGATTTCAACAGGCCTGAAGTACGCCTGAAAAAGCGCCTGAGGATCGCTCGTGGCGATAGGCGCCTCCGTTGTCGCCGGTGAAGTTTGCGCCAGCCACCACAGGCCAACGGCAAGCAAAAGCACCGACAACCCGGCTAAGGCGATACGTCCCCAATGCGGCTGCACGACGCCTGCTGGACTGAGGCGGGCAAAAGTATCTTCGAGAAAGTCCTGGACTTTCCATCGCCAAAGCCGCATGCGCAACAGCCGACGGCTGCGCTGCTGAATGCGCGCCCGGCGCTCGAGCGCGCCCTGCACCTGCACGGCCAGGCGCGCCGCCTGATGCAGACGCACTTCAGCGGCCAGTTGGGCATTCTGCCGCAACTCTGCCTCAAAGGCTGCGCGTTCCTCGGGCGACAGAGCGCCGTCTAAGTATTGTTCGATGCGGGTAGCGAATGTGTTGTTCATGGTGTGTTTGTTTTTGGCGGTGGACGATTAAAAGCGTTTCTGGCGAAGCCAGGCACACAGATCGCGGCAGGCGTCCTGTTGTTGCTGGCAGGCTTCTCTCAACGCATGGCGCAGGCTTTCCATGCCGCGGGAGACCATCTCATGGGCCACTCGCTCCGTCTTGAAACCGTGCAATTGCGTCAGCTCTTCATAGTCGTAGCCGTCCAGCTTGTCCACCAACAGGGCGCGGCGCTTGGGCGGCAGGCCGTCTAAGGCCATTTTGAGGCAGGCCAAAATGCGCTGTCGGCGTCCTTGCCTTTCGGCTTCGTCTTCGTGTCGAAACAATTCTTGCACGTTTTCTTCTGAGTGTTGCAATGCGTCGAAGAGCCATTGCGGCAAATCCACCACCTTGTTGGACTGGCTTAACGGCTCTATTTTCACCTTTGTCGTACGACGGCGCACGGCGTCAACCCCGCGCCGATGCGTGAGGGTATAGAGCATCTTGCCCACATCCTCAATGGCCTCGCCAGTGTATATCTTTTGATCCAACTCGGCCAAAGCGTCGGAAAAGACCATAGCGGCCTCCTCGTAAGGTAGGCGCAACTCGCGCACGCCCACCTGGCGCACTAAGTAAAAAAAGCGC
>JANWVR010000121.1 GCA_025056735.1 Saprospiraceae bacterium
GCCTTCGAAGGGCCGCGTCTCTACCCTTCGGAGGAGGACGTATGCGCAGCGCTTGCCGTGGCGCCAGCCGATAGGCCCTGGGTATGTATTGCTCCCACCTCCGTGTGGTTTACTAAGCAGTTTCCGCCGCACAAGTGGATAGAATTGATAGCGCGGATACCCGAGCGATATGTTGTACTGTTGTTGGGCGGGCCGGGCGATAGGGAAGCTTGCGAGGCTTTGGTGGCGCGAGCAGCGCGCGCAGAAGTGCGCAATGTAGCGGGAGAACTTTCCCTACTGGCATCGGCCGCACTGATGCAGCGAGCCGCTATGAATTATGTCAATGACTCAGCGCCGTTGCACCTGGCTTCGGCGGTGGACGCGCCAGTGGCGGCAGTGTTCTGCTCCACGGTGCCAGCGTTTGGTTTCGGGCCTCTGTCCAGCACGCGGTTCATCGTGGAGACCTCAGAAAATCTTTCCTGCCGCCCCTGCGGGCTGCACGGCAAGAAAGCTTGCCCGGAAGGCCATTTCGCCTGTGCTGAGCGTATCCGAGTCGAACAATTCCCGATTCCGCCAGCATAGCAAGGTCTAAAAGAAACGGGCGAGCACAGGGTATTACTGGCTCGCCCGTTGTCAGTCAAAGTGATATGCGTGTGCTGGCAGGCAATTACATCATGTCCATGCCACCCATGCCGGAGTGCGCGCCGTTCATCGAAGCCTTTTTCTCAGGCTTTTCATTGATAACGCACTCGGTGGTAAGCACCAGACCGGCGATAGAGGCAGCGTTCTCTAACGCAACGCGCGTAACCTTTGTCGGGTCAATAACGCCGGCCTTTTTCAGGTCTTCAAACTTATCGGTGCGAGCATTATAGCCGAAGCCGTCCTTGCCTTCGAGCACTTTGTGGAAGACGATAGAACCATCAATACCGGCGTTTTCGGCAATGACGCGGATGGGCGCCTCTAAGGCCTTGCGCACGATGCTGATACCGATGTTCTCGTCTTCGTTAGCGCCCTTCAGGCCATCGAGGCTGGAGATGGCGCGCACCAGGGCAACGCCACCGCCTACCACGATACCTTCTTCGATAGCAGCGCGAGTCGCGTGCAGTGCGTCATCTACGCGGTCTTTCTTCTCCTTCATTTCCACCTCAGTGGCTGCACCCACGTACAGAACGGCTACGCCGCCAGCCAGTTTGGCCAGACGCTCTTGCAGTTTTTCGCGGTCGTAGTCGCTGGTGGTGTTCTCAATCTGCTGCTTGATCTGGTTGATGCGCGCTTTGATAGCGTCGGGCTTGCCCTTACCGCCTACGATGGTCGTGTTGTCCTTATCTACCGTAATGCGCTCGCACGTACCGAGCATCGAGAGATCGGTGTTTTCTAACTTGTAGCCCTGCTCTTCGCTGATGACCGTGCCGCCAGTGAGGATGGCAATATCTTCGAGCATAGCCTTGCGGCGATCGCCGAAGCCAGGAGCTTTCACGGCTACGACCTTCAGGCCAGCACGCAGGCGGTTCACCACAAGCACGCCTAAGGCCTGGGTTTCGACATCTTCAGCAATGATCAGCAGCGGGCGGCCCGTCTGCAGGGTGCGCTCCAGAATGGGCACCAAGTCCTGCATGTTGTTGATCTTGCGGTCGGTGATCAGCAAGTACGGGTTCTCGTACTCGGCCACCATCTTTTCAGCGTCGGTGATGAAGTACGGGCTGAGGTAACCGCGGTCGAACTGCATACCGATGACCTCTTCCACATAGGTATCAGTGCCCTTGGCTTCTTCCACGGTGATGACGCCGTCTTTAGACACGCGCCTCATAGCATCGGCGATGAGTTTACCGATGGTCTCATCGTTGTTCGCCGAAATGGAGGCCACTTGCTCGATCTTGCTAAAGTCTTCGCCAATCTGTTCGGATTGGCCTTTGAGGTGCTCGACGACGGCTTTTACGGCTTTGTCAATGCCGCGCTTGAGATCCATGGGGTTCGAGCCAGCGGCTACGCTTTTCAGGCCAGCCGTCACCATGGCTTGGGCCAGCACCGTGGCCGTCGTGGTACCGTCGCCTGCATCATCAGCGGTTTTGCTGGCAACCTCTTTGACCATCTGAGCGCCCATGTTAGCCACAGGATCTTCGAGCTCGATTTCCTTGGCTACCGTAACGCCGTCCTTCGTAACGGCTGGAGCGCCGAACGATTTCTGGATCACCACATTGCGACCCTTGGGACCTAATGTTACTTTTACGGCGTTAGCCAGGGCGTCAATGCCATGCTTCAGGCTTTCGCGAGCATCTGTATTGAAACTGATTTGTTTAACTGCCATATCTCTTTGTGTGAGTTGAGTTAAAGGAAAAAGTTGAATGAATGACTTTGCTGTCTTGAAAACGGATTAAAGGACGCACAGGATGTCTTCCTCGCGCATAACTAAGTAGTCCTCGCCTTCATAGTGGATTTCCTGGCCGGAGTACTTGCCATAAAGCACGATGTCGCCCACCTGAACAGTCATCAGATTACCGTCTTTGCCAGGGCCAACAGCAATAACTTCGCCTCGTTGAGGCTTCTCTTTAGCTGTGTCAGGGATGATGATACCGCCCTTCGTCTTGTCTTCTGCGGGCGCAGGCTTGATGATTACACGATCTGCGATTGGTCTCATATTACAGTGCGTTTTTGTTTTTAAATGAAAAATTGAATTTCTTCGCAAAACTTTATTCGGCCTAATCGCCCTTATCAGACTTCATGCCAGGCAAAAATTTCTGCCATTTTTACAGGAAAAGGAACAGCACTCTTGTCAGGGTGTCATAAGTTGGCAGCATTGCGCTGTCAGAGGCAGGCAGACGGAAAGGCTCGACAAACCTGCCCTTCCAAATTTTAAGCGGAGGTTTCTAATCTTTTAATAGCGCTTCCGAATTTTTTGCACTACTTTTTTGCTCGAGAAAAATATCGTCGTACCTTTGCGACGCTGAAATGGGATGGATAGGCAAAACCTGCCGTTTGCTTCTTAGAAATTCCATGGCGGCTCAGTTTTCACCATCAAAAAAGTTAAAAAATGGCAGTTTACTATTCACAAGAGAAGGTTGCGGAGATCGTTCGCAAGTACGGGAAAGACGAAAAGGATACCGGTAACGTAGAAGTTCAGGTGGCGCTTTTGACGTACCAGATCGAGTGTCTATCGGAGCATTTGCGCACACACAAAAAAGATCACTCGACCCGTCGTTCACTGCTAATGAAGGTTGGGCGTCGCAAGCGGCTGTTGAGTTACTACGCGAAAAAGGATATCTTCAAATATCGTGCGCTCATTGAAAAATTAGGATTGCGTAAATAAGCGATCGAGGCCTTTTTGCAGGCGTTTTGCATATCGTCGGTGAGATAAAATGCCTCACCGACGATATTGCTATTTCACCACATTTTCACGTTCACCTGCATCGAGGAGGCCAGATGCTTGCAGCCAGGCAGCCGGATGGCGCTGTGCTTAAACTGGCAAAAATGCCACTGAATAGCGATAGCTGGCTCGTATGAAAACGGGGAAACCCTCCCCCACACAAAGACGCAGGTTTGCCCACTGAGAGGGGATGCCCCAGAAGACGACGTGGCGAAGGACGCCCCTGCCTCTTTGTGTGCTTTCCCGAGCAGTTCAAAGGTGTTGTCCAGGCTTACCTGAAGCGAAGCGGGTCTCTGACATGCCCAATGTTCTTTCATTTATGGGTAAACAAACACCTCTTCGCGTCACCTTTTCGCTTCCTGATGGGCGAGAAGTGGCTCTGGAGACCGGAAAGTTGGCCATGCAAGCCGACGGCAGTGCCTTAGTGCGCATGGGCAATACCATGCTCCTGTGCACCGTCGTAAGCGTGCGCCAGGCCAAGCCCGACCAGCCCTTCTTCCCTCTTTCCGTGGACTATCAGGAAAAGTTTGCTGCGGCAGGCCGCATTCCAGGCAATTTCTTCCGCCGAGAAGCGCGCCTTTCCGACTATGAAATCCTCATCAGCCGCTTAGTGGACCGCGCACTGCGCCCTCTGTTTCCTGAAGGCTACATGAACGAGACCCAGGTCATCATCAACCTGATCTCTGCCGACAAGGATGTCATGCCCGATGCGCTGGCCGGCTTGGCTTGCTCAGCAGCCATTGCGGTCAGCGACATTCCTGTAGAGGCCCTGTTCTCCGAAGTGCGCGTAGCACGCATTGACGGCAAGTTTGTCATCAATCCCAATCGCACCGAATTGGAGCGCGCCGACATGGACTTCATTGTGGCCGCCACCAAACGCGATATCACTATGGTGGAAGGTGAAGCCAATGAGTGCCAGGAGCATGAACTTATCGAAGCCCTGAAAGTCGCACACGAGGCCATCCGCGTCCAGATAGAGGCCCAGGAGCGATTAGCCGAATTAGTGGGCGAAAAAGCCCTTAACAAACGCCCATTGCCCGAAATGGTCGAAAACGAGGACCTCAAAACACTTGTCGAAAAACACTGCAAAGAACCGCTGTACGCGTTGGCCCGCAGCGCCAGCGACAAAATTGTACGCCGCAATCGGGCAGAAGAAATTAAAGAAAATCTGGTGCAAAATCTCCTGACGGAGTTCGGCGAAGAGTTCGTCGCCGAGTGGAGTGCTCTGATAGAAAGGTACTACGAAAAACTCAAGAAAGAGGTCATCCGCGATGTCGTGCTCTCCGAAGGTATCCGCCTCGACGGACGCAAAAGCGACGAAATCCGACCCATCTGGTGCGAAGTGGACTACCTACCCAGCGCCCATGGCTCGGCCATCTTCACCCGCGGCGAAACGCAATCGCTTACCTCGCTGACGCTGGGCACCAAAGAAGACCAAGCCTTAGTGGACAACGCTTTAGACCCCCACGACGACAACTTCATCCTGCATTACAACTTTCCGCCTTTCTCCACCGGCGAAGTGAAACCGCTGCGCGGCCCAGGGCGCCGCGAAGTAGGCCATGCCAATCTGGCAGGGCGCTCCATCCGAAAGGTGATGCCGCCCGATTACCCGTACACCGTCCGCTTAGTGTCTGACATCTTAGAGTCCAATGGCTCCTCCTCCATGGCCACCGTCTGCGCCGGCTCCATGGCCCTCATGGACGGCGGCGTACCCATCCGAACCGCCGTAGCCGGCATTGCCATGGGCTGCATCGCCGACGGCCAGGGGCGCTATTGCATCCTCTCGGACATCCTGGGCGACGAAGACGCCTTAGGCGATATGGACTTCAAGGTAACCGGCACAGCCAAAGGCATCACCGGCACGCAGATGGACATCAAAATTGATGGAATGCCTTATGAGCTGTTAGAAAAAGCCTTGGCCCAGGCGCGCGAAGGCCGCTTGCACATCCTCAACGAAATGGCTAAAGCCATTGCCGAACCGCGCCCCGACCTCAAGCCGCACGCACCGCGCATGATCGAGTTCCGCATTGACCGCGACTATATCGGCGCTGTCATCGGCCCAGGCGGCAAGGTCATCCAGGAAATCCAGCGCCAAAGCGGCACCACTATCAGCATTGATGAAGATGACATCGGCGGCATCGTGTCCATCTTCGGCCCCAACAAGGATGCCTTGGACATGGCCTATGAAAAAATCATGGAGATTGCTTTCGTGCCCGAAGTCGGCGAAGTCTATGAAGGGGTCGTCGAGCGCGTCGAAGAGTACGGCGCCTTCGTCAAGTTCCGCGGCAAAAGCGGCCTGCTCCATGTGTCGGAGGTGAGCTATCAGCGCGTGCCGAACGTAGCTGACCTCTACAAAGTAGGCGATAAGGTAACAGTCAAACTGCTGGAAAATGACCCGAAAACGGGCAAACTGCGCCTATCGGTCAAAGCCCTGCAACCGCGCCCAGAGGGCCTGCCCGAACGCAGCGGACCACCGCGCGACCGCGGCGACCGCGGAGGAAATCGCGGTGGAGGCGGTGGAAATCGCAGCAGCGGAAACCACCGCGGCGGCGGAGGAGGAAGGCGCTAACGCCACAGGTCACTCGACTCGTTGTTGGATAAACCCTGGCTTTGTTCTAATAAGCCAGGGTTTGTCACTTCAGCCTTACACAAAAAAGGCATGCAACCACCCTCGCCAGGAAATGAGGCGCCTACCTTACTTTTGCCTGAACAAGGGCCTATCAAGGGCCTGGCGTTCGAGACTCTATTACACGTCATCGGAGTTTCCTCCTTACAGAAAGTCATGACTTCTCCGTCGGACAAATGGCAACACGGCGCTCGCATCCGATACTCGCGCGTCCGTCACTATCGCGCCCTGCGCGATCTGGAATTCAAAGACATAGAGCCGCTGACTGTGCTGTTAGACCTAAACGGCAGCGGCAAGTCCACCGTCTTCGACGTGTTTGCCTTTCTGTCCGAGTGTTTTGAGTCCGGCCTTCGCCGCGCCTGGGACAAGCGGGGGCGTGCCCGCTACAGCAACTGAGCGCTGCGAATTCTTTATCGCGGTTCCCCTGCTCTTTTTTGTCCTCAGCACGCCATTCGCAGCGCATTTTGGCGCTCCTCCCCTAACGACTTTACGACGCAGCCCACAAAAGATTTACCTTTGCGGGGCAAAAAACAGCCAACCTTACCAAAGGATATACTGTTTCATGCCCATCATTGCCGCGCCTTTATTCTTTCTATAAAAAAGCGGTTCTCAACCTTTCATTACCATGTCCAACCGTCCGCAGTACAAAGTAAAAGACATCTCGCTGGCCGACTGGGGCCGAAAAGAAATCCGGCTGGCCGAAGCCGAAATGCCTGGCCTCATGGCCTTACGCGCCGAATACGGCCTGCAAAAGCCGCTCAAGGGCGCCCGCATTGCTGGCTGCCTACACATGACCATCCAGACCGCCGTGCTCATCGAAACGCTCGTCGAACTGGGCGCTGAAGTCGCGTGGTCGTCGTGCAACATCTTCTCTACCCAAGACCACGCTGCCGCTGCCATCGCCGCCGCAGGCATACCCGTTTACGCCTGGAAAGGCATGAACTTAGAGGAATACGACTGGTGCATCGAGCAAACTCTGCACGCCTTTACCGACAGCAAACCGCTCAACATGATCCTTGACGACGGCGGTGACCTGACCAATATGGTACTTGACCACCACCCCGAACTCGTGCCTGGCATCCGCGGCATCTCCGAAGAAACCACCACCGGCGTGCACCGCCTCTACGAACGCATGGCCAAAGGCACGTTGCCCGTGCCGGCCATCAACGTCAACGACTCCGTAACCAAATCCAAATTCGACAACAAATACGGGTGTAAAGAAAGCCTCGTGGACGCCATCCGCCGCGCCACCGATATCATGATTGCCGGGAAAGTGGCCGTCGTGGCCGGATACGGCGACGTAGGCAAAGGCTCTGCCGCTTCGCTGCGCGGCGCCGGCGCGCGCGTCATCGTCACGGAAATTGATCCTATCTGCGCCCTCCAGGCCGCCATGGACGGATATGAAGTGCGCCGCATGGTGGACGCCATCCCGCGCGCTAACATCGTAGTAACCGCCACAGGTAACCGCGATATCGTGCGCGAAGAGCACTTCCGCTTAATGAACGATAAAACCATCGTGTGCAACATCGGCCATTTCGACAACGAAATTGACATCGCCTGGCTCAACAAAAACTATGGCCACACGCGTGTCAACATCAAACCACAGGTAGACCTGTACAACGTGGACGGCAAGGACATCATCGTGCTGGCCGAAGGCCGCTTAGTCAACCTTGGATGCGCCATGGGCCACCCCTCCTTCGTCATGTCCAACTCTTTCACCAACCAGGTGCTGGCGCAAATCGAACTATGGCAAAACCATGAGCGCTACGAAAACAAAGTCTACGTCCTACCCAAACACTTAGATGAAAAGGTAGCCCGCCTCCACCTGGCCCAATTGGGCGTTGAGTTAGATGTGCTTACACCCGAACAGGCCGAATACATCGGCGTGCGAGTGGAGGGTCCGTACAAGCCGGAATATTATCGCTATTGAGTGACGATACAAAGAGAAGTCCCGCTCCGACGGCGAAGTGGCGCGTTGGGGCGGGACTGTTGTGTTTTGAGGCCAAACAAGTTTGGCGGTTACTTGGGCCAAACAAGTTTGGCCGTTACTGGGCCAAACAAGTTTGGCCGTTACTGGGCCAAACAAGTTTGGCCGTTACTGAGGCCAAACAAGTTTGGCCGTTACTGGGAATGCAGATAAACGGTGGTGGCTATAAAGAAGGTGCGGCCCCAGTGCACGGGTCTCAAGTCGCCGCTACCGTGGCCCACTTCGGCGCGGCTGGTGGCGCGTATCTGGCGGGTGCCGAGGAGGTTTTTGACGCCTGTGTTCAGGCGGAGCCGCTGCTGGAAAAGGTTGCCGCCTACGGCCACGTTGAGCAGGTGCCAGCCCTCTGTTTTTCTTTGCTCTAATTGGGCGCCGTTTTGGAAAAAGTAGGGCGTTGCGCCGGTCATTTTATGCCAGAGGGTGAAATAAGCGCGCTGACTGGGCAGCGAGAGGGTGAGGTCGTTGACCCAGTCGGGGGCCCAGTTGAAGCGCGGTAGCGGTGTCTCGGCGGCGGCTTCTTCCGAAAGAGCATTGAAGAAACCTGTGAGCACCACATCGGAGCGCAGGCGCATCCATTCGCCAAGGCGTAGGGAAAGGCCCATGCCGCCGCCGACGGTCTCCCAGCGGCGCAGGTTGGCGTACTGGAACTGCACGGGCGCAAACTCGGCCAGGATGATGCGGTCGCGCACGCGGTTATAGAAACCCCACGTAGTAAGGCCCCAAGAAGCGGGTCGGCTTTCATCGGACTGCCAGCGCACTTCGGCGCGGAGGTTGTCGGAGTACTCAGGCCGCAGCTCAGAATTGCCTACGATGTAGTGGTTGATGTCTATAAAATTGAAAAACAATTCCTTAAGGCCGGGCGAGCGAAAACCATTAGCATAGGAAAGGCGTACCTGCCAGGGAGCTGCAGGTTTCCAGAGCAACCAAACGGAAGGCGTAAGGGCCGAGCCGTAGAGGCTGTTGAGCGTCCAGCGGGCGCCGCCTTGCAGTGTCAGCCGGCGCTCGAAGAAGACTGCTTTAGCGCTGGCAAACAGACCCAAATCGCGGCTGCTGGCCCAGCCAGAGCGTTTAGAGTTGGGATCAATAATGCGGGCGCCTTCGGCGGTCTCGATAAAATTTTCGGCGCCCAAGAGGAAATTCCAGCGGCGATCGGAGCGGTCGCGCGCTACGGTCGTTCGCACGAGCCAGCCAGTAGCGGCGGCAGTGTCTTGCTGCCCCTCCAGAAGCTTTCGCTCCTGAGTCTCGAAGTCAAAGCGATACGAGTTTTTAATGCGGTCGAAGCGGTTCCAGCCGGCAGTAGCCTGCCAGAACCACCGCCCTTGGAGCCAGCCTTCGCCGTGTAGCGTCAGGTCGGCGCGGTCGTTGAAGTAATAGTCGTCGAAAGCGTAAGGCCGGAAGCGCGGGCGTAGCATGGGGCCGAGGTTGTCTATCCGCTCGGAGAACAGGCTGCCCGACAGGCGCAGATCTAAGCGTTCGGAAGGCGAGAAGCGCAGCGTGGCGCGTCCGCTCTTCTGCGTTTTAGGGTTCCACAACTGCGAGCGCGCTCCGGCAGAGTCGGGGAGCGGCTGGAAATCCAGTGCATTGCCTGTGAGCTGGAAGAGAAATTTGCCCATGCGCACGCCTGCCCGGCCCTGCCAGTTTCGAAAGCCGTTGCTTTCCCATTGTGGGCTAGCTTCAGCTTCTATGCGGTGTGGCTGGCTCTTGCGCGTAACTAAGTTGATGACGCCCGCCGACGCCTCCGAACCGTAGAGGAGCGACTGAGCGCCCTCGATGATTTCTACCTGCTGCACAGCGCCCAGCGGAAGTTGGCCGGCATCCACGCTGCCGTTGAGACGGCCCACTACGGGCACACCGTCTATGAGAATTTTGACGTTCTCGCCGCGCATGCCATTGATGCTCAGGGCACTCCCCAGCATCGGGTCTTGCGCGATGCGCAGGTTCGGCTCCGTCTGCAGCAGTTCCTCCAGATTGACCGACCCACGGCGCTCGATGATGCGGCGGTCGAGCACGCGCACCGAGTTGACTGTCTGGCGCGCATCGGTAGGCGTAAACTGCGCTGTGATGACCACCGGCGCCACACGACTATCCGGCAGCGTATCTGCCGACGTCTGCGCGACTGCTCCTCCTGCTATCAGAGGCACAGCCGCCGCAGCCGTCAGGCGTAGAAAAAAAGACGTTGACATGATGAAACTACTTCAGTTTTTAACCGCCTTGCCTAACAGCACCTCGCGGTCGTTCCACCGCAAACGCAACACATACAGACCGCTGGCCCAATCGGCGGCGGGCAGTTCAAAAACCTGAAACCCTTCACTTAGTGCTACACGCGCGCTGCTGACAGCACGACCTTGCAGATCGGTTACGTCCAATTGCGCCTCGCGCGCCAAGGCAAGCGGCACATCTAAAGCCACCGTCAGGCGCTCGCGCACCGGGTTGGGGTACACTAACGTTTGTAGCCCTAAGGCTTGCGGCGCTTCTACCGCGCTGACCAGGCCCAGGTCGGTTTTTTCAAAGACGGCACTACCCGTGGCAGCACCTTCAAAATCAATAAATTGAATTTTCCACACCCGATTGGCGGCGGTTTTTACAAAATAAACCCGGTCTTGCGGGACGACCCAGCCCGTGCCTGTGAAGGTCTTCCAGTCGTGGCCGATAACGTCCAATTCGCTGCGCAGGCTATTCTGATAATCAGAAAACTTGACCGTCTGCGGGTTAACGCCCACGGCCTTGGCCGTCTGGGCGCCGCGGCCGTGCAGGATGCCCGTTACCATGTATTGCAGCACAACGTTGTTAATCGAGTCGAACTGCGGCGTGGTGTAGCGACAATACAGTAGGTCAAAGCCCCCCGTCGGTTCTACATCTGCCACTACGTTGTTGGTCGCAAAGCTAAAATAGGCCAGGAGCCGGCCCGGGTGATCGGTCTTGTTGATAGTGCGCACCTGCTCGTTGGAGCCGTCTAAGTTAGCGTAGCGGAAAGTGTAAGTCGTTCCGGACAGCGACTCGATTTTGATTTTTCGGAACTGGCCGTTGCGCAGTTTGAGGACATAGACCGCGCTGCCGACGACCTGGTTAGTCATGAAATTATAGGTGCCCCAGCCGTAGTCTGTCTGTTTTGTCGTATCGCGGCGTTCATTGAAGGCGCCATAGAACCAGTTGCGCTCGCGGTTGTAGAGGCGAAAGTCCTTGATGGCATCCGGGTTGGGCTGGGCTGAGAAATCGGTCGTTTTGGCATCATACAGCTCAACGGCAGCCTGTGGCTGGCCCATGCTGGAGCCGGCGCTTTCATTGATGAAAATACCGGCATCCTGCTGACCATACACGGTAAAGGCAATGTCCCAGGCGGTGTTGAGCACCTGCTTTTCCGTGCCGGCGGCCAACTGGATGAAACTCTGGCGCTGATAGCCAGCGCCGGTGCTGATTTGCTGAAACGTTTGTCCAAAGAGCGCGCTGGTCAATGCCGCGCAGAGGAATAGAAGGGTTAACTGTTTCATCATTAAAACCTGTTAGATATCGTGTGAAATGGAACTTTTTATCGCTTTTTAAAAGTTCATATGGTGCGATGCTGCAAAGTTCCAATGCACTGGCAGGGGGCCTTGCATTTGCCCTGTCAAAGGATTGTCATCTTTCCTTTATGAAATTTCTACCTGAAGAAGCGCGCGGTTGCCGCCAGAGTTTTACTTTTTTATGATGCGCGAAAACACCTGACAGCCGATGCCGGCAGCGTCCATAGACTCGGTAGGTCTGGAGCCATTGTTTTGCAGTTGGAAGAAGTAGGCCTATTTTGGCCGGAGATTTTTGCGGAAAACCATTCTCTTACTTAAACTATACCAAGATGTTTACATCACTCCTGTTCATCAGTATTCTGGCCATCCTGGTCATCATGGCCTCGGTCAAAGTGGTGCCGCAGCAGACTGCTTACGTCGTCGAGCGTCTGGGCAAGTTCCATGCGGTGCTCGACCCGGGCATCAACTTCATCATCCCATTTTTCGACCGCGTCGCCTATCGGCACAGCCTCAAGGAGCAGGCCTACGACATTCCGGAGCAGGTTTGTATCACCAAAGACAATGTGCAGGTGCAGGTGGACGGTGTTATCTTCCTCCAGGTCGTTGACCCTAAGACGGCCTCCTATGGGGTGAACAATTACGTATTTGCCGTAACGCAGCTGGCCCAGACGACCATGCGTTCGGAGGTGGGTAAGATTGACCTCGACCGCTGCTTTGAAGAGCGCACCACCATCAACCGCGCTGTCGTGTCGGCCATTGACGAGGCTGCTATCGGCTGGGGCGTCAAGGTGTTGCGTTATGAAATCAAGAACATTTCGCCGCCGCAATCGGTGCTGCACGCCATGGAAAAGCAGATGCAGGCCGAGCGCGAGAAGCGCGCGCGCGTGTTGCAGTCGGAGGGCGAAAAGCAGTCGGTCATCAACGTAGCCGAGGGTCAGAAGCAAAAAGTCGTGCTGGAGTCAGAGGCCGTGCAGCTGCGCCAGATCAACGAAGCCAATGGCCAGGCTGAAGCCATTCGCGCAGTGGCTGGCGCTACGGCTGAAGCCATTCAACGCATTGCCAGCGCCATTCAACAACCCGGTGGCTTGGAGGCCGTTCAGCTGCGCGTAGCCGAGCAATTGGTGGAGCAGTACGGCAAGCTGGCGCGCACCAACAATACCCTCATCGTGCCGGCTAACTTCGGCGATATGGCCTCGCTCATTGCTTCCGCCATGACGGTCGTCAAGCAGCAACAGCAGATAACGACCGACACACCTGCCAGGAAATAAACCCAACTCAACTCGTGCTATGGAATTCAGCGCTCAATTCTGGCTGCTTGTAGCGGTGCTGGCACTCATCGCCGAACTGTTCACCGTGTCATTCTTCTTCATGTTTTTAGCAGCAGGAGCGGCCGTAACGGCCCTGCTCACCTGGCTAAACGTTACTCCAGGACCTGTGGGCCAGTTTCTGTGCTTCTCGCTGGTGTCGTTAATTTCAATGGGCTTGTTCCGGCGCTACACCGTTCGTTTTTTTGGAAAAAATGAAAAGGTGGACGAATACCGCGACTTCGTAGGCCACCGCGCCACAGTGGTAGAAGCCATTCCGCACAACGGCGAAGGGCGCATCAACTACCGCGGAACGCTGTGGATCGCCTTGAGCGAGAACAACGCGCCCATTGCCGAAGGAACGCCAGTTATCGTCAAGCGCATGGAAGGCATTAAGGCCGTCGTAGCACCCGTACCGCAGGATTGACCCTCAAGGCTTGGCCAGCAACAAGGGCTGGCGAACGATACCCGGGCTGCCGGCGCACACGAAGAAATAGGCGCCGGTGGCCCATTTTTCGGTAGGCAGCACCACCCATTCGCGCTCGCTGAAAAAAGCGCGCTCCTGGCGAAACAGCAGACGCCCTGCCGCATCAAACACCGACAACGTCAGCGGCTGGTTGCGCCAGTGCTCAGGCGCCTCTACGGCCAGAGGCACGCCTTGCGGTAGCAACGTCGGGTAAATGCGCCAGCCCGCTTCGCCAGCCGTTTGCACGGCACTGACCGGCGGCGTGGACAGGAAGCGACCGGCGGCACTGTAAGGCCCTACCGAAGCCGCGTTGAATGCCCGGACGCGCCAGAAGTAGTTCCAGTTGGGCGTCAGATTTTGGGCCAACACAAACGTATCGCTAACCACGACCTCAAAATCGCGAATGCCAAAGCTGCTTACCTTCGAGGCCTGCACCAGATAGTGGGTGGCATTCGGTACCGGCCGCCATTGCAGCACCGTAGCATTCACCGGGCTGGGCGCGCTGTTGATGGGCGCCACCAATTGGGCGGTTTGGGAAACCAGCCCCGCCACGGGTGCTGCCGGCGCCACCCACTGGGCGCGGTCGGTCAGCAAGCGCGTGCGCATAATCTGAATTTGCCGCGGCGTGAAGCGCCGCTGGCAGTTGTCAGCGGCGTACGACATGAAAAGGGTGCCATCGGAGAAGAAAGGCTCTCCTGCCGGGTCGCGCTGTTGTACAGTGCTCATTCCCTGAGCGTTGCATTGCCAACGATAGCTGAGGTAGTCCGGCTTCGTGTCGCAGATGCGGTCGGCGGCAATGGTGCAGTTTCTGCCGTCCACGTACTCTACTAAGGCGGTGTCTAAGGGCGCTGGCACAATGGTATCTGGCTCGGCATGGAAGTGCGTGTAGTCGTACAACAGCGTATCGGGCGTGGATAGGTCAGGGTCGTATCGCTTGCCTTCCCAGCCCAGGAACGGATGCGGCAGCGCCAGCGCGTGGCCCACCTCGTGCGCCCAGGTATGGTCGTTAGGGCCCGAGCAGGCATGCGCCATAGCAATGCCCGCATACGGGAGGTTGTAGCCGCAATTGCCTGCCGCTCGCGCCATGAAATAGACGTTAAGCGCTCCAGGCACATTGTTGGCAAACATCATGGTGCGCCCCTGCACTATTGAGTCGTGCTCGAACCACAACGAATTGTTGATTAAATTCCACGAGTGCTTGAAGTAGAAGCGAATACCCGTCTGGGCGAAGTCCTCGTTGAGGCGGTGAAAGGCATCGAGCATGCGGTCAGGGCCGAAGCGCCCGCTGCCGTCGTTGCGCGCCAGCAGGTGAATTTGCAGAGCCGCCCAGAGGGTGTCGCTGTTTTCGGGCGCCTCTATGCGATTGGCTAAATACTTACGCAACCACGGGTCTATGCCAGGAGGCGTGCCGCAGGGATGCAAGGCATTCTTATCAGCTTCAGCCTGGGCAATAGCGGCCGTGCCGGACAGACAGAGGAGCAAAAGCAATAGTAATGCACGTTTCATGACAAATCAAAACAGAGCGATGAGTTGAGTAAAAGCGTCAGCGAGCGTAAAAGTACGGCAGTTGGTAGTTGCCGAAACAGGCGAGTTCGCCCAAGGCGGGCGAAGCAACGCACTGGCGTATGCCTTTGCTTCCTGCCAGGAGCCAGAAGTGTTTATTTTTTATAAAACGATAACCAGCGTTTTTCTCGAAATGCCTGTCTAATGAGAAAAGCAATCTGGTAAAAGCCAGAAGTTGCACGACAACAATTTTTAAAACCTTACCAAAAAGATGCGCTATGACCAAAAAAACACTCTTCACCGGGTTCTTCGCTCTGCTGGCCCATGCGGCCGTGGCCCAAACGTGGTTTCAAAACGGCGACCAATGGGTGTACTATGTAACCACTGGCTGGGACGGTTCTAACTGGGGCCTACATCGGCTCAGCGTAGGAGGAGACACGCTCCTCGGCAATACGGTTTGGAAAAAACTCGTCTACACACAGATCACCCAGCCGCCTCAAACCTTTCTGGTGCGGGCAGAGGGGCAGCAAGTATTTCATTTAAACTTTCCCTTCAATAGCCCGCCTAAAGCCCTCAAAATTTACGACTTCTCGTTGCGCCCAGGCGACACCATGCGCATAGACAGCGTAAGGTGGTACCTCATCGTAGACACCACGCGCATAATGGCGGGCAATCAGCAGCGGCGGGTGCAGCATTTTCGATGGAGAGGCACAGGCCCTGTTCTTGCTGCGATCGAAGGCATTGGCATGACCGGATTGGCACAAGACTCTAAAGAGGAAAACGCCTGCTCCTTCTTCCTACTCGCTCAGCCTTTTTGCATGGGCGCCGTGGATGGCTACAGCTTCTTTTTCCGCTGTTTCAGCCGCCTGCCGGATGACCGATACTGGCCTTTCAGCATTTGCTCCACCTTGAGCGCGCCCAGTCCTACAGATGCACCGGTGCGCGTGTGGCCCAATCCGGCCTACGACCTTCTATGGGTTAGCGGCCAGTACCGCACTTTGCAACTTTTCGACGCGCAAGGCCGCTTGATGTGGGAAAGTGCTGCACCTGCAGGCGCCCCTGCAGAAATACTTGTGGCCCACCTGCCGCGCGGCGTGTACTTCCTGTGGGCCTTCTCGGAAAACGGTGTTGCAGACGTCCAACGGGTGGTACTGGCGCCTTGAGCAGTACCTGTTTAAAAGCGCTGGGCAAGGGGTGAACAGTAGGGCCGGCATCATAGTTTTGCCGCCGATGTACGCTATCGTTGACGTAGAGACCACTGGCGGCTCGGCCCGCTATGAGCGCGTGATTGAGGTGGCCGTAGTGCTGCACGACGGGCGGCGCGTGGTAGATACGTTCTCTACTCTGCTCTACCCGGAGCGGAGCATCCCTTGGAACATTACCCGCATCACAGGCATTACCGACGAGATGGTGGCCGATGCGCCGCGTTTTTTTGAGGTTGCCCGCCGCATTGTGGAGATGACGCGCGAGGCCATCTTCGTGGCGCACAATGTGTCGTTTGATTACGGCTTCCTGCGGGAGGAGTTCGCACGCTTAGGCTACACCTTCTCCTGCCGCCAGCGGCTGTGTACGGTGCGGTTGGCGCGCCAGGTTTTTCCCGGGTTGCCCAGCTATAGCTTAGATAATTTGCGCGCTCATTTCGGCATTGACTCGCAGCGCGCGCACCGGGCCTTAGATGATGCGCTGGCCACCGCCCAGCTCTTAGAGCGCATTCTGGCGGCCCAGGATGGCCACCAGAATATCCGAGCGCTGATCCACCAGGGCGTCCAGGCGTCGCGACTGCCCGAAAGCATCACACTGGAGCGCCTCCACGAGGCGCCCGAGGCCTGCGGCGTCTATTACCTGCACGACGCCCGCGGCGAGGTGGTGTATGTGGGCAAGAGCATTGACATCCGCAAGCGCCTGTTCGAGCACTTCGCCGATACGTCGCCCAAGGGCGAAAAACTGCGCGCTGGCGTGGCCGATTTCAGTTACGAGGTTACGGGCAGCGAATTGGTGGCCCTGCTGTTGGAAAGCGCCGAGATCAAGCGCTTGCAGCCGCGCATCAACCGGGCGCTACGCGTGCGCGAGTTTAATGCTGCCATCTACGCTTACACCGATGAACGCGGCTATCGGCGCTTAGTCGTGGGTCGTTTGCAGCAACGCCCACGCGCATCGCTGGAACGCATCGCCGAATTGCCGCACCTATCGCATGCGCGCAGCTGGCTGGAAAGCACAGCGCGACGCTTCCACCTGTGCCACAAGCTCTGCCATTTGGAGGACACATCCGGCCCATGCTTCCACTACAGCCTGCACCGATGCGCCGGCGCATGCATAGGCGCCGAAGCGCCTGAAGCCTACAACGAGCGCGTCGAACAGGCGATTCTGACCCTGTCGCGGGGGCTATCGGGTAGCTTTGCTGTTATTGAGCCAGGGCGCTCGCCCAATGAGCAGGCCGTAGTTCTCGTCCGGGAAGGCGCTTTTGCCGGATACGCCTACTGTTCTATGGATGAGACGCTCTCGTTGCAGGAAATGCTGGAATGGGTAAGCATGCCCTTCAAAGACCCGGATGCGGCGCGTATCCTTCGCGGTTACATGGAACAGCGCAAGGGCACTTTGAAAATAGTGCCGGTCGAGTTTTGACAGAGGACCTACGAGCCAAGGCCCAATGACGTATTGATACTGAGGTGTGGTAGTTTGCCGCCTGTTCCCTGTTTAGTAGGCCCACTTTAGGTAAATGGAGCCCCAAGTGAAGCCACCGCCGAAGGCCGTCAAGATAAGGTTATCGTCTTTTTTCAAGCGGTCCTCATACTCCCACAGGCAAAGCGGGATGGTGGCCGCGGTAGTGTTGCCGTATTTGTGGATGTTGACCATGACCTTTTCCATAGGCACGCCTAAATGTTCGGCCACGGAGGTGATGATGCGCATATTGGCCTGGTGCGGTACGATCCAATCTACCTCATCCACGGTTTTGTGGTTGCGGCGGAGCACCTCTTGAGCAGTAGAGACCATGCCCTCGACGGCAAATTTGAACACGCGCTTGCCCTCCTGGTAGACGTAATGTTCGCGGCGGGCAACCGTTTCGGCGGACGGTGGGCGCAAAGAGCCGCCGGCTTTCATGTGCAGGAACTCGCGCCCGGCTCCATCGCCGCGCAGCACAAAGTCGTGGATACCTGTGCCGTCACGGCGACCCTCTAAGAGCACGGCACCGGCTCCGTCGCCAAAGAGGACGCAAGTGTTGCGGTCGGTATAGTCCACAATGGAGGACATCATATCAGCACCCACCACGACGACCTTTTCATAAGCGCCTGAGACGATGAACTGTGCACCGGTAGCCAGGGCGTACAAAAAGCCTGAGCAAGCCGCATTGATGTCGAAGCCGAAGGCGTTTTTAGCGCCGATCTTATCGCACACGGTGTTGGCCGTATCGGGGAAGACCATGTCGGCCGTAACGGTGGCCACGATGAGCAGGTCAATTTCGCCGGGCGAGATGCCGGTCTTAGTCATGAGGCCGCGTACGGCCTCCGCAGCCATGTCGCTGGTGGCCCAGCCGGGCGTACGCAGAATGCGGCGTTCCTTAATGCCGGTACGCGTCGTGATCCACTCGTCGGAGGTATCCACCATTTTTTCTAAGTCGGCGTTGGTCAGCCGGTCTTCCGGCACCCAGCCGTGGACTCCCACAATAGCGGCCCGCAGTTTATTTGGCATATTAAATCCGTGTTAAAAAACCCGGGCAAAGGTATTGGCAAAAGTTCGCAGCCGGTGGGCCTGCATCGGTGTATTTTTGCTGTCCAATGAAGCGCTATTTGTCCTTAATTAAGTTTAGCCACACGCTTTTTGCGCTGCCGTTTGCTTTGGTGGGCTTTTTCGTGGGTATTGCCGAAAGCGGCCAAGGCATGCACTGGCGGCTATTTTTTTTAGTGGTGCTGTGCATGGTGTTTGCGCGCAGTGCGGCCATGGCCTTCAATCGCTGGCTCGACCGAGACGTGGACGCCCTCAACCCACGTACCAAGATGCGGGAGATACCTGCGGGCATCATTTCGCCGCAAGCAGCACTGCGTTTTGTTGTGTTGGCGTGCGTGCTGTTTGTCGCAACAACGTATTTCATCAACCCCCTGTGTTTTTTTCTATCACCGGTGGCGTTAGCCGTGGTGTTGGGCTATAGCTATACGAAGCGCTTTACGTGGCTGTGCCACTTAGTGTTGGGTCTGGGTCTGGCGCTGGCACCCGTTGGCGCTTACATAGCAGCCACAGGCCATTTTGGGTGGATATCCATTTTTTATGGCGTAGCAGTATTGCTTTGGACGGCGGGCTTTGATATCATCTATGCGCTTCAAGATGAAGAATTCGACCGCGAAAACAGCCTGTTTTCCATCCCGGCGTATGTGGGCAAGGAGCGCGCGTTGCGCATTTCTGAATGGCTTCATCTGGGCGCAGCGGCGTTCATGGTGCTTGCCGGCGGCCTTTTGCACAGCCGTTTGCCCGAAGCGCAGTGGCTTGCCTGGTTAGGCACTGCTGTCTTCCTGGCTATGCTCGTTTACCAGCATCGCTTAGTAAAGCCCGATGACCTAAGCCGTGTGAATATGGCCTTTTTCACCACCAATGGCGTAGCGAGCGTTATCTTTGGTACGCTTACAGTGCTTGACTTGACGATTTTCTAAGATTAAAAAAACCTTACGCTATCGCCTCATTACGAAGGCCGCTGATTAGTAGCAAGATGCACATGTAAAACAACATTGCAGTGCCCCCGCCCAACGCTCTCCCGCAAGCATCCAAGGGACTATGGGCCACCTTACAAACACCCGTCCCGCCCGCTCCATTGATCTATGAAAAAAGACCTCTTTTCGTACCGATCGCCGCACGACCGTTACCTCAAGCGGGTGCTGAGAATCTTGCTCGTCGTCCGAGAAACGCTGAAAATTTTCCTGCCCGCCGAGCAACTTGCCCTGCTGAATTTAGCCACCTTAGAATTATCTTCCGAAAACTTCGTGGGCGCCGACCAACGAGAAGTGTTCTCCGACTTAGTCTATACCTGCGAAACCATTAACGGCGAACCTGTACGCATCTGCTTGCTATTCGAGCACAAAAGCAGCCCGCCTGGGCGGCACCTCTATGTGCAGTTGGAGAATTACCTGCGCGGCATGCAGGAAGAAGACATCCGACAGGAACGTGAATACTTTACGCTGACCATCCCGATACTATTTTACCATGGAGAGTCGCCGCTGCGCCTTGGCCCGCTGCGCGAACAATACGGCCCTGTCTCGCCGGTTCTTGCTGGTTACATCCCGCATTTTGACATCATCTGTATAGATGTGCAGGCTCTTTCGGACGAGATGATCGAGCGCATGTGCGAAGGTCTTCTGCTCCGCCAGGTCTTGCTGGCCCTCAAGCACATCCGCGAAGCGGAATACATACGCCTGAATTTCCGCCGAATGTTTATCTTTGGCCCTGAAAGCGAGGATGAAGTGTCGCTGGAGTTGTTTGAGGCGACGCTTATCTATGTTCAACAGGCCTCCAGTCTTAAAAAAGAGGAAATTATGAACATGGTACAGACATTGCCGCCGGCTTACGAGCAGCGTGCTAAAAGTGCCTACGAAGAAATTCTGGAAGAAGGCTTTGAAAAAGGCCGCGAAAAAGGCTTTGCAGAAGGCCGGGAACTGGGCCGGGAGGAAGGCCGAAAAGAAGG
>JANWVR010000061.1 GCA_025056735.1 Saprospiraceae bacterium
CGTCAGCAGGCCCTCTTCGTCGGCGCCTGTGATGGTCAGGTAGCCCGTCTGGTACATGAGGGCCGACAGTTTCAGGTTGTCCAACTCGAAGGTGTCAAAGCCGCTGGCGTCCACGTGCTGCGCGCCCACGTCGTACACGCCGTGCGTCCGCAGCAGATTGACCAAAAACGTCGGCGTGCCGGTGGCGAACCAGTAGTTGCCAAACTCTTGGGTGTCGAAAAACAAATTCACCGACACTGGATTGTACATCGTCTCTGCCCGGGCGTGAAAGCGGTAGCCGTTGTACCAGTGGCGCAACTGCTCGAGCAATTGCTCGCGCGTCAGGTGCAGGGTGGCCGCCGTTTGGGCAATTTCTTCCTCGAAATTGGCCTCCAGCTCCGCCTGGGTGTAGCCCAGCATGGTGGCGTACTGCGGGTGCATGGTGATGTCATTCAAGTTGTTTAAACCCGAAAAAATGCCCACTTTCGAGAACTTGCTCACGCCGGTGATGAAAATCAGTTCTAACAGGCTGTCCATTTCTTTCAGCACGCTGTAGAACCCGCGGAGCAGTTCCCGATTTTCTTGCGCCTGCTCCACGTCTTTGCCCAGATAATGCACGATGGGAGCGTCGTACTCGTCTATCAACACAACGACTTTTTGTTTTCGCCCTGCCTCCCGCAGTATCTCCCTGAACTGGTCGCGCGCGGTCTGCCGCTCCACCGGGATGCCCATCTCGATGCTGATCTCTTCTACGCGGTCAAACAGCGCTTTTTCTAAGCCCAGTTGCTCGAAGTTGACATCCTTGAAGGACAGCCGCACCACGGGATGCCGCTTGTCCCAGTTCCATTTGTTTTCTATCCACAAGCCTGCGAACAACTCCCGGCTGCCTAGGTATAACTCCCGCAGTGTCGCAACGGTCAGCGATTTTCCGAAGCGCCGTGGACGGGACAGGAAGTAAAACTTCCCGGACGTTACCAACCGGTACACGTACTCGGTTTTATCCACGTACTTGTAGCCCTCTGTGCGGATGGTTCGGAAGTCCTGGATGCCAATGGGCAGTTTATGCACCATAACTCTTTTGTTTACGGGCAAAGATAACGTCCTGACTTTCATTATACAGATGTAGATCAAGGCGAGCGCTCTTCCCGCTACGCCCACAGCGGAGGGCCTAGACTGTTTTCGGTCGGCCGTCGCAGGCTTCCAAACGGTCCTATGTTTATGGCTTTACTCCGGCTGAAGGCGGCGTGTTTTTCAGATGCGGTTGGCTGAGTACGCTTAATGGGAGGTATGGTGGAAATCGGAAACTTTTCGACCTTTGTAGCCGACTCATTGGGGTGCCCCTGTGTGGGGCTGAGATCATACCCACTGAACCTGCCCGGGTCATGCCGGGAAGGGAATGAGCGGGTGAGAAGCATCACTAACGCGCTCGAAACCCCTTCGGGAGCGGATGTTTCACCAACATGTTTCATCCTAACCATGTTTCTGTTTTCATGCTGGAAGCAGCTCGCTGCGTGCGGGCTGGCGGGCCTTTGCTGGCCTATGTTCACCTTCACCCAGAATACCTATCCTGACACCCTGAGCGAGCCAGAGGCTAAGGCGCTGCGCACGGTCGTCATCCAGGCTACGCGCGCCGGGACGAAGGCGCCTGTGCCGCACACTAACCTGACGGATGAGCAGATTGCGCGCACGTACCACGCCCAGGACGTGCCTTTTCTACTCACGGGCATCCCGTCGTTGGTGGAGACCTCCGATGCCGGTACGGGCATCGGCTACACAGGTATGCGCATCCGAGGCAGCGACCAGACGCGCATCAACGTAACCATCAACGGCATCCCACTCAATGACGCTGAGAGCCAGAATGTGTTCTGGGTGGACTTGCCCGACCTGGCCGCGTCAGCGGCGGAGATCCAGGTGCAGCGCGGCGTGGGCCTAAGTACCAATGGAGCCGGCGCGTTTGGCGCTACGGTCAATCTTGACCTATCGCGCGTAGAGCCAGAGCCGTTTGCGCGCGTTACGAACACTTTTGGTTCGTTTAATACGCGCAAGCATTCAGTCTACGTGGGCTCTGGGCTGCTGGGCGGGCGTTTTGCCTTTACTGGCAGGCTGTCGCAAATTTCCTCCGATGGCTACGTGGATCGTGCTACGGCGGACCTGCGCTCGTACCACCTGATGGGTGCATACCTAGATGACCGTCAATCGTTGCAAATGCACGTGCTCTCAGGCCACGAGCGCACGTACCAGGCCTGGTATGGCTTGCCGGCGCAGTTTCTGAGCATAGACAGTCTGCGGACTTACAACGTGGCGGGTGCCGAGCGGCCGGGCACACCTTACCCCGACGAAGTAGATGACTACACTCAGCGACACTATCTATTGCATTACAAGCGCAATCTTGGCCTGGGCCTCGACTTACAACTTAACGGCCACTACACGCGCGGCTTTGGCTTTTATGAACAGTACAAAGCAAGTCAGGCGTACAGAGATTACGGCCTGGAACCGCCAGCGCCTGGAGGCTCGCCTATCGCCGAAACAGATTTAGTGCGCCGTCGTTGGTTAGACAACCACTTTTACGGCACAACATTCGCGCTGCGCTGGGAACCGCCCGTCAACTCGCCCGGCCTGAATGCTCCGCCCGTACTCACGGTGGGCGGTGGTTGGAACCGATACTCAGGGCGCCATTTTGGCGACGTCATCTGGGCGCAGTACGATATGCCTAAAGGCCATATTTATTACGACAATGACGCTGACAAGCGGGATTTCAACATTTATGGACGCATAGACTTCTTCCTCAAAAAAGGCTTTTCTACCCTGCTTGACTTGCAATACCGCACAGTGCGCTATGAATTTCTGGGTTTTGATCAAAATCAAAACAACGTGACGCAGTCTGTCCGGCTGGGCTTTTTCAATCCCAAGCTGGGCATAAACTGGCAGTTTCGGCCTGAATGGGCGGTCTATGCTTTCTTTGGCGTGGGTAATCGAGAGCCCAACCGCGACGATTACACCCAGTCCACGCCAGCCAGCCGCCCGCGCCCGGAGCGCCTGTACAATTGGGAAGGTGGCTTGAGATATCGCGCTGAGGGTGTCCAGTGGTCGTTGAACACCTTTTTCATGGACTATCGCGACCAGCTCGCGCTCGATGGACGCATCAATGACGTAGGCGCCTACATCCGCACCAACGTGCCGCGTAGTTACCGAGCTGGCGTGGAAGTGGAAGGAAGCTGGACGCCACTGCGCCGCCTGACGCTGACAGGCGCCGCTACTGTGAGCCAAAATAAGGTGCGCGAGTTCGTCGAATATCGCGATAACTGGGACACGGGCGAACAAGAAGCTGTCGTCTTTCGGAATACTGATCTGGCCTTTTCGCCTCCCGCCGTCGCGCGTTTGGAGGTGGGTTGGGCGGTATTGCCGCCTTCGCAGAAAAGGCACGCGCTCAATGTGGCCCTGGCCGGCAAGTACGTAGGACGTCAGTTTTTGGACAACACCGGCAATCCAAACACCACGCTGCCAGCTTATTTCTTCTCCGACCTGCGGCTGAATTACGACATCGAGCGCCTCATCGGTCGGCGCTTGAGCATTGTCCTGTCAGTGAACAACCTCCTCGATGCACGCTTCGTCGCCAACGGGTGGGTATATCGCTACGTTTCAAACAGCTACGATGCCCGGCCCGACAACCCGTACGTGCGCTACGAGGGCAATGGCGTCTATCACCAGGCGGGCTTTTTCCCGCAAGCAGGGCGCAACGTGATGGCTACGGTGGTAGTGGCCTTTTAATACTTATCGGAAGCGCCGGTAGTGCTTTGCGTTAGGCTCTGGGCGCTACCGGCGCCATATTTTTGAGGCAACTGTGTAGATGGAATATCTGGGCAAAGAACACTCTTAGCCAAAACCGCGCGGCTGCGTTGAGTTATGGAAAAGGGGGATGTTTTTTACAAAGGTATATTTCCATGTTTCCGTTGCGGACGCGCCACAGCTTTGTGCTCGAGCATGGCAAATGCCCGGATGAGTTTGCGGCGGGTTTCGCGGGGCCAGATCACCTCGTCAATAAAGCCACGGGCGGCAGCGCGATAAGGGTTGGCAAAAGTGTTGGCGTATTCGCGTTCCTTTTCGGCCAATTTAGCCTGGGGGTCGGGCGCGCTTTCGATTTCTTTTTTGAAGATAATTTCTGAAGCGCCCTTTGCACCCATGACGGCGATTTCGGCCGTGGGCCAGGCAAAATTCATGTCGGCGCCGATGTGCTTGGAGTTCATTACATCGTAAGCGCCGCCGTAGGCCTTCCGCGTGATGACGGTAACGCGCGGCACGGTGGCTTCCGAAAAGGCGTAGAGTAGTTTGGCGCCATTGGTGATAATAGCATTCCACTCCTGGTCAGTGCCGGGCAGGAAGCCAGGCACATCTTCAAGCACCAAAAGCGGGATATTGAAGCAGTCGCAGAAACGCACGAAACGGGCGGCTTTTTTGGAGGAGTTGACATCCAAAACGCCGGCCAGGCTCATGGGTTGATTGGCTACAATGCCGATGCTTCGGCCGGCCAGCCGGGCGAAACCAACGACGATATTGTCGGCATACTGCTCATGAATTTCAAAAAAAGAGTCGGTGTCCACGATTTCAGCGATGACGGCCTTCATGTCATAGGGGTGGTTGGGATTTTCGGGCACGATGCTGTCTAAAGCAGGCCGATATTCCTCGCCCAAGGTGTAGGGCAGATGCGGAACTCTGTCCAAGTTGTTTTGTGGAATGTAACTAAGCAGGCGTTTGATTTTCTCGATGCAGTCTATATCGTTGGACGCTACGAGGTGAGTGACGCCCGACTTGGTGGCATGGGTATAAGCGCCGCCGAGTTCTTCGCTGGTTACTTCCTCGTTGGTAACCGTTTTGACCACGTTGGGGCCGGTAACGAACATGTACGAGGTGTTTTCAACCATGATGATGAAATCTGTCATGGCTGGGCTGTACACTGCTCCGCCTGCACAAGGGCCCATAATGGCTGAAATCTGCGGGACGACGCCGCTGGCCTGCACGTTGCGATAGAAGATATCGGCATAACCGCCCAGCGAGCTGACGCCTTCCTGAATACGCGCACCGCCAGAGTCGTTAAGACCGATGACGGGAGCGCCGTTTTTGACGGCCAGATCCATCACTTTGCAAATCTTTTCGGCGTGTGTCTCTGAAAGTGAGCCGCCAAAAACAGTAAAGTCCTGAGCAAAGACATAGACCAGTCGGCCATGGATGGTGCCGTAGCCAGTAACGACACCATCGCCAGGGATGTGTTGCGCATCCATGCCAAAGTCGCTGCATCGGTGCGTTACTAAAGCGCCAATTTCTTCAAACGTGCCGTCATCCAGCAAAAAATGGATGCGTTCTCGGGCGGTGAGTTTGCCTTTTTTATGTTGGGCTTCAATGCGCGCCAGGCCGCCGCCAAGTTTGGCTTCGGCGAGTTTTTGCTGTAGAATTTCGTTTTTATTGCTCATGGTAATATGTGTCTGCGATTAGCGAACTAAGGAGACGTATTGCAATCCAGGTCGGTGTTTTTGTTGTAGAATGGCCAGAATGTCTTCAAAAACTTCTGTCTGGTGTACAAAGTCAATCTCGTTCAAGTCGAGTAAGACGATTGGAATTTCAATTTCTTGCTTGAAGTATTCCAAGTAGGCGCTTTGCAAAGCATTTAAATATTCATCCGGGACTTTGTGTTCCATGGTGCGGCCGCGCTCTCGAATATTTCGCTGCAATACAGGTACCGGTCGGTGCAAATAAAGCAACAGGTCGGGCTTGGGAAACTGAGCATTGAGCACGGAGAAGAGTCGCTGGAAGAGGCGAAATTCTTGCTCATTGAGGTTGTTGCGCGCAAAAAGAAGGGTTTTTAGAAAAAAATAATCGGCTACCGTAACACTCCGGAAAAGGTCTGGGCGGGCAAAGTGTTCGGCCAACTGTTTATGGCGCTCGGTCATAAAAAACAGCTCGACCGGGAAGGCGTATCGCTCTGGGTTTTCATAGAAATAGGGTAGGAAAGGATTGTCTGTGAATTGCTCTAAAATAAGGTTAGCGCTCAGCCGTTTGGCCAGCATCTGACAGAGGGTGGTTTTGCCGGCGCCAATATTGCCTTCAACAGCGATAAATGCGTAGGGAAGCACGAGTATGCGTGAGAGGGACTACATTGAGAAGTGAGATCATTAGCGACGGAATTTCCGAGGCGTCGGCATTCGGGGCATGGCGGGCATTTTACCCCCGCTGCCCATCATTTGCTGCGCCATCTTGCGCATGTCGTAAAAATTTTTGATAAATAAATTCACCTTCTCCAAAGGCATTCCACTGCCCATAGCAATGCGTTTCTTGCGGCTCAAGTTTATAATGTCCGGATTTTGCCGCTCTTGCGGAGTCATGCTTTTAATCATGGCCTCGATGTGCAGCATTTGCCGGTCGTCAATATTGATGTTGCGAAGTGCTTTGTCCATGCCAGGGATCATGCCGAGCAGGCTTTTGAGGTCGCCCATGCGTTTGATCTGTTGCAGCTGGCCGAGAAAGTCATTGAAGTCAAACTTGTTTTGCTGCATTCGCTTGGCTAAGCGTTGCGCTTCGGCCTCGTCCATTTCTGCCTCGGCCTTTTCGACCAACGACAGCACGTCGCCCATGCCCAGGATGCGCCGTGCCATGCGGTCGGGATGGAAGACATCTAATGCCTCCAATTTTTCACCTGTGGAGACGAATTTAATGGGCTTGCCGACGGTGTATTTGATGGAGAGGGCGGCGCCGCCGCGGGTATCGCCGTCCAGCTTAGTCAGGACTACACCATCGTAATTGATGCGTTCGTGGAAGGCCACGGCGGTGTTTACGGCGTCCTGGCCGGTCATGGAGTCCACAACAAAGAGTGTCTCGGTGGGTTCGATGGCTTTTTTGATAGCAGCTACTTCGGCCATCATGGTTTCGTCCACAGCAAGGCGACCAGCGGTATCCACGATAACGACGTTGTGGCCATGCTCACGCGCGTACTGAGTCGCATTTCGGGCGATGCTGACCGGGTCGGTGTTTCCGTCTTCCCGATAGACAGGCACGTTGATGGAAGCGCCCAGCACGCTCAACTGGTCTATGGCAGCCGGGCGATAAACGTCGCAGGCTACCAGTAGGGGCAACATCTTGCGCTGCTCCTTGAGGTGACGCGCCAATTTGCCGCAGAAAGTCGTCTTACCGCTACCCTGAAGACCGGCAACCAATACGACACCCGGGGCGCCTTTGACGTTGATGCCCACCGATTGACCGCCCATGAGTTCGGTCAGTTCGTCAAAGACAATTTTGACCATGAGCTGGCCCGGGTTCACGTTGCGCAGGACATTTTCCTTGCCCAGCGCTTTGTCCTTAATTTTATCTGTGAACTCCTTGGCAATCTTGTAGTTGACGTCAGCGGCCACCAACGCGCGGCGAATCTCTTTAATGCTTTCGGCAACGTTGAGCTCGGTAAGGCGATTTGTACCTTTAAGCAATTTAAAGGCAGACTCTAAACGGTCATTTAAACTTTCAAACATAAATCTGCTGCAGATAGAAGGCTTTTAAAAAGCGATTGCGCAAAGGTAGTGCGTCAGCACATGCCGCTAAGCCACGAGCGGGTTAAAACGTTCGTACTTTTGTCCGCAAAAGATGCCTGCTGAGAATTATGAAATTCTTTTTTGCTACGCTACTCCTTGCCGTTCTGCTTCTGATGCCGGCGCCTTCGTGGGCGCAGCCGAGACACAGCTTTGCTCTTCGCCCGACGTTGTACAACTACCACGCGCCGCTGCGCGATAACAGCCCTTCCTTCTCTGACATTTTTGGAAAAAACAGCGGAGGCGGCGTAGAACTGACCTACTATCGCCGATTGCTTCCTAACATGCTGTTGGGTCTGCCGTTGCGCGTTGGCGCTGCTCAGACCGACCCACGAAGCAGCAACGCGGGGCAGCGCGAGTGGCTATTGCATGCGGACGTACTGGCGCAACAGCACTTTCTCCGGCCAACGGCTGGGGTGCAACCCTACTTGCACGCGGGCATCGGCGGTGTTTACAATTTTGAACAACAGGCGTTTGGCATTCACTTTCCGGTGGGCGTTGGTTTAAATGTGCGCATTGTTAAAAATGTTTACCTTACTGCCCAAACGCAGCATCGTTTCGCTAATGACAACCGCGATGTGTGGCACCACGCCATAGGAATCCAGTTCAATTTTGGCAAAGAATTGCCGACGCGCCGAAAGGAGCAGCCGACGCCCGACAAGCCCGCTGACCGCGATGGCGACGGCGTCTTGGACACTGAAGACCGCTGCCCTGACCAACCCGGCCTAGCAACTACTTTTGGCTGCCCTGACCGCGATAGCGATGGCATCGCCGACCGCGATGACCGCTGCCCGGACGAGCCAGGCCCGGCGACACTTTCGGGCTGCCCCGACCGCGATGGCGATGGCCTTGCCGACCGCGATGACCGCTGCCCGGATAAGCCCGGTCCGGCCTCCAACTTCGGATGCCCAGAGGTCAGCCAGGCCGACCGCGATATTCTCGCGGCGGCTGTGCGAAACGTTCAGTTTGCTACCAACAGTGCTAATTTGTTGCCTTCTTCAAACGCTGTGCTCGACCAGGTGGCCGCCCTGATGGCGCGCTACCCGGAGTATCGCCTTGTAATCAGCGGCCACACCGATAGTGTGGGCGACGACAAATTCAACCTCGACCTGTCGAAGCGCCGTGCTAAAGCCTGCTACGATTATCTCGTCAGCAAAGGCGTGGACCCGCGCCGCATGACGCACGAAGGATACGGCGAGACTCGCCCTATTGCGGACAACAACACTGAAGCAGGACGCGCGCGGAATCGGCGCGTGGAGTTTGAGTTGCGCCTGCAGTGAGAGGTTAGCACTTCACAGGGGCGTCCTCAGCCAACTCACTGAAGAAGTCAGTGGTGTCCTCGTCAGGACGGTCCTTGCATGGAAAGTCCTTTTCAACAAGCAGATGGAGCGAGCCGCCGCCATGTAAAGGAATGAACTGCTCCATGCCTACGGCGTCGGTATCCATCCACTCCTGGGCTTGTTGGGCCGGCACGAATACAGAGATGCGGCCGGCATCAAAATGAGCGTCCATTTCGGCCTTATCCTCGCGGATGGCTAATTCCCAGGCAAAGACGGGCCCGTCCGGAAAATGAACGCTTGTTTCTATCCATCGTTCGACGCGTAGTTGCGCCAATTCGGATTTTCGCAGACGCAGGCGTATGCTATTATGTTCGCAGCGAATTTTCATGATATCACACTGTTTATTTGTGCAAAAATCGCCTTTAGCAATGGATGGTGCAAGTATTCGGTGACATAAATGCAGCAAGGCCACCGTGTTATGCACACGGCGGCCTCGGCTGAAAGAACTCCGGTTTGACTCGCTTACTTTTTTTCGTCGAAGTCGAGGACTAATTTAAACTCGACGCGGCGGTTGAGGGCGCGGCCTGCTGAGCGCCGGTTGTCGGCGATAGGTCTGGTATCGCCAAAGCCCTCTGCTTTAAGGCGCTCGGCTTTTATGCCCTTGTACACCAAATAATCGAAGCAGGTCTGTGCACGCCCTTGCGAGAGGACCAAATTGCGCTCTGGATCGCCCACATTGTCGGTGTGGCCCTGGATGAGCAATTTGTAATCCGGGTAGCGTTGCATGATTTTGACGATGCCGTCCAGAATTTTGAAGGACGAGCTGGTCAACTCGGTTTTGCCCGTATGGAACTGGATGTTTTTAGTAGCGAAGGCCAGCCGTTTTTTGTCCTCTTTCTTCACCTCTGGGCAGCCGAAGTTTGTGCTTAGACCCGTGGTATTTGGGCACTTATCTAAGTTATCAGGTACGCTATCGCCGTCAGTATCGGGGCAGCCGTTAAAGGGGCCTGCAGCATTTGGGCAAGGGTCTTTGTCGTCAGTGATGCCATCGCCATCACTATCGCGCACGGGTGGGCAGCCGTTGGTAGCAGCGCTTCCAGGCTCGTTCGGGCACAAATCATCTTTGTCGGGCACACCATCGCCATCGCGGTCCGGGCAGCCGCGGGCGGTTCCGGCCTGGTCGGGGCAGAGGTCGTCTTTGTCGGGTACGCCATCGTTATCGCGGTCAGGACAACCCCGCAGGGAGCCCGCCGTGGTAGGGCAATCGTCTTCTTTGTCCGCGAAACCATCGCCGTCCTGATCGGGGCAGCCCTTTGCGGTTGCCCTACCGGCCATCGTAGGACAGTCGTCCTCTTTGTCGGGCACACCGTCGCGGTCATAGTCCGGACATCCGCGCGCGGGCGCCGGGCCGGGCTGGTCGGGGCACTGGTCGGCTACATCAGGTACGCCGTCGCCATCGCGGTCGGGCTGTGGCTTGTTAGGCGACTCGTGGAGCAGGTACACGAAGCCTAAGCCAATCTGCGCGTTGTCGCGCTTGTCTGCTATGGCTTTGCGGTATTCCGCCTGGGCGTTGATGAAAGCATACTTCGAGAGGCGGAAGTTGGCTCCTAACCCAAACGGGATTTGAAGGTGTCCGTTCTTGAACTCTTCCATGAAAAAGCCGCCGCCGGCAAACAGGTACGGCGATACGCGCGCATCGCTGCTGATTTTGCCCAATTGGGCAATTACATCTAAGCTGCTGATGATACTGCGCTCCTGCGAGGCAGGAGTTTCGCCTTGTTGAGGCAAGCGGGCCAATCCCATCTTCAGCGGTACGCCGATGTTCAGAAAGGGGGCTATGTTGCGCAGATACCCCACCTCAAAGCCTTCGCCTAAGTTCAGGTCGGTGCCATTGGCTAAGCCGAAGTCTATGAAGTTCAATTTTGCATACACGGCGTTGGGGTAATCCCGGTTTTGGGCCGTGGTCGTAGTGGCGGTGTGCAGCAGCACACACAACAGAAACAGGACTAAAAAAGAAAACTTGTTCATGCTTAAACCGATTTTTGAAGCGGGCAGGACAAAAAGGATACCAACTAACCTGACACAGGTAAGTAATCCTGCAGCTACAATGCTCTTTCGTCGGCTGCACGACGAAAAGAAGGCCAGTGCGTTCAGGTCAGGGCCGTCGGAAGCCAGTTGTTGCAGTGTTTCCGGTGGTGCTACCAGTCGGGTGGCGGTCTGTGCGCGTGCTTTCAGAGCAAGAGGCGCCCAAACCACAGCAACCAGGTCAGGGCCAGCAGTCCTGTGCCAATAACGACACCGCGCATGGCTAAGTCCCAACGCCGCTGTTTATACAGGTGCATAGGCAACAGATTGAGCGTCAGGGCAATCAAGCTCAGCGTGCGTTCGCGAAAGCTGGCCGAGAGTCCTTCGCCGCTGGCCGCTCCCGCTTTTTCCAGCAAGCTAAACAGGTTGTAAAACAGCAAAAAGCCGGCTATAGGCAGCAGCAAGGCAAATAGCAGCCCGGCCCAAATCTCATTGCGGTTGAACATGTGTGTAAATAGGCGTAGATGCAAAGGGAAAGGCTCATCTTCCTTATTGGCTGAGATAAAAAAAAACTAGCTCTTGATTTTCAGGTTTTTCGCACGGATAACCAGTCAACAGGGAACAAGAGCCAAGGGAGAGCCAGCTAGCGGTTTGGCCCGAACCAGATGATTACCCGCGGCCGTTTTTCTTGTGCTCTTCCTGGAAGCGGATGACCTCTTCCATCACTTCGATGAGCTTATCGGCGCCAATGCGCTTCATTAAAATTTCGTGTTTTCGGTCGAGAATAAAAATTTGCGGAGTAGATTGTACGTCGTACAACTGTTTGTAACGGCTCTGGATGTAAGGGTCGTAGGTATTGATGAATAGATTTTCATCGAAACCCTTTTCTGCAGCGCCGTCCCAGCAAGTTTTGTGCACCTTTTCGGGGGTGTCGGCGTCGTCTTTACCCGTAACAACAGCCGTGCATACATTGAAAACTTTGATGTTCCGGTCTTTGAATTTTTGGGCAAATTCTACCATGTGTGGCGCCGCTTTTTTGCAATGCCCACAGTCGGGCGCCCAAAAGAAGAGCACAACGTAGTCGGCATCCACGTCCCAGAGCGACACGAGGCGGTTGTAGCGGTCGCGCGTCAATATGTTAGGAGCCGTTTTGCCAATCAGGATGGGTTCTAAGCGCCGGGCGTTGTCGCAAATCTTTTCTAAGTCTTCCGCTTTTACCCAAGGAGCACCGCCGTTGCAATAATACTTCTGCGCCACATGCACGTAGCAGGCGTCCATGCCTACGATCGTGGATTTGGCGTAGGTATTAAGGAAATGAATGAGGAAATACTTGTAAATCTCAGGGTTATCCTTAACGCGCTGCATGACGGAGTCAATGGCGACGTTTATGCTGTCCGGGTGCTGAGGGATGACCTTGCTCACAAAGTTATCTACCTTTGGATGGAGCACCGGGCTGCGCAGCAGACAGGGGTCGGCGATGTTGATGTTGTCAAAGTAATGCGCCCGATACCAATAGTATTTTTTTAGTTGCACCTCTTTGGCATCGGCGCCGTCGAACTCAGGCACTTCCGGCTCGATAGAGCTCTTGATAATCTTGGCGCTCATCGTTTTCGGATATTTCTGAATGAGGTCCTGCTGATACTTGCGCACCTGCTTGTCAATGTCAGTGCTTTGCTGGACAATGCGGGCCGAGTCCAACGGATTTTCCTTGACTTTTTCTAAGAGCGTTTTCAGGCTGTCTACAGTTGTGCGCTGCTTGTTGAGGTAGGCCAAGTATTCGTAGAAGAGTTTGTTGTCGTCTGAGCCTTTGATCTTCATCTTGCCGACCGGGTCTTTCACGTCAGTGGTCATGGTGAACTGCTGGCTGTCCTCGGGCAGGACAAATTGAATAAAGGTGTTATCGGGTCGCAAGACAAACAGATATACGCCGCAAGGCAGCAGAGTATCGGCCTTAAAAGTGAAATAGCCGTCAGGGTCTATCTCGGCGGTGTCTTTGACATAGGGTTTGTCGCCAAAGTAGAAGCCCAGTACGACTTCCTTTTCGGTGTAATTGTCCAATTTGAGGCGGATGTTGTGGCCTTTTTTCTGGGCTATAAGGGCCTCAGCATTGATGAGCAGGCAAAGCAGGATGGCAATACCAGTACGCAGGAGCATAACGGTTGAAGTCGTTTTTGAGAATTATACGAACAGAGGAAAAAAGGTTGCTTGTAGGGAGAAAGCGATTAGGCCAAATCGTATTGCTTGATTTTTCGGTAGAGCGTGCGTTCGGAGATTTTCAATTCTTCGGCGGCCTCTTTGCGGCGTCCATGGTGTTTTTTCAAGGCTCGCCGGATGGCTTCTTTTTCAATTTCATCCATAGCCAGCGGCGCATCTTCTTCTTCGGAGGGTTGCACCGCATGGATGGAGCGGCTCGGTTCGATAACGATGGGAGCCGCATGCCCGACGATGGTGGGTGTTGCAGCAGCAGGCGGCACATAGTCTGCTGTGGGCGAGAGGCGGCGCAGGGTTGCGGCCTCTGGTATCTGCAGATTGTTTCGGTGAATAATTTCGAGCACCAAGGTTTTCAGATCATTGAGGTCATTTTTCATGTCTAAAAGTACCCGGTAGAGGATCTCGCGGTCTTGCATTTCACTGCCTTTGGCCTGATAATGCTCGAACGGGACAGGTAGGTTGCGCACAAACAGGTGCGGCATGTGTTGCTGGAGGGTTTCTACCGTAATAATGCGCTCCTCAGAGAGAATAGAGAGTTGCTCGGTTACGTTTTTCAGTTCGCGCACATTGCCGGGCCAGCGATAGTTTTCCAATACCTGTTGAGCCGATTCAGTCAAGCGGATGGGCTGCATACGGTATTTTTCCGCAAAATCGCTGGCAAACTTTTGAAAGAGCACGTAAATGTCTTCGCGGCGGTCTTTGAGCGAGGGCACGCGAATGGGTACTGTATTGAGGCGATAGTAGAGGTCCTCGCGAAATTTGCCCTGTCGCACGCGCTCCTCTAAGTCTACGTTGGTAGCGGCAATAACGCGCACATCGGTTTTGAGCACTTTGGAGGAGCCGACGCGCATGAACTCACCGTACTCCAGCACGCGCAGCAGGTATGCTTGCGTGTCGGGAGGCATTTCAGCGATTTCGTCTAAGAAAATCGTGCCACCATTGACCGTCTCAAAGTAACCCTTGCGGTCGTTGATGGCACCGGTGAAAGCGCCTTTTTCATGGCCGAATAGTTCGGAATTGATGGTGCCTTCCGGTATGGCGCCGCAGTTAATGGCGATGAATTCGTTGTGCTTGCGCGCCGAGAGGGCATGTATAATTTTAGAAAAGACTTCCTTGCCGACGCCGCTTTCGCCGGTGATGAGCACGGTAAGGTCGGTAGGAGCCACGCGAATGGCAGTTTGCAGGGCTGCATCGAGCAGCGGTGATGCGCCAATAATGCCAAAGCGCGCTTTTATCGCTTGCAGAGAGGTCATGGTTGTGCAGATAGAACGCTGGATTAAACGATTTCGCCCAGCAGAGTAGCGCTGGTCGCGTCGTGAATGCGCACATGCACGTAATCGCCGGGTTTGAGGCCGTTTTTCTTAGGGAAAACAACCATTTTATTCTGGCTGTTGCGGCCGCAAAAGTCGCGGTCGGAGCGTCGTGAGTCGCCTTCGATGAGCACCTCGAAGGTTTTGCCGATGTCCGCCTGGTTGTGTCTCAGGCTAACGGCGGTTTGCAGGCGAATAATTTCATTCAGGCGGCGTTTCTTCACGTCTTCGGGCACATCATCGGCGTATTTGCGAGCGGCCAGCGTGCCTGGGCGTTCAGAATAGGCAAACATATAAGACATGGAAAAGTTTGCCCATTCGATAATGCTCAAGGTGTCCTGATGTTCTTCTTCGGTCTCGCTGCAAAAGCCCGCAATGATGTCGCTCGAGATGGCAGCGTCGGGCAAGATATTCCGAATGGCACGAATACGTTCTTCGTACCAGGGGCGGTCGTAGGTTCGGTTCATTAAAGCCAGGATGCGGCTGTTACCCGATTGCACCGGCAGGTGGATGTATTTACAGATGTTGTCGTATCGCGCCATGGTGTACAGCACCTCGTCGGTCATGTCTTTGGGGTGGCTGGTGCTAAAGCGCACGCGCAGACGCGGGTGCACCTGGGCGACCATTTCTAACAATTGAGCGAAGTTGACGCGCTGACCTGTCTCTGGGTTTTCCCATTTGTACGAGTCCACATTCTGGCCCAGCAGCGTTACTTCGCGATAGCCGCGGGCAAAGAGGTCTTGCGCCTCGGCCACGATGCTAAACGGATCGCGCGAGCGCTCGCGGCCGCGCGTGAACGGCACCACACAAAACGAGCACATATTGTCACAGCCGCGCATGATGGAGATAAATGCCGTAACGCCGTTGCTGTCCAACCGCACCGGGCTGATATCGGCGTACGTCTCCTCTCGGCTTAGCAATACGTTCACCACGCGCTGCCCGCCCTCGGCGCTGCCGATGAGGGTAGGCAGGTCGCGATAGGCGTCGGGGCCTACTACAAGGTCCACTAATTTCTCTTCTTCCAGAAAGCGCTTTTTCAACCGCTCGGCCATGCAGCCCAACACGCCGACCAGCGTACCCGGGCGCTGCTTTTTGACCGTCTCGAACACGCGAAGGCGCTTGCGCACCGTCTCTTCCGCTTTCTCCCGAATAGAACAGGTATTGATGAGGATGAGGTCACTTTCCTCCACATTCCGCGTCGGAGCGTAGCCTATTTCATGCAAAATGGCAGCAACAATCTCCGAATCGCTGAAATTCATCTGACAGCCGTAGCTCTCGATATAAAAGCGCTTGCTCGCCGGCGCAGCGGCTTCTGCCCAGGCTTCTTTGTATAGAGCACTGCCCTGACGGGCTTCATCTATGGCTTTCAACCCCTGTTCAACCGTTTGCTCCTCGTGTGTCATTCAATATGCCCTTTTTTTAGCGGCGCAAAGGTAAGACAGCAGTTTGAGACCTGATGACAAAATGGCAGCGTTCTGTTTCATTTTATTGCCATAGCGATATTAGGATGACGGACTTTTAAGCCGCCACCCGAGTATCGGAATGAGCCTATAGTGCCTTATCGGGCGATAGTTATGTCGCCCGCTTTTATCTCTGTTGTGCCGTCGGAATACTCTAATTCAATTGCGTAGGCATAAACACCTGGAGCAGCGTTTTGGCCGCGCCAGCGTCCATCCCAACCGAGTGCCGGGTTATTGGGCTTCACGTCAAATTTCTCAAATACACAGTTGCCCCAGCGGTCGTATATGCGCATAGAGCGAATGTTGATCACCTCTGGCCCTGCCGAGACAAAGAAGGCACCGTTAGCGCTGGAACCCGGCTGGAAGACGTTTGGAATGTAAATGCGCGGTTCTCGGAGCACATTCACGACAATTTCATCGCGGGCCACACAACCAGCCGTATCGCGTACTTCTACGGTGTAGCGCGTCGTTCGGCTTGGTTTGGCAAAAGTGGTCAGCGAGTTTGGCGGATTCAGCCCCAGCGTTGGCGTCCAGGAGAAAGCGGCTATCGGAGGGCCCGCAACAAGCGCCTCTAAGCGCACGCTGTCGCCTAAGTAGAGGGTGGTATCAGGCCCCAGGACAACGACCAGTTGCGGCGGGTCTGGCATAATGAGGCCCAGTTCGCTGTCGCAGCCGTTGGCGTCCAACACTTTCACCGTGTAGTTATCGGAGCCTAAGTCCGGGAAGATGACCGGCAGGGTGGAGATGACCCGTGTAGGCCCATTGTTCAAGCCCACGGCATACGGGCCTAAGCCACCCTGGATGCTGGTTATCAAAATGCGTCCGTTGCGCTCGCCGAAGCAACGCGGTGGCTCTACCCGGGTGAGAATTTCTGTGCGCGGTGGCTCCGACAGGGTGAAGCTGTCGCGCCGCGAGCAGCCCAAACTATCCCTCACCGTAGCCACGTACGTGCCCGCACCTACATTTTTCAGATCTGGCCCCTGTGCTCCATTACTCCACTGAACGGATATGGGCGGTATGCCTCCGCTCAGTTGCAGCGCGATGAAGCCATCGGCCTCGCCGGAGCAGCTGATGTTGTGTCCATTGCCATAGTCCGAGAGTTTGGCGTTCAGTGCTATAGGTGGCGACACCCTTACCGTGGCGCCCGGTCCGATTTTTTGTGGGCACTGGTTGCCCTGGGCGACAAGTGTGCTGATGATGTAAGTCGTTGTCGTCGAAGGGCTGACGCGCACGGTGGCTCCGCTCTGGATGTTATTCAACGAGATGGGATCTGCCCCGCCAGTCAGTGTTACATTATAGGCTGTGCCACCCGTTAGGGTCAGCGTCAGAGTAGCGCTATCTCCTGTACATAAGGCAGCAGGCGCTGCATTGATGGCAGCAGTCGGGCCATCCTGGACGCGAATGCGATACGTACCGCTCACCGTGCCGGTGCAGAACTGGTCTTGCACCGACACCAGTTCAAAGAGCTGGGGCTGCTGTACGTTATTGCTCGAAATGGTGAACACGTTTTGCGGGGCCGACACCGCGTTTTGCGGTACGCCGTTGATTCGGTACACAAACTGGAAGGGCGCCGTGCCCGTGAAGCGCACTTGGAAGAGCGCGTTGCTATTGGTGCACACGGTGGTGTCGCCCGATATGGTCGCCGTCGGGCGATTGCGGAACACAACCGGCACAGGCGGCGACACCGAGAGGCATGGGCTGAGCGGATCCACTGCACCTGAGGGAGAGGGCAGACCGGCCACTGCCGAAATGTAGTAGGTCGTGCCCGCCTGCATACCGGGCTGAAAGCCAAACACCGGCGTACTGCTCACGGCGAGAATACCTGCTGGCAGCGTCGCCGGGTTCTGGTAGAGGATGTACTGTAAAATTTCGCCAGGCGCCAGCGTCGTATTCACCGCATTGGCCGTGCGCGCCGAGTCGGGCAAGCATACGTTTAGCGGTTGTGTCGGGATGGTGCCGGCATTCGTAATACAGTTGCAAGTGGCGGAGCCAGTAGCCGTAGCAGTACATCCCGCCGGCGATGAAACGACCAGGCTGTACGCCTGACCGCTGTTGAGCGGGGCGGAGGTGAAGGTATTGCCCACAAAGGAGCCGTTCAGCCCGCTCACCGTGGGGTTACTGACGCCCGCTACGTTGAAGGTAACGGTGTAGGTCAGCGTTGCCGGGTTGCAATTCGTGCTCAGGTTTTGGATGACGGGCAAGGGATTGATAGTAACCGTAGCGCCACCGCTGATGTCGGCCGGGCAGCCGTTGCCCGTGGCGCTGACGAGGCTGTAGGTGGTCGTAGCGCTGGGCTTGACAACTAAGGTAAACAACGTGTTGTTGGTATTAATGGGTGGCTGGTTGACACCACCAATCTGGTATGTTGCCGTGAATGGCGGCACACCCGTGAAGGTAAAGCGCAGCGTGGTAGAGTCGCCCGCGCACAGGCTGGCATCCCCAGTGAGGCTCACTGTTGGTCGAGGCTGCCAGATGATGGTAGCGCCTGGCGACACAGAGGCACACGGGTGATTGAGGTCTATGCCGGTAGCGGGATTAGGGATGCCTGCCAGTGCAAAAATATAATAGGGGATACCTGGCGACATCGTGCCCGGATTAAAGGCGAAAGAAGGCGTGTTGCTCAGCGCGAGGATCGTCCAGGTCGTGGGCGAATTGGTGGTTACTAAAGCGTAGAGCAGGGTATCAATCGGGCCTAATTTAGCGCCTACCGTAGGCGGAACAGAGACGCTTTCACCTGCACATGGCGTCAGCAGTGGCTGCGTCATGGAGCCTGCGTCCGTCACACAAGGACAGGTGGCGGTGCCACTCACTGTATCGGTGCCGCATTGCCACCGGTCACGCGCCGTGATCAGGTAGTTTACGGGCGGCGGCGTTGGTGCACTGATGTATCGGCCCGTCACAGGGTTGTAGGAACCTCCCAACAAACCCGTAAACAAAACAAATGGCAGATCACCCTGCACCACATCGAGTTCTAAGACAAACGTCAGATTGTCGGGCGCGCAGGTAACGGTTACGTTATCCAATACCACCGGTGGATGTACCGTTACGTTGGCTGTGCCCGATGCAGTTCCTGAGCATTCTGCATTCGATACCGACATCAGTTGGAAGGTGGCATTTTGCTGTAAGGTAGCGCTGATAGTGAAGGAATTTTGCGTTGCCGTTGCCGTTTGCGGTTGCCCGTTCAGTGTGTAGGTCAGGTTGAACGGCGGTGTACCCGTCAGCGCGACGGGAATGAGGGCTGTTCCGCCGACACAGAGGTCAAAGTTGCCCGAAATGGCTGCCGTAGGCTTGGCTCTCCACACTACAGGCGCGCCTTTTTTGACCGATAGGCAGGGATCGCTTAACAGAACACCCAGTGGGCCGCCTTTATTGCCCGCCACCGGCGAAAGGTAGTATGTTGTGTTAATGCTCATGGTGGCCGGGTTGAAGACAAAGGTCGGCTCTGGAGCAACCGCAATAATCGTCCCAAGCGAGTCGGTCGGACTGGTGTGCAAAACAAAAATCAGAGAGTCTTCTGCTTCCAATTCTTCGAAGCCCAGGAAGGCACCAGACAGAGTGTCGCCTACGCAGGCAGTTATCGCAGCCGTATCAATATCACCGGCATTCGTCAGGCAGAAGCATTGCGAAAGGCCCTGGATGGCTAACGGAGTGCACTTGTTTGCGTCGCTCAGGCGCAGGTCGTAAGGAGCATTAATGGGTATGGGCACACTCGTAAAGCGATTGCCCACGAAGCTGCCACCTGCGCCTGTTACCGAAAACGGCGGTTTACCAAGGGCGTCAAATTGAACGGTATACGTCTGATCCACCAAATTGCATAAAATCAGCAAGTTTTCTATAGTAGGCGGATAGTTGACAAATACTGTGGACTGCCCGCTCACAGAACCGATGCACCCCGGCGACTCGACGCTGACAAGCCGATATACCGTTGTGGAGTTTACCTTTACTGGAATGAGGTAAGGGTCATCAAAAGTCTCTACCACCGGCTGAACTACGCCGTTGATGGAATACTCCAACAGAAATGGGCCGCTGCCCGTGAAATCCACCACTAAGGACGTGTCTGCGTTTTCGCACACCGTGATGTCGCCTTTCAGTTCCGCCGTAGAAGGCGTGAACACGGCCACCACAGCAACGCCATCCACTGTACCCGGACACCCCGAGGCGTTGCTAACGCTCTGCAGCGTGTAAAAGACGCCATTGGGCGGATTAACCGGTATTACCAGTGGATTGCTGTTTGTGTTAATGGCGGGCTGTGGATTGCCGTTAGCTCGATAGACCACGGTGTAAGGCCCTGTTCCGGTGAAGGTGATGGTGATGGTCGTGCCGCTGCCTCCCTGACAAATTTGTCCTCCGCCAGAGATGGTCGCCGTCAGTGGCGGCGAAACAGTTACTGTTGCCGAGCCGGATACTGTGCCGGTACAGCCATTAGAGCGCACACTCGTCAGCGTGTAAGTAGAGGTACTGTCCGGCGAAACCCGGAGTATTTTTGGGCTGGAAAAGGCAGTGTCAGGTGGCTGTGCGACGCCGTTGATGGCATAAGTGAAAACAAACGGCGGTGTACCGGTGAATGTAAATCTTAGATTGGTCGAGTCGCCGGCGCAGATCGTAGCGTTACCCGATAGCGTTGCCGAGGGCGGATTTCCCACCAAGGCCACCAAGGTATCGCCCACCGTGGACTCACACAGGCTGTCGCCTACAAAGAAAATGCGATACACCGTCGTGCCCAACGGCGGCGTAATCGGGATGCGCAGCAGCGTATCGGTCGTCGTAATCAGCGGCAGCGTATCTGCCTTCATAGTATCCGTCCGCACAGAATATTGCAATCGGAAAGGCGGTAGACCCCTAAGCTTTATGCGAAGCGTATCCCTTTGTCCGACACACAAGTTGAGTGTGTCGTTAAGGAAGGTCGCCCGTGGTGCTGGGCGGGCAAAGACAGTGTCGCGTCCGCTGGGAATACCGATGCAACTATCGGCCATGACACTTTCCAGCTGGAATATGTGGCGTCCAGCAGGCAGCGGCGGTGTCAGGAAGGTATGCGGGTTATTATTCGTATTAATGGCTGGCTGATTAACGCCGTTGATAGAATATACAAAAGAATATGGCGGATTGCTGGTTGAAAACTGCACCCGCAGCGTATCGCGCTGGCCTGCACATATGGTATCTGGGCCTATGCGCGTCAACGTGCAGGAGGGCGCGCCCATAACCACGGCTAAGGCGCTGGCATTCGGACCTTTGCAAAAGGCGTCCTCCAAACCTTGAATAGTATAGGTCGTTGTGGCAGTAGGGAAAATCGGGAACACCCACTTGGGCTCGTTGACTGCAAAAGAACCAATGGTATTATTGCCTGCCTGAAGGTTAAACAACCATCCTGGCTGCCCAGTGAAATTGACCACCAGCTGTACTGAGCGGCCAGGGCAGACGGTAGGTATCGGGCTGATACTTGCGGATGGAGGGGAATGTACGGTTACGGTTGTCTGGCTCGCTATGTTGCACAGTGCCGTTGTGAAAGTGAGCACCTGCGGCCCTAAAAGACCCGACGGATTAAAAAACGACCCATTCACATTTTGTCCGGACCACGTTCCATTAGGCACAGCCGGATCCTGGATCTTGGTCAGGTCAAATGGCCCGCCGTTCTGGCAGACGTCCGCCACACCCAGATTTGGCTGGGGGCAGATAACATTGAAGGCCATATAATTAGTAAACGTCTGGTTGCAGCCAGGCGGCAGCGGCTCCACAATACCTACTACCCAGAACGGGCCTTTATTGCACATGTCCTGCGTTACAGTGGCAGTGTAAGGCGGTATTTCAATAGGCGAACCACCTCCGCCCCCGCCGCCACCACCGGGTATGCTGGGAAAACCGCAACCCGCGTTGCCATAAAAATTCGGAAAGCCGGCATCCGTCACAAAAGCCCCATCGCCGCCCACCAGCTGCGCTGTATTATAAGTCGTGCTCCACGAGCAGCCGCACGTCAGCCCGAACGTTACCGTCTGCGAGCCACCGCTGTTCGGGAACGCCTCGCCGTTGCGCGTACAGCCATTCTGCATCACGTAAATCACCGGAGATAGCGGACATAGACTGCCAAAATTATAATTATAGTCGTAGGCAGCGCTGGTAAAAATCACCACTGGTACTCCCGGCGGGACCACATCGCCGGGCCCCGCACCGACAACGACAGCATTGGAGCAGATGGACTGGATGCTGGCAATAGCATTAGCACTCGGCTGCTGCCAGGAGCATCCCACGCCGATGTCAGCATCGCCGGCGCTGTTGTTTGGGAACGTCAGCGTCGCATCATCCACATAAAAACCACTGCCTGACCAGATGGCCATCATCTCGTTGTTTTGCTCCGTCCCGCAGGCATTCACGAAAAGCGCCAGTATCCTCGGACACGAACCACACGAGTTCGGTGGCTTCGCGCGTACCTTGGAGCAGCCCAACAGCGTACCCTGGCCATTGTAGGGGTTGAAATTAGGCGTTGTGCCGTAATACCAGTTGACGCATACGCCCGGCTGTAACCCTGTGCCTGTAGCACGCAGCGTAAATTCATCCCCTGGGCACAACGTACACGGCGTCAGCCCTGGACGGCAACTGCTGGACGTAAACGTCGCATTTTGCCCCAACGAAGGGCAGGGCTGCCCCAGCACGCGCGATGCTCCTAAAAGGCAGGCGATACCGAAAGCAGCAGGCAGGATCGCTCGAAACATGGTCAGAGTCGTGAGTCGTTTGCTCATGGGAGGCCCAAAGTTGATTATGGAAGATTGTTCAAGCAATGTAGTCGTGCGCGAAGGTAGGGCGTCTTTAATTTTGGCCGCTAAAATTTAACCGTTTAACATGTACGAGGCACTGTTAAAAAATCTTCAGGAACGCGGCGTAACCTTGGTTGCTGTTTCTAAAACCCACTCCATCGAACGCATTCTGGAACTTTACCAACGCGGCCAGCGCGATTTTGGCGAAAATCGCGTGCAGGAACTCTTGGAAAAGGCGCCCCATCTGCCCGCCGATATTCGATGGCACCTCATCGGCCATTTGCAAACCAACAAAGTGCGCTATATCACGCCGTTCATCTATATGATTCATTCAGTGGATAGTTCGCGGCTTTTGGAAGAAATCGAAAAACAGGCGGCCAAAATCGGCCGTACCATAGACTGCCTGCTCCAATTCCACATCGCTGAAGAGGAAACCAAATATGGCCTTTCCGAGGATGAGGCAGATGAATTGTTACAAAGCGCTTCATTCAAAGCCATGAGGCACGTCCGATTGTGCGGCGTCATGGGTATGGCCACCTTCACCGATGATACCGAAAAAGTGCGTGCTGAATTTCGCCATCTGCGCAATATCTTTGAACGACTCAAACGCGTTTACTTTGCCGAGGCGCCTTACTTCCGCGAATGCTCTATGGGCATGTCCTCCGACTGGGAAATTGCCGTCGAGGAGGGCAGCACGATGGTGCGCATTGGGAGCCTAATTTTTGGGCCGCGCTCTAAGTAATTGGATGCGAACATCTGCGTAGGCGATCACCAATGCTACTGCAGTAAGCCAGGAGCCTTATTTTGTAAGGAGGAAGATTACTTTGAACGAATACTCTCCACCACCTTACGCATACCCATCTCAAACTTGTCGCCCGAAATATCCAGTGCCAACACGCTTTTCAGTTGCTGGATGATCTTGCCTAAGTTGTTCTTCAATTCAAAAAGCCGCTCGCGGTCGTCATCGAAAGCGCGCGTATCGCCGCCCGCCTGCCGCAGGCGCGCAATTTTTTCATCCATTTCTTGCAGGCGTTGCTGGAGCGCCTCCTGAGCAGCAATTTGGAAGTCAATATCAAAGGCGACGCTGTCTAACCGCACTGGGATGAATTTTTTATCGGCCAACCAGATGGCGTACATGGCTGCTACGCTTTCCTGACCTACCCAGCCCGATTTCAGGCTGCGTTCCGAGACGATGGAAATCATAGCGTCGCATGCGCGCACCGACTGCTGGATGAAGGCCATGATGTTCATGCCCGCCGGCATGTCGTCCTCGTCCAGAATGGTCTGGACGCCCTGCTGCCTCAGGTAATCGCGTACTCGTCGCGCTACTTCTGCATCGCCGTGGTTGTAAGAAATAAAAACCTTCGACTGAGGCCTCGACGTTAATGGCTTGTTATCGGGTTCCGGCTCCGGAGCGTCTGGCGCTGCTTCTACGGCAGCAACATTTATCCGGGCCATTTCCAGCCCGTGCTCTTTGAAATCAATCAGGCCTTCGCGGTACTGCTGGTTGGCGCGGTTGTAGCGCGCCAGCAATAGGGTGGCTTCGTTCGGCTTGACGCTCATGAGCATTTCTAAGGCTTCTTTGGTCTTTCCCTCAGCGATGAGCGTGCGAATTTGTTTTTTCATCTTGTCTAAGACGCCGGGTTTTGTCGGCGCTCAAAGGTAGGGGTATTTGTTTCAGATGATACAGTAAGGGCGCCTACTTTGCTATACTCGCTTGCTGCCTAATCTTTTTTTAGGCCAAGGGCTACCCGTTCAAGCCTGCTTTCTGCAAAGCCCTGCTTAAAGGGATGCCGCTGCAGCCAGTGCTCCCGAGGCGTAAGGTAGTTTAGCAAGGGTGCGCACAGGCGCCGCCCTATCGGATGTTGCAGGCGAAGATAGAGGTCGAGCGCCTGCGGTTGAGCGCCTACCGAGCTCTTGATCTCTAAGGCAGTGCGCCCAAACACTACACGCTCGCTGCCGCGCTCGATACCCAGTCGCACTAAGTCGTATAACATATTGAGATACAGTTGACACTCGGCATTGACTGCTTCATTATAACCTAAAAAATGCGCTTCCATGACCGGGCCGTTTTCAATGGCAGTATGGAAACCTACCAGGACGCCATCGCGATACCAGCCTACTATGTGAAAGGCGTCGCCCAAATGTCGCTTGAGCGCAAGCAAATAGTTTTCGTGGAGGCCCACCCAGTGAAACCCGGAGCGACGCGCTACGGCGGCGTAGAGCGCATGCAGCTGCTGCTGAGCCTGCTGAACTTCGCGCAGACTGAGGTGTCGCTGCGCTAAGGGCGCTGCTTTTTTGAATGCTCTCTTGGCCCGCGTGCGATACTTGGTGGTCATGGCAGCTAAGTAGTCCTCGAAGGTCGGGTAAGGTAGCGGCAACACCATGTTGGGCTGGACGCGGAAGGGCGTGTATGCTGCCTGCGAAAGCGCAGTTCCCTGTACTTTGTATGCTGGCGGGACATCTTTAATCAGCACTGCTGCAGGGCGCCGGCGCTGAGCGGCTTCTTCTAACGCTCTCAGGAGTAGGAGGATCGCCTGATAGGGGCCGATTGCCCTCGGGTCAAAGTAAAAGCCGTGCTGACCGGTTAGCAGCAGATGGCCACATACCATTACCTGACCTCGCACACAGTTGGCTATCCACCGTTTGACAGGCGGTAATACATATCGGAGCCAACTTTTGCTGCCTGCGCTGGTGGTCAAATCCCGTAAATGTGTGCGCCCATCGAAGGCAATTTGTTGCAGTACAGCCACGCCAATGGGCGTATTTTCTCGGTAGAAAACGACGTAGCTGGCGCGCATTCCCGGTGGGGGACATTCCTCTAAAGCCTTCAGATAACACCGACTCAGAAATATGTTGTCTGTCGGCGCGGCAGCCTCCCAATCTGCAGCAGCCATTTCGATGGTGGGAAAAAAGGCATAATGCTCCTCTAAGGCCGCTGGCGTAACACAGCGGCTGACGCGAGCAAGTGGGCACAGTTCCGTCAGCATACAGCGGGTAAAACGCACGCTAAAACGTGCGCAGTGGCTAATAGTTGGTCAGCGCGGCGAAAGACTCCATTTTTTAACTTCCTCCAAGGCAGCCTCCTCGTTAGCCCAGCCCATGGGCGTCATGACGCCTAAGCCATCATAGTAGAGAAAGAACAGCTCCAACATATGCCGGATGATGCTGTACCGCTGCTGAAACTCAGCCCAGGAATTTACGGATAAGGTGCGCAAGGCCGGGTCTGCCGGTATGGCCAGTACTTTGTGGTCGAGTTCTCCGCCATCTTGAAGTAGCATCAGACCTATGGGCACGACCTCCAACACGTTGCCCCGCGGCTGCGTCTCGGCCAGCACCAGGACATCTAAAGGATCGCCATCGCCGCCGCGCTCTTTGTCCATGAGGGTGGACGGAATGAAACCGTAATTGACCGGATAAGGCAGAAACGCCACTACGCGCGCCTGGCCCTCGCGCACGTCGGGGCGCAGCAGACCGGTTGTCCTGTCTAATTCGTATTTCTGATTTGTGCCCGCAGGGATCTCTATCACAGCATTTAGGTATCCACGCTGTGAAAAAGATGGTAAATACAACAGGTGGGCCATCACATTTCTTTATTTATACATTTGAATGCAAAGACACGAAGATTTTCCGGCACATCTGCCAGAGTCGCGAGATAATCTGCACGTCTTTACGGCAGGCAGCATATCACCATCGGAAAACCCTTTGCACCTTTGCAGTCGGCCTTTTGGAGGGGGCAATGGCCGTGTGTGTCGGCGTGCGTAGTTTTGCCGCGGCTGAAAACTTCCTTCAGATATTAAATGTCATTTTAACACAGAAAAACAACGTTTTATGAAAAAAACATGGTTTCTCGCGGCCTTGCTAATGGCTTTGTCTGCCCCGGTCTTCTCCCAAAAAAAAGGTGTCTTTGTGTCGGATGCGGTCTTGGGCGTTGCTCAGCAGATGCAGGTGGATTACAAAGGCCTTGTCCGGAGGGCCTCTGCCAAAGACGCTAAAGCGCTCAACGAACTGTTTGAATTTACTCGCTTGTTGGACGGCGCGACCCTGAACGACCACATGCAGACCTGTTTGGAGCTGATACCTCTGGCTACGGACGAAGTATATGCCAAGGCCTTAGAAAGCCGCAGTGCTGGCCTGAAAGCATATTTTCTTAAGCATATGGAGACGGCTCAGGGCCGCACCCAGAACGAGCGGCTGAAAGAGCCTATTAGTCAGTGGGCACCCTATACCTGGGAGGCATTGAACGGCCGCGAAGTAAACATCGTCAAGCCTGGAGATGCTAAAAAAAGCGCCGCCAGCTCTACGGGAGTTGACGCTCTACATAAAGCACAAGATGGGCAAGCAGCCCCTCAGCCTGGTGCGCTGACGCCCCAACTTGCGCCTGATGCTTTGAAGGGAGCCTCTCCAGCGCCCGCGGCCGGCAAGCGCGGCAATCAGTAGGGATACGCATGAAGATATACACCAAGACGGGCGACGCCGGCCAGACGGGGCTTTTCGGAGGCAGTCGGGTGTCGAAAAGCCATATCCGCGTTGAAGCCTATGGTACCGTGGACGAGCTGAACGCCTTTATCGGCCTCCTACACGACTCTCTCAGCGAAGAGCCGGTGCGTGTGCTGTTGCAGCAAATTCAGCATCGGCTCTTTTCTATTGGCGCCGCGCTGGCTGCTGACCCTGCCGGACCGCCGATGCCGCCTGACCTGAAAACCAGTGATATCACTTTGTTGGAAGAGTCTATAGACGCCATGACTCAAGAACTGCCGCCGTTAAGACATTTCATTCTGCCTGGCGGGTTTCCAACGGTTTCGCTGGCGCATGTGTGCCGCACCGTCTGCCGGCGCGCCGAGCGCGTTGTAGTAGCGCTGCACGAGCAAGAGACAGCGCCCGAGGGAGTTTTGCAATACCTCAATCGCCTTTCGGATTATTTCTTCGTGCTGGCACGCCATTTAGGGCATCAGGCTGGCGTGGAAGAAATCAAATGGACGCCGCGCACTTGAGGCCATGAGTAAGAGACGTCTGAAAAAAAGTCGCAAAAAAGGGTTGCCGCCCGGCACGTTGGTGTACACGGGCGAGTACACGTCGGTGCGCGTCTCAGTACACGCCACTCGATACAATGAAGCAGAATGCTTAGAGCAACACCGCTATTCGACCGAATGGCGACCCGACCCTACCCATGTGCTCTGGGTAGATGTACGCGGCCTGACCGATACTGGCTTAGTGGAGCGCATAGGCGCTGACCTTGGCCTTCATGCGCTTGCACTGGAGGACGTGCTCAATACGCATCAGCGGCCCAAGATGGAAGAATATGATCAAACGCTGCTATTCATCGTTCATAACCTGCGCTACGACGTGGGCAGCAGCGAATTGCTCAGCGAGCAAATCGGTGTCTTCTTAGGTCGGCGTTTTGTCGTCTCATTCCAGGAGCACCCCGATGATACCTTTCAAACCGTACGCGAGCGCATACGCAAAGGCGCCGGCCGCCTGCGCCGAAAAGGCCCTGATTACTTGGCTTACTCCCTACTCGACACCGTAGTGGACAACTATTACACCGTCCTGGACGACTTAGAAAGCGGTCTGGCCGAATTGGAGGATCAGATCTATCAGCCCTCGACTACCAACCACCTTAAGGCCCGTATTTTCAATATCAAACGCGCACTGACCCACTTCCGGCGCTTCCTCATGCCGCTGCGCGACGCCGCCTTGCGCCTGTACCGAACCGAGAGCGACCTGATTGACGACGCCAGCCGACTCTACCTGCGCGACTTAGCCGACCATGTCGTTCAGATTCTCGATGGCGCCGACAACTGCCGGGAAATTCTGGCGGGCATCGAAGCGCTCTACCAGGCCGAAATCAGCAACCGCCTGAACAACATCATGCGTCTGCTGACCATCATCAGCACCATCTTCATCCCGCTTTCGTTCGTCGCTGGCATCTATGGAATGAACTTCGACCATATGCCTGAGTTGCGCTGGCATTATGGCTACTTTGCCGTACTGGGCTTCATGGCGCTTGCGGCGGGAGGGATGCTCTTCTATTTTCATAGAAAACGCTGGTTATGAGACTTTTAGGGCCAAACCCGTTTGACCGCTACTGGCACGCCTTACTGCCGGAATGGCTTTAGAAAAACGTAAGAAGGGCCTTATGCGAGGAGCATTGCTATTGATCCGACAGCAAACGCCGCACATCCTCCTCGCTTAGCCCGCTCTGAAGTGCCGCCTCCTGTATCGAGGCGCCAGACTGCAACAACACTCGAGCCAATCTAAGCGCATTGAGTCGAGCTTGTTTTTGGGCTTCTTCTGCCTGTTTTTTAACCTCTTCTGCTTGCTGTCGGGCTTGCTCTGCTTGCTGTCGGGCTTGCTCTGCCTGCTGTCGGGCTTGCTCCACTTGTTTTTTGACTTCTCTCAGTTGCCTTCGGGCTTTTTTTGCAGACTCAGACGCCTGCTGGACATCTTCCTCGCGCTGTTTCAACCGGGCCTCTAAGGCCTCAACAGCAGAGGCATCCATATTTTCCCACTCTTCCTCGATGATCTCACGCAGCATATCCTCCTCCAGCAATGGACGCTGCAGGTATTGTGCGATATCCATGAAATCTTTTGGCGGCTTAGGCACTGACAGTTCAAACGAACGCGGCCCAACCCGTCGTTGGTCGAACAAAGTCAGCAACTGCTCCAGGGGCGTGCTAACCTCATCGGGTAGGCGCTGAACCTGAATGACATAGGTGGTGTGCGTGAGCAGGTCTAAGAAGTCTGGGCTTTCTACCTGCGCTTCTTCTCCTGTTGAGAGGTCAATCACGCGGTGGTTCACTTTGATGGCGGCATAGGGAATATCTCTGAGGTTGTACCCCAAGATGTAGATAGTTATGATGGGCAGCGGTGCATAAGCGACCGCTGCCTCCTCTACGCCACCGGCAGGTTCTTTCACCTTTTGCATGGGCTGGCCAGCATACACCCACCCTAAATACGAGCGGAAGCGGAGGATGTTGGTAGGCAGTTTTGACTTTTGCAACTCCAGCATGACCTCTTCTTCCCTGCCACTGGCATCGCGGAGGACGGCACGAAAGTCCATGCGGTATTGCGTCAACCGCCGCTTGCCCCTGCCCGTTTGAACCGTTATCTCCCGCGGAGCGGGTCGCAGTTGTACTACCTCTTTGTCTAAAATGACCGACAATATCTTTTTGGCCAACTTTTCGTTGGACATTAGATATTTAAACACGTAGTCGGACATCGGGTTGGCGATGATCATACAGCAAAAGTAGCGCTTAAGGCATTTTTATGGGCGGTTATTGACGCATTATTTTTTGGGTGCCCCAAACGCCAGAGGCACTGCGCAACAGCGCCATATACACCCCTGCAGGAATGTCCGGTATTGTTGTTTCGCAGGTATTGGGCCCATTTAGGCGCGCTCTCGACACTTCGCGGCCTTGAAGGTCGAACAGCAATAAGTCAAAGGCGCTATCGGGGGACTCGGCGGGTAATTGCACCCAAATGCGGCCTTCTGAGACGGGATTGGGGTAGATGCTCCAGGCTCCGACACTAGGAGCGGGCGTCTCGGTGTTGGTGGTTTTCTCCGGGTCGGGCTGGTAGCAGGTGAGGTGTTCGAGCAGGGCACAGGCGCGCATCCAGTAGTCGTTGAGCGGCTGCGCGTAGGCGGCGTTTTCGTAGATGTTGGTATGGCCGCCGCCAGGTATGGTTTTCAGGTACGACCATGTGCCGGCTTGCAGTGCCTTGGGGTGCAACACGCCGCTGCCCTCTAAGTAAGCCAGGCCTGCGGCCACCCCTGTCGTGTAGGGCACAGTAGCGTCGGCTGTGCCGTGTATGCTGGCCACAGGCGGCTCGTCGGCGCGAATCCAGCCGCGGCGATACAGACCACCCGAAAGGTTGAGCACCGCACCCACTGCCGAGGAGTACTGCTGATTGGTAGGGCTACCGCTGTTGCCTTCCAAACCGCCATTGTTGGCGATAAGCGCCTGCATGAACGGCGGGATATCGTCGTCTTTATCCAAAAAAGCTGTATGCAAAGCCGTTACGGCGCCCGCCGAGTATCCGCCCACGTAGATGTGCTCCACATCGGCGCGAAAGCGATTCTGGGTAGCTGCGTCTTCCCGAAAGTAACGCACAGCTGCCTTCATGTCGCCCACGGCCTTTACAGCCGTGTCCATGATCTTGGTCGAGTCGGGGAAGCCCAAAGGGAAGACTGGATAGAGCCGATACTGAATGGAAGCCGCCACATAGCCGCGTCGTGCCAACAGCTCGCACCAGCGCGCCATGTCGGATTTGTTGCCAAAAATAAAACTGCCGCCATGCGCCAGTACCACCACTGGACGCTTCTTCGCCGTATCGCCTTGCGGCTCATAGACATCCATCGAGAGGGTTATCGTCTGCCCCAATTGGTTGATGGCAGTGGCATAGGGCACGGTCGTTCGCTGAAAACTGGCAAACACAGGCATTTTATAGCGAACGCCGTTGCACGAGGTGTTCTGGGCTGAGGTTGAACAAACAACTGTCAATAGGAGCAGACAGAGTAGAAAAAAGCGCATAACCACAAGAGCATTTTTTTATGAAAAAATAGAGCAGATAACGTCAAATTTTCGCCTTCGCCCCAAAGTTAAGGCAAAATGAACAAACGAGCCGCATGACGGAGGCTGCCAGAGGAACGCTGCATGTCCTACTTTTGCCGCAGATATGGCTACGGAGGAATGGAAGGCTATTTCCGAGGCGAGACGATGCTGAGCGGCATTAAAGCAGGCATGTTTAGGCCAGACATGGTCGGGCCAAACAAGTTTGGCCGCTACGGGGTGGTGGCGATTTTGGCACTTTTAGCAGTTGTCGGGGCCGGATGTGGCGGCGACAAGGAGCGCATCGTTGAGGAAAAGGTGGCGGAGCGTTTGGCCGAATTTCGCAAACGGGAGACCGAGAAATGTCGTCAGGCGTTGCTGGCGGAGGCGGAGCGCTTGGTGGACTCTCTGCTTTTGGCCGAGGCCATGCGCGAAGTGGCGGACTCGTTGCGCCAGCTGCGCCCGCCCAAACCGGTGAAACCTCCTCTGTTGCCACCCTGGGACTCCTTGCCCGTTCGGCCGATATTTTTGGATACTACCCGCCAGTAAAAACACGTCCGCGCCTCGCACAGGCAACGCTGCTGACTGCAGGCGCGTCCCCTGTAAGTCGCCACTGTACACCGCGCTTAACGCAAGCGATGCGAGCACTTTTTTCTTGCTGGCGCCTCCTGCTTTGGATAGGAGTTAACGCTCAGACGATGACCGAGAGCGCTGCCCAAACGCCTGTCGGTCTGCCCCTATCAAACCTTCGATGGCGGGTTGTCGAAGCGTATGTGCCGGTGCAAGCGCTCGACTCGTTCACGGTGGCGCCCAACTTAGTCGCCGTGCAGGACTCGGCTACCGGACAGCCTATAGACCCGTCGCTGTTTCGCCTGGAAAACAACCTGCTCTACACCGATACAGCGCGTTTGCGCGCCTCAGTGCCCCAGGTTGTTCGGTTGCGCGTAGCGTACAGGGTTTTGCCCGTCAATCTGGCTCAACCCGTGTTCCGGTTGGATACGGCCATCATCCGCCGCGCGGGCAAGCCCAACGACATTGCCTACGATTATCGCCCATTTCAGCCCACAGTGCTTCCCTGGGAGACGGGCGCGCTGCGCACTCATGGCGCTTACGTGCGCGGTATTGGCTTAGGCAACAACCAAAACCTGACGTTCAATTCCAATCTCAACCTGCAATTGGAGGGCCGGTTGGGCAACGACATCGAAGTGGCTGCTGCGCTTTCGGACAATTCCATCCCGCTGCAGCCCGACGGCACAACGCGCCAGCTGCAGGAATTCGACCGCATTTTCCTTCAACTGCGCCGTCGAAATGTGGCCCTGACAGCGGGCGATCTCGACCTGACGCGGCCGAGCGGCTATTTTTCCAACTATTTCAAGCGTGTACAGGGCGCTATGGTGCGCTGGCAACCCGCCAGCCCCGGCCAGCCTGAGGTGCGCACAGCCATGTCGGTGTCGCGAGGGAAGTTCCAACGCCAGCTCATCACGGGCCAGGAGGGCAACCAGGGGCCATACCGCTTGCAGGGCGCCAATGGCGAGCGTTTCATCATCGTCCTGGCCGGCACGGAAAAGGTTTTCTTAGACGGCATGCTGCTGCGCCGCGGCCTGGAGGACGACTACGTAATAGACTACAATTTGGGCGAACTCACGTTCACGCATCGCCGCCTTCTTTCCAAAGACAGCCGGATTATCGTTGAATTTGAGTACGCTGTACAGACCTATCTGCGCTCGACGGCCCTAGCTGAGGTGGAGCAGCGCCTCGGCCCGGGTCGTGTATATCTGCACGCTTATTCCGAGGAGGACAGTCGTACAGCCGGCAGTGCCCGCGATCTGGCCCCTGAGCACATCCAACGTTTGGCCGAAGTGGGCAACGACGTGCAAAAGGCCTACGCCACAGGCATTGACACGCTGCCCGCCGAGGCTGCGCTCGATCCCACGCGCGTGTGGTATGCGGAGGCAGACACCGTCGTTTGCGGGCAAACAGTGCGCTTTCTACGCTACACCACCGATCCGACGCAGGCGCGCTTTACCGCGCGTTTCAGCGAAGTGCCGCGAGGCCAGGGCAACTACGTACAGGAGACCACCGGCGCCAATGGCCGCGTATTCCGCTGGGTGGCGCCCGACCCCATCAGCTGCCAGCCGCAGGGAAATTTTGAACCCATTGTGCGCCTCATCGCTCCCGAAAGCCGCCAGCTCTTTGCCGCAGGCGGAGAGTGGAAGCCTACTGGAGGAACACACATACACGCAGAGGCCGCGCTCAGCCGATACGATCGCAACCGTTTTTCGCCGATAGGCAACGCGGAGAACACGAGCTGGGCCGCATTTGCGCATCTGCGCCACCAGCTGCTCCCTGCCATGGCCCGGCAAGCCGGCTGGAGCCTGCAGGCAACGGCTACCTACGAACACGCGGCCCGCAACTTCGCTCCACTCAATCCTTACCGCCCTGCCGAATTCTCGCGCGAGTGGAACCTCTCCGGCACCGATAGCACCGTCGCCGAGCACTGGGGGCGCGCCAGCATTGCCCTCCAGCGCCAGCAGTGGGGCAGCGTGCGCTACGACTTCGGCGCTTTTGCACGCCCAGGCCATTACAACGGCCAACGACACCTGTCGCATTGGCGTTGGCAACGCAACGGCTTCGACGGAATGTTAGAAACCAACGTGCTGTTTTCGCAAACACCCGCTGAAAACACGCGCTTTTCCAGACCCAAATTCGATTTGAATAAAACGTTTTTCTCCTCCGACAAAAAACCGCTCGTGAAGATCGGCCTCTACGGCGAACGCGAGCAAAATGAGCGCCGCATCAGGGCCACCGACTCGCTTCAGGCCTTGAGCTTCTGGTACGACCTGGGCCGTGCCTACGTCGAGTGGGGCAACGAGGGCGCTCCCTGGCGATGGAATGCCAGCTGGATGCGCCGCAACGATTATGCGCCCGTGGGCAAGGGCTTCTCCCAAAACACCGCCGTGGACGAAGCCAACCTGAATGGCGCCTGGAACCGACCAGCGCCCACCCCAGGAAGAGCCACCCATCAGGTCAACTGGAACCTCTCCTGGCGGCAACTGCGCATCAAAGACCCGGAACTCACTGCGCTGAAGCCTCAACAGACGTATTTAGGACGCTTAGACTACTCAGCTAACTTCTGGAAAAACGCGCTGACCCTGACCTGTGGCTATGAGGTCGGCTCGGGCCAGACGCCGCGCATCGAATACACCTACCTGCGCGTCAACCCTGGCGAGGGGCAGTACACCTGGGTGGACCGCAACCAGGACAGCGTGCTGACCTTAGATGAAATGGAACTGGCCGTCTTCGCCGACCAGGCCAACTACGTCCGCATTGGCGTTACTACGCCAGATTACCTGCCCACCCTCAACACTGCTTACAACCAGAGTGTGCGCATTGAGCCGCGCCTCCTGGGCATCTCGCGCCAAAAACGCTGGCTGTACCGCCTGAGCAAGCTATCGCTGCAAAGCAACCTGCAGCTGTCGCGGCGCATGTTAGCCAGCGCTGCAAACGGACAAGTGTGGAACCCATTCGATTTCGACATTGCCGACTCTGCGCTGGTGGCCCTGTCGGCAGTGTCGCGTCAGGCGCTTTACGTCAACCGCGCCGACCCCCGTTGGGACGCCTTTGTTGCTTTCACCGACAATCGCCAACGCACAGCCCTCACCGTCGGCGCCGAAAGCCGCCGCTTAGCCGAACTCACCTGGCACGGACGCCTCAACCTGAGTACTCACTGGACGACAGAACTCGACCTTTCCCGAGGCCAGCGCCGCAACGATAGCGAACTGTTCAGCAACCGCCGCTTCGACATTCGCTTTGGCAAAATCACGCCCAGACTCACCTGGATACCCCTAACCGTGTTCCGCCTGTCGGCCCAGTACACCTTCTTTCAGGGCAAAAACGCACCACCCGCCGCCGAAAATGCCCGCCAGCACTCCTGGGGAGCCGAACTCACGTGGGCGCCCGCCAGTCCGCCCAATAGCAACGGCTTTCGCGCCGCCACCAACATCCGCGCTCGCGCCAGCTTAGCCAATATTGCTTTCAATGGCGCCATCAACTCGCCCGTCGCTTTTGCTATGCTGGAAGGCCTCCAAAACGGGCGCAATTACCTCTGGGGGCTTCAACTTGACCGGCAACTGTCGAAAACCATGCAGATCAGCCTCCTCTACGATGGTCGAAAAACAGGCGAAAACCGCGTCATCCACACCGCCAGAGCGCAGGTGCGGGCTGTCTTCTGAGAGCCCGCAACTATGAAATCTTCTTGCGCGGTCGGGCGCAACTTTTTGCCAATCTTAACAAAAAAATATCGGCTGCATTGCAACTTATGCGCCATGCAAGTTGTCTAATTGTTTAATAGAAAATGCCAGCTGATTTTTTGGATATTCAACATACGGCTTTGACCATGAAACAAAAACAACTTTCGCGTTTCGGAGGCGCTCTTTTGCTGGCCATTAGCCTCTTTTCCCTTTTGTATGTCAATATAGATGCTGCCAACGGGCGAAAAGTCATTGGACATGTGTATAGCGCTGAAAAGGTGATGCGTGGCGAAGAGGAACACAGCGAGGCCCCAGACCCCGACTCTGGTGCGGCTTTGGTTACGCGCGCGCTGAGCCTGCTGCATCGGTTGGTGTCGAATTTGCCCAATCGCCATTAAACGGCGCCCGCTTCAGAAACCAGGCAGCGAATACGCCGCCTATGCCCGCTCCCAAAAGACCGCCAAATACTACATCAAGGGGGTAGTGCACTCCCACGTACACTTGAGCTAATGCTACTAACCCCGCCCAGACCAAAAGACCTTGGCGCAACCGACGCATGCGCCTGCCCAAAGCAGCGCCCACAAAAACGGCAAATGCGAAGTGGTTGGCTGCGTGCGATGAGGTAAAGCTATACCCACTGCCACACGAAACCCGAAGCGCCACGGTCTCCCTGACGGCTGGATCGTTGCACGGCCGCAGCCGCTGGACGCTTTTTTTGATGATGGAACTGCTGATAAAATCCGCCGCACCTACGGAGAGCGCCACGCTTAGTACAAAAAACCAAAAACGCCGCCTCCGAAATTGCTGCCAGGCGAAGGCAAGTACATACAGGTAAAGCGGCGCCCAAAACCATTTTTCTCGAAACAACGGCAGCAGAAAGTCAAACGCCGGGTTGGCTAAGTGGTGATTGACGATCTGAAAAAGTGCCAGGTCGAGCGTTTGTAGCCAGGCCATCGTTTATGCGGGTTTTTGGGCGATCAGGATGAGGCGCTCGGAGGTTTCGGCGTTGAAAGGCGACAGGTCATAGCCACCGTACGTCTGCTGCAGGTGCAGGCCAACGCGCTTGAACATTGCTTGAAAATCGTTCAAATCGAACAGCCGAACGCGCTCGCGGAAGAAGTAGGCGCGTCCGTTGGCCTCGAATTCAACGCGCTTGTACACGCGGCCTGAGCGGATGCTCTTTTTAAGGTGAAAGACCGTTCCATTGACAGTTTTTTCCTCCCGGCGCACTAAGTGCCGGCGCACCCAATAGGCGTTGAAAAAGTCAAGCAAGAAAAGCCCTCCGGGTTTCAGGCCTGTGTGTACGTTATGCAAGGCGCGCTCATGCTCGGCATCGGTGTCGAAATAGCCAAAGCTGGTGAACAGGTTGAGCACGGCGTCGAAATAGTTGACGCGGAAGGGCTGGCGCATGTCGTGCTGATAAAAAGCTAAGCGGTCATTCTCGAACGATCGAGCATAGGCGATGCTGCTCTCGGAGATATCCAAGCCCGTAACATCGAAGCCTTTTTCGGCTAAATAACGCGCATGCCGTCCGCGTCCGCAGGCTAAGTCGAGGATGCGCGCCCCGGGCGGCAGGGCGAGGGTTTTCAGCAATTGGTCTATGAAAAAACGGGCCTCTTGCTCATCGCGGCGCTGGTAGAGGGTGTGGTAATAAGGCGAGTCGAACCAGGCGGCAAACCATTCGCGGGCCATGGATATTCGTTTTTTGAGGCGAAAGGTACGCCATTGCAACATCGCGCATCGGAACGAGCGTATTTTCACCCGAAAAAACATCTATGGAGGTCTTGCTGGTGTCGGCTACGCCGTTTGAGATAGCGCCTGTACTGGCGCGCTTAGAGCGCGATTTTGAGAAAGGGCCGGATGGCGTTTTTACGCAAGGGAGCCTGCGCGTGCTGCCGCTCATCACCGGCATCGGGCCTGTGGCAACGGCCTGGCATCTGGGTCGTCTTTTTGCCCAGTATCGGCCTGACTGGGCCTTGCATGCGGGCGTAGCAGGCGCATTTGAGCGTTCGCTGACGCTGGGCGATGTGGTGCAGGTCATTGCCGATCGGTTTGCCGACATTGGCGTCGAGGAGGCGGATGGGCGCTTCACCGATGTATTTGAATTGGGATTGGCCAATCCCGATGAACCGCCTTTCGACGGCGGATGGTTGCGCAACGTGGCTGCTGCAGAGGCGCGCTTTTTGCCCGCAGTTACAGGCCTGACCGTCAGTCGGGTGCATGGCTATGCGCCTTCCATTGAGGCCATTCGGCAGAAATACCCGCAGGCGCAGGTGGAGACGATGGAAAGCGCTGCGTTTTTTTATGCCTGTTTGCAGGCAGAGGTACCCTTTTCGGAAATACGCGCCCTGTCGAATTACGTAGAACCGCGTCGGCGCGAGGCATGGAAACTCGACCTGGCCATTGAACGGCTAAATGCCATTGTGGCTGACATGCTGCAGACATTGGCGGGGCCGCTTTGAGCGGGTATTTTTGGGCAAATGCCGACTGATGCTATGCCCAACGCTTGCCCACTTCCACCCAGAAAACGCTGACGAATGCCGTCAGGGCGCAAAGGCCCAACTCGCTTAAGGCCAGCGCATCCAATTGAAACAGCACACGTATGGGAGGTACAAAAAGAACAGCGGCCAGGATAGTGGCTGCTATTATCAGCACAAGCCATAAAGTGCGGTTGGGATAGCGCAACGTGCGCACGATGCTGTGCTCGAACGAACGGTTGACCAGTGTCAGGAAAATGTTGGCCAGCATGAGCGTGGTAAAAACAAAAGCCCGTGTCTTGGCTTCAACCGCGCCCTGAGCAATAGCGTAGTGGTAGAGCGCGAAGATGCCCGCCGTGATGGCTAACCCCTGAATGAGGCTGAAGACAACTTCGCCAAATGAGAACAGCGATGTCTGGTTGCGGCGCGGCGGCTGTTCCAGCAGGTCCGGGTCGCCAGGGTCGTTCTCATAAGCGACTGCACAAGTAGGGTCCATGAGCAGTTCCATAAAGATCACGTGCACCGGTGCAAGCATGTACAGATAAGGCCAGCCGAACATGAGCGGCAACACAACGGTCAGAACGATGGGCACATGGATGCTGATGACGTACCGGATGGCCTTGCGCAGATTGGCGTAGATGCGACGGCCCATTTCGATGGCCGTTACCATGCGCGACAGGTCGTCGTCGAGCAACACCATGGAGGCGGCAGCGCGCGCTGTTTCCGTGCCGCGATGTCCCATAGCAATGCCGATTTGAGCCGCCTTGAGTGCGGGAGCATCGTTAACGCCATCGCCTGTCATGGCCACGACTTCGCCATTGGCCTTCAGGGCCTCTACAATGCGCAGTTTGGCCTCCGGAAACATGCGGGCGAAGACGGACGTGCGGCCTACGCATTGGCGCAAGCTTTCGGTGGTCATGTTCATGACCTCTTCGCCCGTTAGTGTGGCCCCGTCGTGGCGCAGGCCGCTGCGTTCGGCGATGTTGAGAGCGGTGGCCGGGTGGTCGCCTGTAATCATTTTCACCTGAACGCCAGCGGCATAGAAGCGCTCGAACACCTCCCGGATATTGGGCTTTGGGGGGTCGTGCAGTGCCACTAAGCCCTCGAATTGCCAGTCAAAATCGTCCTGATGCTCCGGTAGCATATTCGGGTCGCAGTCAGCCGAAGCTACGCCCAGGATTCGATAGCCTCGCTCGGCCAATTGCTGCGTTTTTTCCAACACGGCCCGGCGGGTTGAGTCGTCCACCGACCGGCACACGCGCAGTACCCGTTCCACCGCGCCTTTGGCAGCTATAATCAGGTAGTCATCGCCCAGCACACTGGCAAACACATGCGTCATCATGGGTGGTGTTCCGCCCAGAGGGTATTCTCGAAACAGGCGGAAATGTAGGCGGCGGTCTTCGGGCGTTTGGCGGGCGTAGGCCTCGTGAATGGCCTTTTCCATAGCGTCAAACGGTTCGGGTTCGCTGGCCCACATGGCATATTCCAAGCACTTGCCGCGGCCAGAATAGTCGAGCACTTCGGCCACTGTCATACGATTTTCGGTGATGGTACCCGTTTTATCCAGACAGATGACCGTGGCGGAACCCAGACTTTCCACCGTTTTGGGCTGCTTGACCAGAATGCTGCGCCGGCTCATGCGGTAGGCGCCCAACGCCATGAAAGAGGCAAAAGCCACCGGGATTTCCGAGGGCAAGATGGCCATGGCCAGCGATAGCGAGTACAGCAGCGCTGCAGCCAGCTGCTGGGTATAGAACAGGTTGATGGCAAACACCAGCACGAAGGCGGCCAGCCCGGCATACAGCATCTGACGCACGAAGCGCTCCAACTGGCGCTGCAAAGGCGTTGGCTCGGGTTTGATGGTCTCAATGGCCCGGCCTAAGCGGCCAAACTCCGTAGCATTGCCAACGGCCTCAACGCGCCCTACCCCCATACCTGTAGCGACTACCGTGCCTTGATACAGGCGATTCTCGTGCGCCTGAGCCGATTTGGTTACGGGCAACGACTCTCCAGTCAGCAGCGACTCGTCTACCGTCAGGTCGTTGTGCTGCACTACCACCGCATCAGCAGGCAGGCGCTCACCTTCGGAAAATAGGACAATATCACCCACCACCAGTTCCTCCGAACGCACCAGTAACTCGCGCCCACCACGCCGCACCCGTACCAACGGCTGCGTGTACTGGCGGAGAGCCTCCAATGCCCGCTCGCTCCGGTACTCTTGCGCCACCTCGATGACCACCACAAACACAATAGCGGCTGCCATCAGCCAGCCCTCTGTGTGGTCGCCCAGGATGAAATAAAGCGCACACGCCAGCAGCAGGAGGAGGAATATAGGCTCCCGAAGCGTTTCTCCAATCAGGTGCACCAATTGCCGGCGTTGATGCCACTGCAATGTATTCGTGCCGTATTGAGCGCGGCTGCTTGCTATTTCGGCGTCCGTCAGGCCGTGCAGTTCGTTCAAGGGCGTTGTTTTTTCCAGTGTTGTCATATTTTGGTAAAAAACGAAGGGCGAAGTTAGGCGTCGCATGTTATTGGAAAATGAAACTGTAAGGACTCTAAGGGTTTTTTAATGGCGATAAGTTGTACTTTTCATGGGGCGGCTTCCGTTTGCTCGGCATACCTCCTGGTTATTCCACCAGGTGATCATGATGAGCCATTTTGCTGTTTATGCGTTTCAAAGAGGCAGCCCCGGCTGGCTTTTGGGTGTGGTGCTGATGGTTGCTTGCAATGGCGGCCCGGCGGACCATTCAGATGCTCGCGTAACCGTTGCCACGCACCTTCGGCAGGCGCCGGATGAGAGTAGCACGACAACGCAACATTTGCCCGAGGGGGCGGCACTCCTCGACTTGGGCGAGGTCAGCCCCTACCTGTCGGGCATATATCTGGGCGACACGCTGCTCTGGGAGCCGTGGCTGCGCATGCGCACGCTTGAGGGCAACACGGGCTGGGTTTTCGGTGGGTTTGTGCAATTGAATAAGGCGTCAACCGGGGAAACCCTCCGCTGGCGATGTGAAAAGCGGCTGTATGCACTCTTTGGTCCTATACCGGCCCAACGCCTAATGCGTTGGGCTGCACAGCCCATTACTACGGACACCGCCCTGGCCCACCACCTGCGTGAAGGACTTGCCCTGCGCGATACCCTGCAAACGGCTCTGCGCTACGGCTTGCGTCGGCCTACGCCTGATGCCCAACCCGATTTGCGCTGGCTCAGCCCATATCTGCGCTATCTCCGGCGCTATCGCGGCGGCATAGCGGTGGACTACGGCCTGCTGGCGCGCGAAGCCCAGCAAACCCGCGGCCAACAAGACGACTATTTCGCGCAGTCTTGCATAGAGGCTTATCCTATTGACAGTATGGAGTCGCCACTGCCCGCGTGGGTTTTTCCGCTCAGCTGGACAGAAAGCGCCAGCAACCTCGGCGCAGGACGCCATCAGGCCACCTTGGATCGGCTCGATGATGCGCTCCAGCAAGCCCCACTCTTCCAGCCCGAATGGCAGCGCCTTAAAGACCTCGTTATGAGCGATATACTCGACATCGAGCGCTCCTATTGGCAGCCCTTACCCAAGATACTGGCCGAATTAGACGCACTGCTCGCCCAACCGCCCAATTGCCTGACGGCACAAGAGCGCGCCGCTCTGGCCTTACGCCGCCAAATGCTGGCCCAGGGATTGGCGCGCACCGACTTGCGCTCAGGGCGCTAAGGCCAACAGCCGCTCCAGTGTCGCCTCGATGAGCCGCTGAACGGCTGCCTCCGGATCGCTGCTAAAGCGGCCCAACGCCCGGTTGGCGATGATGGCGCTTACCGACGCCGCCCGATGCCCCAGCAATCGACACAGCCCAAACAGCGCAGCCGTTTCCATTTCTAAATTGAATACCCGAACGCCTTCGTATTCAAAGCGTTGCAAGCAGTCCAAGTAATCGGGCAGGCGTCGCAAGGCGCGTAGTTGTCGCCCTTGCGGCCCGTAAAAGCCACCGTGCGTGGCCGTGAAGCCTCTGTGGAAGCCCTCAGTAAACCGTTCCAACAAAACCGCATCTGAAGGGGCATAATAGGGTAAAGCGAGCAACCCGCCCGCGGTCTCGAAGTGTTGCCGCAATGCCCGTGCCACGGGATGGCCCCACAGCGAGGCTGCCTGGTAGGAAAGCAGCAACCCGTCAAGACCTAATCCGCCGACCGAAGCCACAAAGCCGTCCACCGGAACTTCGGGTTGCAGCCCACCCGCCGTGCCCAAACGAATGATGGTCAGGGTCGTCAGCTCATTCTTCACCTCGCGTGTCTGCAGGTCTATGTTGAAGACGGCGTCCAGCTCATTGACCACGATGTCTATGTTGTCGGGCCCAATGCCCGACGAGAGGACGCTCAGCCGAAGCCGCCCCACACGCCCAGTATGGGTGATAAATTCGCGCTTCTGGACGCGGCATTCCACAGCATCGAAGCACTGGCTTACTTTAGCCACCCGATCCGGGTCGCCCACGGTGATGATGATGGGCGCCACCTGCTCAGGCCGCAGGTGCAGGTGATAAACGCTGCCGTCGGCGTTCAGAATGAGCTCGGAGGGCGCGAAAGGCATAGGTACAGGCAATTCTTTATAAGATACGGGTAAAAGTATGGAGCACAGCAGTTATTCATTTCCTTTTTTGAGGATGCGCCTTAGGAATTGACTTTCCAACTTGAAAAAAGAAGCATATCCACAGTCGGTCAACTGCAATGGCACTTTGCTTTCGACCACATGGAGTCCGAATGCCAGCCGTCTATCAGGGCGTATCTCTGGCACATGAACGCCATAGAACTTTCTAAACGTTGGGCTGCTGCCTGGACAATAGTTTGCCTCTTGCTAAAGACAGGTTTACTCTGTTAAAATGCTTGTTATCAGGTTTTTGTGTTGAAAAGCCAGATGTTTTTGTGAAGGTTCGGCCCCTCGAAATCCCTTATGCTTGACATCGTATTTTGTCGAGTACAAAAACTTTCTTCTGCGTGAATGCGCACCGCTGCGTTTCTTTGCGGCAGATTTTATGAGGCACCTGTTCGGTGCACCTCCTCCAACTTTTTAGTTATTTGAAAAGGCTATGATCAGTCGCCGCAGCGTTCGCATAAAAGTCATGCAGCTGTTGTACATGCTCAACCGCGATGAGCAACTCACTTACGCTGATGTGGTTCGATTGTACAACGATGGCATTGGAAAAACCTTTGAACTTTACCTCCTACACCTCTACCTGCTGCTGCGAGTGACGCAATACGCCGAAGAGGATGCTAAAATTCGCGCATCCAAAATGCTGCCTTCTGAGGAGGACAAGAAGTTTACCCCGCGCCTGTACCAGAACCCGTGCACGCAAAGCTTAGCGAACAACGTACCTTTTTTGCAGCTGGTCGCTAAGTACAACCTTCATGAAAGCATTGACCCTGATCATATTCGGCGGCTTTATCAGGCCTTTAATGCCACAGAGCCCTACAAGCAGTACTTAGACTTGAGTGATCCGACCAACGCAGACCACATTAAAATCCTGTTGGAATTATATCGCTTTCTGAACAACCACGATTTGTTTATCGAGATGGTGGAAGACCGCTACAGCAATTGGGCGGACGACGAGTCGCTCGTGGTGGGCGCCATGAAAAAGACCATCAAGGCTATGCCTTTAGAAGGCGAATTTTATCGTGAGCACGAGCCCTCTGACGAAACCGTGCGCGAGTTTGGCGAGCAATTACTGCGTAAAACCTGTCAGGAAGACCAAACACTCCTCGACCTGATCGCTCCTATGCTCAAAAACTGGGACCCCGACCGGGTGGCCATCTTGGACATGATCATGCTCAAAATGGCCGTGTGCGAGTTGCTTCATTTCCCAACCATTCCAGTGAAAGTTACCATCAACGAGTTTGTGGAAATCTCGAAGGTATATTCCACCGAGAATAGCCGTGAGTTCATCAACGGTATTTTAGACCGCTTGATGAAACGCCTGCAGAAAGAAGGACGCTTAGTTAAAGAAGGGCGTGGCCTGCTGGAATAGAATGGCTCACGACCCTAATAGACCAAAGACTCAGCGGAGCAATCCATGGCTTTCAGCAAGTGTTACGCTGTCATTATCAGACTACTACCCAACTTTTACTTGAAATAAGGCTCACCATTTACTGTAAAGGTGCACCCAGGTGTTGGCGTAGGTAGTTTTGCCAGCGCGCGCGGTAGGTTGAGCATCGGAGTCAGCCAAAGCAGCTACGGTCTTGAAGACTTCCTTTACTTGAGTTTCGTTTCCCGAAGGCGAAGAGGACTCGCTACTTACGGCTTCTACCGCCAACCCTTCGAGCAGGGCCGTCAGGCGCCGGCTGAACAGTTCAGGCAGGCGGAAGATTTCGACGCTGGCGACTTGATCGCCCCTGGCAGCCACATAGCCCACAGCGTGCGGCAGGGTCTGGAATTGATTTTTTAGCGCTCGGACGCAACCTTCGCGCTGGGTCTTCGCAGCGTCTTGCTCCCCAATCGCCGTGTAGGCACTGGTTGCTGTTTCAGCTCGATTAGCGCGCGTAACCTGCGCTACCTGTTCCCAAACAGCACTCTGTTCCTTTTGGAAAACCTTGCTGCGCACCGAAGGACTGCAAACACTGTGATAACCATAAAATGCGGCTACATGCTTCTCCTGTTCAGAAGCTTCTGGATTGTAGTAGTAAGAGCGGCCTGCTTCGACGCAGAAAACTTCGATATTTTGGAGACTATTAGCCGCTATAATGTAATCTTGCGCCACAACGCGGTCCTGATTGCCGCCCTGAATCACATCGCCGGCCATCAGCAATACAGGGCGTTGCGTTTTGTTCTGCACCGTCAACCCTCGATACCAGACCTGGTCGCTGCGACCAAATTCTTGCATTTCGGTGATGCGAAAGCCTGGCGTTTGCATCGCCTCGTCCAACGTAAGCAGGTCTAACGTCGAGATTTCAGCTTCATCCGTAAGCACAATAGGATACAGACGCAGCGACCCACATTGCCAGCCCGCGTCATCAGTCGTGAGCAGACGCAGGCCGTTGAGGGCGCCTTCGTCTCGCTGCGTAACAGCCCCAGCATCATTAAAAGGGCCCTTTGAGGAGGTTGATTTGCCACAGCCAACCAAGCATAAAGCGATGGCAGGCACGAGAAGGGATAAAAGACTCTGCAGCATAGTACGAGATGTTTTTCTGATGTACAAAAAAAATAAAATAGGGCATCTTTGCCTGCATAACGATGCAATCGCAAAAGATAATGCATAAGTTTTGCAGTCAGTTTTCTGGGTAAATTTTTTAGCAGGCAAAGAAGATTAAGTAGGGACGACCGTCAGCATTCGTGCTTATTCCGCAGAACCTCCTCTCGACATTCTTCGCTTGTCTTCGAGTTGGGCTTCAAAGGGTTGGATGTGTACATCGGTGGTACCAACCCTTACGCCGCCTTCGGGCGGGAATACTTAAGTGTCTGGGCGGCAGGGTAGGAGGGGAATGACCCCTCGAACAGCGCCCAGATGCCCGGGTGTGGGCTGAGGCTGCGGATGAAATTGTGCGCCTGCAAAGTGGACCGGCCGAAGCGAGTGTGGCAGGTGGCGGTGCGGATTTTTGGGTATTTAATGAAAAAGCGCGGAATTCTCCCCGCAAGGCTAATAAACGGAAAAACTGGCTACTTTTGTCTTCGAAGATTTAAGTGCATATGCGTATAGGGAGTCTCGAGGCATACATATCAACTCTTACAGAATTTGTACAACATGGTTTTTCGTAAACTCATCAAAATGGCATTAAAGTTTTATTGTAGACAAAAATAGTTGAATAATATGAAAGACTGGAGGACACATATTGAGTCAACGCCCAATGTTTTATATGGAAAGCCGGTAATTAAAAATACGCGTGTTCCGGTAGATCTTCTCTTAGAAAAATTGTCGGAGGGCGAAACGATAGAAGATTTGCTAAAGGCCTATCCAAAATTGAAGAGAGAGGATGTTTTGGCGGCCCTTGCCTATGCTGCGGAAATGGTCAAAAGCGAAGTTGTTCACCCTCTGACATCCTGAGTTAAGTGGAGAAGTTTTTGGCCGACGAAAGTGTGGATTTCCGGATAGTGGCGCGTTTGCGGGAGGGGAGCATGAGATTGAGGCTATTGTGGAAATGGCGTCCGGAATGACCGACGAGGAGGTGCTTCGTCTGGCTGTGGAGAAAAGTCTGATCCTTATCACAGAGGACAAAGACTTTGGAGAGTTGACCTACCGCTTAAAGAAGCCTAATCACGGAATTATTTTGACTCGGATGAATGGCTTTCCCATTAAGACAAAATTAGATAAAATTCTTTATGTTTTGCGAGATTATTTGCCTCTACTAAAAGATAAATTTGCGGTCGTATCGGGAGATAAGTTGCGAATAAAACAGCAAAAATAAAACCTATACAGTCTTCCAATTCAGTGCAACTTCGTTCCCAGCAGGCGCTTCTCGTACCCATTCCGAAACTCCTCTCCTGACATGCGTCGTTTGCCTTCGAGTTGGACTTCGAGGAGTTGGACGTGTCCATCGGTAGTGGTAACCTTTACGCCGCCTTCGGGCGGAAATACGAAGTGTCCGGGCGGGAGGGTAGGAGGGGCATACCCTTTGAGCGTGCGCAGGATTTTGAACACTTTGCCTTCCAGCAGTGCCCAGGCGCCCGGGTGTGGGCTAAGGCCTCGGATGAAATTGTGCACCTGCAGGGTGGGCTGGTCAAAGCGGATATGGCAGGTGTCGGTGAAGATTTTAGGCGCGTGAGTGGCTTCGGCGTCTGCCTGGGGTCGGGGGTGTGCTTCGCCGCGTTCTAAGGCTTGCACGGTTCGGAGCACCAACTGGGCGCCGATGAGCATCATGCGGTCGTGGAGTTCGCCGGCGGTCTCGTTTTCGCCAATGGCGAGGCGTTCTTGGAAGAGGATGTCGCCGGTATCAATTTCATGGCGCAGCAAGAAGGTGGTCAGGCCCGTTTCTGCCTCGCCATTGATGATGGCCCAGTGGATAGGCGCTGCGCCGCGGTATTTAGGCAATAGCGAGGCATGCAGATTGAGCGTGCCCAGCGGCGGCATGGCCCACACTACTTCAGGGAGCATGCGGAAGGCTACCACAACCTGGAGGTCGGCGCGGCAGGCGCGCAGTTCCTCTATAAAGATCGGGTTTTTCAATTTTTCGGGCTGAAGCAAGGGTAGTCCGCGTTCAAGCGCGAATTTTTTGACCGGCGATTGCATCAAGCCCAAGCGACCGCCCGGTTTGTCGGGAGCGGTGATGACGGCCGGGATGTCGTAGCCGTTTTCCCATAAAATTTGCAACGATGGCACGGCAAACTCAGGCGTGCCCATGAAAACAATCCGCATGGGGGCAAACATAGCGACAAATCGCTCCTCAGGCGGTTACCTTTGCCTCTGGACGAAGCAATCAGACCGTATGTTCGAACTCAACACGACTCCGTTTGGCCGCTTTCGGCGATACGATTTCTCTTTTTCAGCGCTAGGGCTTGGCTTCAGCGTAGTTCCCGGCTCAGGCGCTACAGTACTTTCCCTGTTGTATCAGGGAGAAGAAGTGCTCGATGGCCATACCACGCCGGATGAACTGGAGGCAGGCGAGTGGGCCAAGAGCGCTTTGCTTTTTCCGTTTCCCAATCGCCTGCGCAATGGGCGCTATCGGTGGTTGGGCGAAGAGTATGCTTTCCCCATCAATGAATTGCAGACCAACACGGCCATTCATGGTTTTGTGCATCGAGAAGCCTTTGAGCCTGTGCGCATCGAGTTGACCGATGAGCATGCCGAAATCGCCTGCCGGCTCCAGTACGACGGCCATTTCGCTGGTTATCCGTTTCCGCTGACGATGGAGGTTGCCTACAGCATGACGTACCGCGGCCTGTTTGGCGTTAGCGCATGGATAAAAAACCGACATTCGGCGGCCATTCCGGTCGGCTTTGGATGGCATCCGTACTTCAAGCTGAGCAAACGGATAGACGACTGCGCCCTGAAGTTGCCCGCCTGTTCGAGGGAACGGCTGGATGCGTGCAGGCTACCTGTGCTCCAGCAAGAGCCTTATGATGCTTTTGAGCAACTAACACCGATAGGCCAGACCACCCTGGACGATTGCTTCCGCGCAGCCGAGCGCCTAACGCTCTACGACATCCGCCTGAAAGGCGAACGCCATGCCGTTACCCTGTCGCTCAGCCGGACCCTGTTCCCGTTTTTTCAAATTTTCACGCCGCCACACCGAAAAAGCATCGCCTTAGAGCCGATGACGTGCCTTCCCAACGCCTTCGAGAACGGCGAAGGGCTGGTTTCAATACCGCCCGAAGGCATCTGGTCAGCAGCCTTTGTGCTCCATTGCGAACACACATAATCATCCGAAACGCAAAGACCAGCCCTCACTTTTCACTTTTCACTTTCCATTTTTTATTTTTCATTTTTCACCTTTCAACTTGCCACGCCTAACATATGGCTGGGCTTTATTTGCATATTCCTTTTTGTCGGCAGGCGTGCCACTATTGTAACTTTCATTTTTCGACAGTGCTGCGCCTGAAGCCCGGGCTGTTGCAGGCCATGCTGCGCGAGCTGGAACTGCGACAGGACTACTTGCGTGGAGAGCCTTTGCATTCAGTCTATCTGGGCGGGGGCACGCCTTCTCTTTTGGAAACGGCGGAATTAGCCGCCCTGTTTGAGCGCATCTCGGCGTTATTCCGGCTGGAGCCGGACGCGGAAATCACGCTGGAGGCTAACCCAGACGACCTGACGCCCGAACGACTGCGCGATCTGCGTCGTTATACGCCGGTCAATCGGTTGAGTATTGGCATTCAATCTTTTTTTGACGAGGATTTGCAATGGATGAACCGCGCCCACGACGCACAGCAGGCGCTGCGTTGCATTCCGGAGGCTCAGGCTGCAGGTTTTGACCACCTGACCATAGACCTTATTTACGGCCTTCCGGAGGCGACCGACGAGCGCTGGGCAGAGAACGTACGCCTGGCTCTGTCTTTCGGCATACCGCATTTGTCGTGCTACTGCCTGACGGTAGAAGAGGGCACCGCCCTGGCCCATTTTGTGCGCAAGGGGAGGAGCCGACCCGTAGACGAAGAGCGCGCCGCGCGCCAGTTTGAGCGCCTGATGGACGAAGCCGAACGGCACGGCTATGAGCACTACGAGATTTCCAATTTTGCGCTGCCCGACCGCTATGCTCGACACAACAGCAGTTACTGGTTTGGGCAACCT
>JANWVR010000077.1 GCA_025056735.1 Saprospiraceae bacterium
TTTACTGTGTGCGAGAAGATATGTTGGTGCCTATAGCGACGGGGATCACCTCTTCCCATTCCGAACAGAGTCGTTAAGCCCGTCAGCGCCGATGGTACTGCGGTTGATGCCGCGGGAGAGTAGGTCGGTGCCAACAAAAAAATAACACCCATCGCGCCCTTGCCTGCAACACGCAGCAAGGGCGCTCGTGTTTTAGGTGCCCCATTTCTTGTGCTATTCTAACAGCAGTTCCATGTCCTCGCGGCTCAGTTCCGACAGGTTTGCGGAGACCTCAAAGAATTGTTGTCCCAGTTGTCGTTTGCGCTCTTGCAAGACAAGTATCTTTTCTTCAATACTTCGTCGGGCGATGAAACGCAGCACCGCTACGGGTCGGCTTTGTCCTATGCGGTGCGCGCGAGCAATGGCCTGTTGCTCCACAGCAGGGTTCCACCAGGGGTCCAATAAGAAAACGTAGTCTGCTGCGGTGAGATTCAGCCCTACTCCACCGGCTTTAATGGTCATAAAAAAAGCCTGCACCTCAGGCTTTTTCTGGAAGCGCTCTACCTCGCGTGCGCGGTCGCGTTCGGCGGTGTCGCCTGTTAGCCAGGCGAAGGCATGCTCTTGCGCCTCGAAGCGTTGCCGAAAAAGGCGCAGGTGTTTCTCAAAACTACTGAAAAACAGCACCTTATGCCCGGCACGCCGAGCGTTTTCCCAATGCGATAGCACATCGTCGAATTTGCCACTTGGCAGGCCAGAGTCAGGCTGCACTAAAGCCGGATGATTAGCCATTTGGCGCAGGCGCATCAATTCGTTGAGCGCCTGGGCACGTGTTTGCGGATTGTCGAACAATTGCAGGATCTCGTTGCGCACGGCCGATTTGATGCGCTCATACGCCTGAAATTGCTCGGGTTTCATTTCCGAGTAAAAGATTTGCTCGGTCAGTGGCGGCAGGTCAGGCGCCACTTCTTCCTTGGTGCGCCGCAAAAAAAAGGGGCGGACAATCTCGAACAGCCGTTGCTTGGCCGTCTCGTCGTTGCGCCTTTCTATGGGCAATAAAAAGCGTTCGCGAAATTCTCGGAATGAGCCGAGTGTCTCGGGGTTGATGAACTCCATTTGCGTCCACAAGTCGGCCAACGAATTTTCAATAGGTGTGCCCGAGAGCGAAAGTTTGAACTGCCCTTGCAGCGAGCGCACAACTCTGGACACCTCAGACTCTCGGTTCTTAATCTGTTGGCTTTCATCCAGTACGATAGCGCGCCAGGTTATTTGCGCCAGCAGTTTTAGGTCTTGCCGGGCAGTATGATAAGTGGTCAGCACCACGTCGTGCCCGGCGATAGCGCGCAGGTCGCGCAGGCGTTTCGGCCCGGTGTGGGTATAGACGAACAACGAGGGCGCGAAGCGCTCCAGCTCGCATTTCCAGTTGAATACCAGAGAGGTCGGAAGTATGATGAGCGCCTGAAGCGGACGAATTTCGGACTGGTACGCCTGGAAAAGGGATAGTTGTCTGAGAGCGCCCGACGCCAGGTGGTCTGCCGCTGCCTCTCTCTTGCCTTGCTGTTTGAGGTGGAGCAGCACAGCAATCGTTTGCAGGGTTTTACCCAGTCCCATATCGTCGGCTAAGCAAGCGCCAAAGCCCTGCTGTTCGTGCGCTAAGAGCCATTTGACACCGTATAACTGGTAAGGGCGCAGGTCGGCTTTTAGTTCTGGTGGAGCGGAATAGGGCACCGTCTCCGGGTGAACAGGCTGAAAATCTGTCTTTTCAGGAGATTTGCTCATCGGCATCTGTGGCAGCAGGGCGTAGAGTGCCTTCGGCAAACGCTGTTTAGTGCCCTCGCTGCGCAGATGCTGGGCCAGCGCCGTGTATCGAGCAAACCAGGCCTCTGGAATGTGGAAATACAGAGACTCGCCCAACGGGAAATAGGGATTGCCGCTGCGCAGGTAAGGCACGAGGTCGCGGAACGGTATGCGATATTCGCCCACCTTTACTTCGCCGTACACGTCGAACCAATCGCCCGATGCTTCCGAGACGACAAACACCTCGTGGGGGAGGAGCGCTAAACAGTAGCCCGAGACGACAGGCGCTTCTACTCGAACACCCATCTGCTCAAGTATTTGCCGGTGCTGTACCAACCAGTCGAGCGTTTCAGAAAGACCTTGCACGGTAGGCAAGTAAAAGTAGCCGTTTTCCTCAGCAAAGCCCAATTCCAATAGACGATTTGCCTCGGCGCGCTCTCGGGCGCGGTTGCGCTGCACCACTTGAACAGCAGGTTCCTCGTGCTCGCTGGGAGGCTGCAACAGCGAGGTGATGCGCTCTCGGCGTTCGGCATAGGGCACACGCACACCCTCATAATCGAAAGCGAGGCGAAATTTCCAGACGTCAGAGGGAAACAGATTTTCCACCAACTCTAAAGAGGCGCTCTGAAAGGCAGAAATGCTGCGTACCTCGAAGCCCTCGGCTTCTATGTGTGCGCGGGCGGCCGCCTTGAGAATGAATTTTTGAAAATACGTTTTTACCTGCGATGCCGGTATTTCTACGATGTCTTTTTTCAAAAATGGGCGCAGCATGTTGCCATTTATGCCCGTTACTCGAAATAATTGCTGACGGGCTACAACCCAGGCTGGCTCGGTGTTGGTCAGGGGAATAACGCCTTGCTCGCGGACAGCCCATTGCTCGGTTTCCGTGCCCAGTGTCAGGCGATACTCGATGCCTTGTGGCGTTTTTCGGAAAGATAAATGCGGAATAAGCGGCTCAGCAAGAGGGTGCAGCAGCGCCTTTTGGACCAAAGCGCTTCGCTCGGCCTGCAGCGCAATCGGTAATTGGTGCTTGACGGCTTCTACAAGCAGTCGGCTCAGTTCCCGATGCAGAAAGGCCTCTATGGCTGGGCGCGTTTCCTCCTGAGAGAGCAGCGTCTTCAGGGGTACTGCAACGCGCGCTTTTGGCGGTTTGAATTTCTTCTCCAACTGGGCTGGCGAAAGTTGCTCTGTGGCGGCCAGCAGCCTCTCCATTTCGGGCGTGAGGGTCATTCCATAGCTGGCCAGCACATCGGGCGTGGCTCGTTTCAGCAGATGTGTTAGCCCTTGGTCTGCATCCTCCTCTACGAGATAAACGGCGGGCAGGAACAGGCGCTCTACAAAAGGCGATAGATTAAAGACAAGACGCATGGCGAAAACAGGGTGTATGGGAGATGTTCACCACCTCTGGGTTTTTCGAGCGGCGTTTTTTCTGGCGAACAAGGCTATTTTTTCAAAATGACAAACTCCACGCGCCGGTTCTGAAAGCGCCCTGTCTCAGTGTCGTTGGGGGCAATGGGTTTGGCCTTGCCTTCGCCGCGATACTGGAGCCGTTCGGCAGCAATGCCGCTATCGAGTAGGAATTGCCATACGGCTTTGGCGCGTTTGCGCGAAAGCCAGAGGTTGTAGTTGACCGTGCCGATATTGTCGGTATGCCCAACGATGGCGATATGCAGCGTTGGGTTTTCGCGCAAGATTTGAAGCAACTTGTTCAGTTCGACATAAGAACGAGGCATGAGTTCGTACTTGTCGAATTCAAAGTAGATACTTTTCAATTGGATGGCTTTGCCTGGCTCTAAGGATTGGCGGGTGATATCATCGGGTTTGATGGGTATCGGCTGGAAAGGGGGTATTTTTTTCAACAATACGTCGTCTATGTAATAATAGGCATAGTTAAAACTTTCCGGATGCACGGTTTTGGTTTGCGTTTGTTCGTCAGTGAAGAAGTTGCCGATAATCAGGTATTCGGCCTCGTTGGTGGCCACGAATTGTCCGCTCAATTTCACCCAGGCGCCCTCTTTGGGCTGCACGATTTCTTGCACAAAGAAGTGCGGGACAAAGTCCAGCAGCTCGTCGGTTTTTCGTTCGATGCGCTCATTGGAGAGAAACGCACCGATGCGGTTGATGCGCAGGGAGCGAGGAAGGGGCGTTACCCAAAATTCGATATGATAGCCCTGGCCCGGGACCAAGGGTTCGGCCAATTGGATGCTGACATACTCGCGGCAGTGTGGTTTTCCGTTGGTGCAGCCCCAGAGGGTAAGCCCAGCCATACTCTGTCCAGAGTGCGGAATTTGTTTACCAAAACCTTTGTCGGCCCAATCCTGTGGGACTTTCACGCCTGGGCCATATACGTCAGGGCTGGCGGTAGTAGGGCTAAACCAGTATTTGACGACCTGCCCGAAGAAAGACCCTCGGTAAGACCAACCCACTGGCGGCGCCACAAACCGCTCGAAGCCAGGGTTGGGCACAAGGTTGTCGCCGTCTTTCAGGGCTTGAGCTGTGTTTGCTAAAGGAAATGACAGCCACAGCATAAGGACCAAAAGATAGTCTTTCAAGACAAAAGCCCTGAAGGAGGGGGCGTGAATATTGCAGTTGGGCATGGACGAACACACAAGACGGCAAACAAGCGTCCGACAAAGGTAAAAAAGGGCCACTTGCCCGCCTTTTTATTCCGCATTAAGGGCGTTCTTTGCTGCCGAAAAAGCCTTTAAGGGTGCAACGCCAAAACTAAGGCGCAGAGAACATGAGTTCGAGATGGCTCATTTTTTGCTAAATCTATGAGTATCAAGTATAAGCGCATATTACTGAAGTTGTCGGGCGAGAGCCTGATGGGGAAACAGCGCTATGGCATCGAAGCAGAGATGCTCCAGCATTACGCGCATCAAATCAAAATTTTACACGATTTGGGAGTGGAAGTGGCCGTAGTGATCGGCGGCGGAAATATCTTTCGGGGCATTCAGGCGCAGGGCTCTGGTATCGAACCCGTTACAGGCGATTACATGGGCATGCTGGCGACCGTCATCAACGGCCTGGCGCTTCAGAGTGCGTTGGAAAGCATTGGCGTGTACACGCGCCTGATGACAGCGCTGCGCATGGAGAGCGTGGCTGAACCTTACATACGGCGCCGTGCCATTCGGCACTTGGAGAAAGGGCGCGTGGTCATCTGCGCCGCTGGCACGGGTAACCCGTATTTTACCACCGACAGCGCTGCTGCATTGAGGGCCAATGAAATAGGTGCCGACGTCATCTTGAAAGGCACCCGTGTGGACGGCGTTTATACCGCTGACCCAGAGAAAGACCCGGCAGCACTAAAATTCGACCGCATCTCATTTGCCAAGGTTATTGCTATGGGGTTAGAAGTGATGGACATGACGGCCTTCACGCTCTGTCAGCAAAACAATATGCCTATCATCGTTTTTGACATTAACCAGCCCGATAATTTGCGTCGGATCGTGCTAGGCGAGAATATCGGCACGCTCGTTGAAGGCTGAAAATGCCCACAATAGCACATATTATTCATAGTGAGATGCAACCCGAACGGCCCTGCTCATCCACGTCTCATTAGTAGGCGCGATTAAAAATGATTTAGAAGCGTCGGGTTATAGTAGTCGAATGCCTTCGCGTAAGATCTGAAGCAGGTATTCTCCGTAGCCGCTCTTTAAATAGCGCTGAGCAAGCGCTTCTAATTCTGCATCGGTGATAAAGCCCATTTTCCAGGCAATTTCTTCGATGCAGCCAATCTTTAAGCCCTGGCGCTGTTCAATGGCCTGCACAAACTGGCCCGCCTGCATCAGCGACTCGTGTGTACCAGTATCTAACCAGGCAAAACCGCGACCCAGGACGCGCACCTGCAAGCGCTCTTGCCCCAAGTAATGCTTGTTAACATCGGTGATCTCGTATTCGCCGCGAGCGCTGGGCTTCAACTGACGTGCTACCTCGACAACGGAGTTTTCGTAGAAGTACAATCCGGGCACAGCGAAGAAGCTCTTCGGCTGTTTGGGCTTCTCTTCGATGCTGATGGCTCGAAAATGCGCATCAAACTCCACGACTCCATACCGCTCAGGGTCAGCTACTCGATAAGCAAAGATGATGCCGCCCTCTGGTTGAGTGCACGAGCGCACGATCTCGCCTAAGCCGGCACCGTAGAAAATGTTGTCGCCCAGTACCAAGCAGACGCTGTCGGCGCCAATAAAATCGGCGCCCAGCACAAACGCTTGCGCCAATCCGTTGGGTATGGGCTGCTCTACATAGGCGAAGGTCATTCCCAGATGGTGGCCACTACCAAAAAGGTGTCGGAAGCGAGGCAAATCCTCTGGAGTGGAGATAATCAGCACCTCCCGAATGCCCGCCATCATCAAAATAGAAAGCGGATAGTAGATCATGGGTTTGTCGTACACGGGCATAAGCTGTTTGCTGACTGCCAGCGTCAGCGGATACAACCGCGTACCCAACCCGCCTGCCAGAATAATGCCTTTCAAAGGTCTGTCTGCTTTAGGTGTGGTGTGTTTTGCCGATCAATATCGTGAGGGGGAAGGAGCGTTGCGCTAAACCCAGGCATATACGTGAGCAAAGCCCGTGAAGCAAAGAGAAATGCGGCGGAAGCCCTGCTCGTCGGTGGCACTGTCGGCGTCTTCGCCAACATTAGCGGAGGCACGTTCATCAAAGTGTGGATTTGACCTCTTTAATTGTGTACGCTTCGATGATGTCGCCGACTTTAATGTCGTTAAAGTTGCGTACGGTCAAGCCGCACTCCAGGCCACTGCGCACCTCCTTGACGTCCTCTTTAAAACGCTTGAGCGAGGTAATATCCACATGCTGCCCTTCGTGTACAGGATAAATAACGATGCCATCGCGTATGACACGGACATAATGATTGCGCGAGATTTTGCCCTCTTGCACGTAGCAGCCCGCCACAGTGCCCACTTTCGAGATTTTGAACACTTCGCGCACTTCGGCCTGCCCAACGATTTCCTCCTCTTTGGTTGGCTCCAGCATACCCTCCATGGCGGCCTTGACCTCTTCAATGGCTTCATAAATGATGGAGTAGAGTTTGATCTGGACGCCTTCGCGCTCAGCCAATTTACGAGCAGTAGCAGAGGGACGCACCTGGAAGCCAATAATAATAGCATCGGAGGCAGAAGCCAGCATGACGTCGCTATCAATAATCTGGCCCACTGCTTTGTGGATGACGTTGACCTGGATTTTTTCGACGGAGAGTTTGATAAGCGCATCGCTGAGGGCCTCTACGGAGCCGTCCACGTCGCCCTTGACGATGATTTTGAGTTCCTTGAAGTTGCCCAACGCTAAGCGTCGTCCGATTTCGTCTAAACTGATGCGTTTGCTGGCGCGGTTGGCTTGTTCGCGCAGGATTTGGGCGCGTCGGGTTGCAATTTCGCGAGCCTGGGCTTCGGTGGCGGTTTCTTTGAGTTTTTCACCGGCCTGAGGGGCGCCGTCGAGGCCCAGCACGAGCACAGGAGTGGCAGGCCCTGCTTCCTTGATCCGTTTGCCACGTTCGTTGAACATGGCTTTTACCTTCCCAGAGTATTCGCCTGCAATGATGGGGTCTCCTTCGTTGAGAGTACCGTTTTCGATCAGCACTTTGGCTACATAGCCTCGGCCCTTTTCTAGGGAGGCTTCCAGCACCGTTCCTATGGCGCGGCGCTTGGGGTTGGCTTTCAAGTCGAGCAAGTCCGCCTCGAGGAGAACTTTTTCTAAAAGTTTATCAATGTTGGTTCCCTTTTTGGCCGATATTTCTTGGCATTGGTAGCGTCCTCCCCATTCTTCGACCAAGAAATTCATTTGAGCCAATTCGTTACGGATGCGGTCAGGGTCGGCGCCTTCTTTGTCTATCTTATTGATAGCGAAAACAATAGGGACGCCGGCGGCTTGAGCGTGGCTGATAGCTTCTTTGGTTTGGGGCATCACGCTGTCGTCGGCAGCAATAACGATGATGGCGACATCTGTTACTTTGGCGCCGCGCGCACGCATGGCGGTGAAGGCCTCGTGGCCAGGCGTATCTAAGAAGGTGATTTTGCGCGTGTTGGTGCCTTCGCCTACTGTTACCTCGTAAGCGCCAATGTGTTGGGTAATGCCGCCTGCCTCGCCGGCAGCTACATTGGCCTTGCGGATGTAGTCGAGCAGTGAAGTTTTACCGTGGTCTACGTGACCCATCACGGTTACGATGGGCTGACGCGGTACGAGATCCTCTGGCTTATCTTCCTCATCTTCAGCAATTTCTACTTGCTCTTCTGCGCTGATAAAGTTGACCTTGTAGCCAAATTCGGAGGCAATGAGTTCGATAATTTCGGCATCTAAGCGCTGGTTGATAGAAACGAAAACACCCAGACTCATGCAGGCTTTGATGACATCGGCAGGCTTGACGTTCATCAGGCTGGCCAGATCGGAGACCGAGATAAATTCAGTAACCTGCAAGATGCTGTTATCGCTGGCCGCTTCGGCGATTTCGGTACGCTCGCGAATGCTCTCGCGTTTTTCACGGCGTATTTTCTGGCGCTTTCGACTGGCGCCAGCGCCTAAGCGCGTCATAGTCTTCTTAATCTGATCCTCTATTTCTTGTTTCGACACTTCGCGAGGCTCGCTTGCGCGGCCTTTTCCGCGTTTTTCGCCCTGGTTGCCGGAAAGTGTTTTCTGGATAGTCTCTGCCGTAATGGGCTGTTGTTGCACTTTTTTGCGCTTGCGCTTTCGACGCTCTTTGTCCGAGCTGTCGGCAGCAGCACCGGGAGGAGTTCCTCCTTGTTGGGCGGGTCGAGCGCTCTGAGCGGAGGCGTTGGCGCCCTTTTCAGGGCGAGCCCGGTCGCGTTGATTGCGATTTTTATCGGAGGTAGCGGCTTCTTTTTTCCTTTTGTCTAGGTCTACTTTGCCTACGATTTTCAATCCGCGCAATTGGGGGGACTCAGCGCGATACAGCTCAGTATCTGCCGTTTTGTCGTCTGTAGAAGGAGTGGGTACTGCTGCAGGTGTTTCTGCGGGAGCGCTAGGCGTTTCCGATTTTGGAGCAGGAGTTGTCGTTGCAGGCGCTTGTGCTGGGGGCACTTGCTGAGGCTGGGTGGGTTTTTCGACGAGCGGAGGGCGTTCAATGGCAGCCGGCTTTTCCGGCTCAGGCGCAGGGGCTATTGTGCTTTCCGGGGGAGCAGCTGGAGGAAGAGGCTCTGGCGTCGCTTTTTCGGCGGGTTTGTTCAGGGTGTCTAAGTCCACTTTTCCCACGATGCGCAAGGCGGGTTTTTCGCGCTTGACGACATCGGGCACCGGCAGTTCTTCTTTCGGGGCTGGCGGTGTTGGCGTTGCTGGCGGCGGTGCGGCAGGCTCTCGAGGAGGCAACAGCGACGGACGCGCTGAAGCAGGAGGTGGCGTCGTTTCCACGGCTGAAGACGGCGCTGACGGCGTGCCGGCGAGTTCTTTCTTGACCGCGGGCCGGGCCAGTTTGTCCGCCTCTTTTTTGATAGCCAGGTCGCGCTGAAACTCCTTTTCCAGAATGCTCAGCATCTCGTCCGTGATTTCTGCCGTTGGTTTTTCCTCCACGTCTGTAAAGCCCTTACTTCGCAGCGTTTCCACGATCGTGTGCAAACCCACGTTGAAATCTCTGGCTACCCGAATAAGTTTTAATGCCATGCAGTGCTGTTTCCTGCTTTCAGAAAGAGGTTATATGAATAAATGGTTCGTTTGTGCCGATAAATAAATTTCTCGGAACGATGCCTTAAGCGCGCAAAGATACGATACATCGCGCTGAGCGCCAATAGGGCGTTTTGAGCAGGGCTATTCGGCCTACAGGCCAAAGAGAGCGCGTCCCAAGTATGTGGCGGCGTCTTCCAATTCCTCTTCAATGCGGAGCAGTTGGTTGTACTTAGCCACGCGGTCAGAGCGGCTGGCCGAACCCGTCTTTATCTGGCCCGTGTTGAGGGCAACGGCTAAGTCGGCAATAGTATGGTCTTCTGTCTCGCCTGAGCGGTGGCTAATGATAGAGGTGTAAGCATTGCGCGTGGCCAGATTGACGGCCTCGATGGTTTCGGTGAGCGTGCCTATCTGGTTGACTTTGATGAGGATGGAGTTAGCAATTTTCTCATCAATGCCGCGCTGGAGGCGCTCCGTATTGGTTACAAACAGGTCATCGCCCACCAGTTGAATGCGATGCCCCAGCGTTTGGGTGAGCAGTTTCCAGCCGTCCCAGTCGTCCTCCGCACAGCCGTCTTCAATGGAGTAGATGGGATAGCGATTACACCAGTCCTTCCAGAAGGCGACCATATCATTGCGGCTTAGGCGCTCGCCGTTGGATTTTTTGAAGACATATTCGCCGGTCTCTATATCGTACATTTCTGAAGTAGCGGCATCTAAGGCAATGACGATGTCTTCCAAGGGGCGATAGCCGGCTGCTTCGATGGCCGTCATAACCATTTGGATGGCCTCTTCATTGTTCTGAATGCCAGGAGCAAAGCCGCCTTCGTCGCCCACATTGGTAGCGTAGCCCTTGCTCTTGAGCACCTTCTTCAAGTGATGAAAGATTTCTACGCCCATGCGCAGCCCTTCACGGAAGGTATCGGCACCTATAGGCATGATCATGAACTCCTGAAAATCAATGCCATTGTCGGCATGCACACCGCCGTTGAGGATGTTCATCATGGGTACAGGCAATACATGGGCGTTCACGCCGCCTAAATAACGATACAAAGGTTGGCCCAACTCTTCCGCAGCCGCGTGCGCCACAGCTAGCGAGACGCCCAGAATGGCGTTGGCGCCCAGCTGACTCTTGTTGCGCGTGCCATCACGTGCGATCATCAGGCGGTCTATTTTAATCTGGTCGGTTACTTCGCAACCTATCAACTCCTCGCGCAAAATCTTCTCTACATTGCGCACTGCCTGCTGAACGCCCTTGCCCATGTAGCGAGTGGGATCGTTGTCGCGAAGCTCAACAGCTTCGTGTACGCCTGTGCTGGCGCCAGAGGGCACGGCTGCGCGGCCCAAGAAGCCTGCTTCCGTTACTACCTCTACCTCTAACGTCGGGTTACCACGCGAGTCTAAGATTTCGCGGGCCAATATGTCTCGTATAGCACTCATATCGTTGAAAAACAAGAAAAAATAAAGATGCAATTCGCGTAGTCCAAAAAGCCGGCGCAAAGGTAGCCTAAAGCGTTGGCCAGATGCGGCAAGGAAAGGAAAAATAGAAAGTGAAAAATGAGAAATGAAAAGCGAAAAGTGGAAGGTGAAAAATGAAAAATGGAGGGCGTAAAATGAAGGATGAAGAGCGGAAAGTGAAAAGTGGAGGATAGGCGAGCTGCCCACCCTCAGCAGAGAGGGGTGGCGTATTTTCACCGCCAAAAGTGCGTGAATATGTCCTTGCGTTTCTATCGCTCTACAAGTTTCTTTATTCTATTTCTCGGCGTTGTTGTGGGCTTGAACGCCCAGCCGGATACAGTGCGTATTGGTCTGTACGTCAATGATATCTACGACATCAACCTGAGCGAAAAGAGCTTTTCTGCCCAGTTTTGGGTGTGGCTCAATTACCAGGACTCTACCCTGCGGCCCGAGGAAACGCTGGAGTTTCCTAATGCCAAGGAAGTCAACGAACAGTTGACGTATTCTGAAGAAAAGGGCGGTATCCGCTGGGCCACTAAGCGCATAACTGCCGTTTTTAAAAAAGACTGGGACATCCGCCGCTTCCCCTTTGATGTGCAGAAGATGGTCATTGAAATCGAGGAAAGCGATCGGGATACCTCCGACTTAGTATATGTACCCGATGTGATAAACACCAAAATTGACCCTCAACTGGGACTGTCCAACTGGCGGATCGAGCGCTTCGAACTGATTACCACCGCTCGACGCTACGACACTACTTACGGCGATCCTACGCTGAGCGGAGGCAGCGCTTATGCCCATGCTGAATTCGCCCTCTACCTCCGGCGCAAAACACTGGGGTTGTTTTTTTCGCTCTTTACGGGCATGTACGTCTCCTTTTTCATCTCCTGGTTAGTCTTTTTCATTGATCCAGTAGACGTTGACCCACGCTTTGGCCTCTCGGTGGGCGGGCTGTTTGCCGCCGTAGGCAACAAATACATTGTGGACTCTATCTTGCCACAATCTACCACCTTTACGCTCGTGGACAAGCTACACGTGCTCACCTATTTCTTCTTGCTGCTGTGCATCGTGCTCTCTGTGGCATCGCTTCGAGTCTGGAAAAACGGCAACCCAGAGGCCTCTGCCCGCTTCGACCGACGCAGCTGGATGGCTATCCTAATCACTTACGCCCTCGCCAATACTTGGTTAATTTGGGAGGCGACGCAAGGGTGAAAAAACATAACCGACTTTATCCAAGACACAAGACCAATTTTTAAAAAATTCTTTTTTGAGAATTTTTATAATTTTAAAATCAAGCGGGCTTTAGATATTTTTTCCTGAGTCTTCACGGCAATGGTTAGAAGAGAATTCGGCAGTGATTTTTCCAAGGTTGTACAGATAACTATCAAACTTAGGAAAAACTGCGCCAGGCCCAGAGGCTTCCTCTTTCCAGCGCTTTGCAGCGCGTTTTTCTACAAAGCTATTAAAGCAGCATCTGCAGCGGCACTGTGCCGCGAGCAGATGCTGCTTCACTGACTTCCGTCATTCCTCCTCCGCCGTATTTTTCATCTTCATCAGCAGCGTGTAGGCATTTTTCAACACCACCCGCGCGCGCGTTAGGTCGAGATCAGCGCGCATAGGGCTGACCTGTACGAAGCCGTCCGCCGCGGCGCCTGTCTCTACCTCCTGCATATCAAAGACGCCTGGTGCTCGCTCTACGAAGACGAAGTGCCGGTTTTCCCAGCGCACGATGGCTGCTTCAGGCACAGCCACAGCCTCGTGTACGTCCACGCCTACCTCGGCGCGCAAGTGCATGCCGGGCAGGACGGCGGGGTCGTAGCGGTCGAAATGACAGTGCACCTCTACGGCGCGGTCGGGCCCGACGTTGCGGCTAATGAGAATGATTTCCCCTGTGTGCACTCGCTGCGGTCGGTCGGGCGCATAGGCACGGATTGGCTGGCCCACGCGCAGCAGCGGCACGTCCTTCTCGAATACCTTGAGATTGAGGTGAATATCCTTAGGGTTCACCAACTCAAAGAGCACGTCGGTGGGCGTTACATACTTGCCGATGTTGGCGTGCACCGCGCTGACAAAGCCGTCAATGGGCGATACCACGCGCACACTGCGCGACAGATTGTCCTCGCTCAGCTGCGCAGGCTCTAAGCCAATAAGGCGCAACTTTTCGGCTAGGGCCTTTTGCTGAATTTTTAAGGCGCGGTACTCCGCTTGCGCCTGCTGAAGCGCTTTGGCGCTGCTGGCCTGGCCGTCTTGCAGGGCCTGCTGGCGCTGCAGTTCCGCCCCGGCATACTCTAAGCGGGCCGTAGTGGTCAGGTAATCCTGTTGCAGCTGGATGTACTGTGGGTCTTCCAGCGTGGCCAGTACGTCGCCTTTGCGCACTGGCGTGCCCGGTAGCAGGCGCGTGTGCTGCAGGTAGCCGCCCAGTGGCGCGCTGACCGACACCAAACTGCGCGGCGGTACGTCCACCACTCCGCCCACGCGCAGCGTCGTGTGCATCGTGCGGCGCTGCGCCGGGCCCATTTCCAATTGGGCGTTCTGCAGCTGTTCGGGCGTCAGCTGGACGCTCGTCTCTGCCGCATTCGGCGCGTTTTCAGGCTCA
>JANWVR010000120.1 GCA_025056735.1 Saprospiraceae bacterium
TTGTCCTACCGCTTTCGGTAGTGGTGGGCTATTTGGTGTACACGTACGTGGCGGGAAATCCAGCCAATTTCGTGGACGGCAATCCGAAGGGGCAGGCGCGCAACATGCTGGGCATCATTTATCAGGGCGGGTTGCTCGTTATTCCGCTGCTGAGCTTTCAGTTTATTGCCTTAGTGTACATCATCGAGCGCTATTTTTCGCTGCGCATGTCGCGCGGGCGTGGCGATTTGCGCGAGTTCATTTTCAAGGTAAAAGATGCGCTGGCGGCTGATGATTATCAGAAGCTCGTTGAAATCAGCGACCAGCAGCGCGGGGCTGTGGGCAATGTCGTCAAAACGGGTACGGAGGTATTCCTCAGCCGGAAGTCGGCAGGGCAGGTAGATCAGAAGGACGTTTACCTCATCCAGAAGGAATTGGAGGAGTCCACGCAGTTAGAAGTCTCAGAGTTGACCAATAACATGTTCATCCTGGGCACGGTGGCGCAGATCTCTACGTTAGTGGGTCTATTGGGTACCGTAACAGGGATGATCCAGGCCTTTGCGGCGCTGGCAAGGGTAGGCGAACCCGACCCAGTGGGGCTGGCTGGCGGTATTTCGCAGGCGTTGGTAACCACTGCTGTGGGTATCACAACGGCGGCAGTTACCATCGTGTTCTACAACTCGTTCAACAACCAGATCGAGCGTATTACATACACCATTGACGAGGTGTGCTTTAGCATTATTCACAGCCTGAAGCTCAAATTTTTTGTGGACTAAAAAAGCAGTAGGCCATGCGTTCGAGCGCGTTATCCAGACCTAAGACGCCGCAGATAGACATGACTCCCATGGTGGACATGGCCTTCCTGCTGGTAACCTTTTTCCTGTTGGCCACCACCTTCAAAACGGGCGAAATCGTATGGGTGCAGATGCCTCGCTCGGTGGCCGGGTTAAACCTGCCTATGACCGACCTGCTGACGGTGTTCGTGGACAAAGACGGCCGGGCTTACCTGAGCCTGACATCTCCGCCAGCGCGGCGAGCATGGCTGCAAAGACATGCTCAGGTCAATCAAGTCCAATACACGGAGGAAGAGTACCGAGCCTTCGAGATGATGTCCGGCTTTGGAGTCCCCTCTACTCAGCTGCGTGAACTGCTGCAAAAGTCCCCGGAGGAGCGCAAGCGGTTCGTACAAACCGGCATTCCAGCAAAAGTGGGCGACAAAAACGAACTGGCCGACTGGATTATCCTGGCCCGCGCAACCATTCCGCGTCTGCGCATTGCTATCAAAGCCGACGCCACTACGCCATATAAAAAAGTGGAAGACGTCATTAAAACGCTGACCGATATCAACGTCCTGCGCTTCACCCTCATCACCCAACCTAAAAAGTTAGACGACGATGCTGGATATTGACGACATCCCTAATCCCAATCGCCTGCGCCGACTGGGCCGGGCCAAAGAAAAGCCCGGGATTGTTACCGATATGAACTCCATGGTGGACATGGCATTCCTCTTGCTCACCTTTTTCATGCTCTCCACCACCATGTACCGCCCGCGCGGAATGGAACTGGTCATGCCTGTGCCCGACGACGAAAAGACACGCACCGAGGAGGTACAGGCCGTCAAGGCATCGCAGGCACTCACGCTGATTGCCATGCCCGAGAACAAGCTCTACTACTACCGCGGCTTACCTGAAGCCGCAGGCTTCAAGCCTTTGACCTACGATAAGGCTGGGCTGCGCAACTTTTTACAAAGATTTGCTCAGGAAACCGAAAAACCCGTTGTGCTGCTCAAGCCGCACCCCGACTGTGCATTTGAAAACTTAGTCATCCTACTGGATGAAATGAACATCAACCGCATCGGCCGCTATGCCATTGACCGCGTGAGCGAGCAAGAACTTGACCTCATGCGCAGTGCTGGCATACCCGTGCCTAATTCATGATCCGCGTTCTCCCACTCGAAGCAGCCATGAACGAAGCATATACTCAGCAAGCGCTTGAAGAGACGCTTTTTGCTTTTAAAAATAAGGCTTATGGGGCCTATGTGCTGCGGCAGCGGCGCGCCCAACACTTGACGCGCGGCGTAATAGGCGGCGTGCTCGTGCTTGGCCTGCTGTACGCCTCTCCTCTTTTGTGGCTATGGCTCCGCCAGCGGGCCGAAGCGCAGGAAAAACAGGTGGAAGTTAACGTAACTCCCTACGCTGAACTGGCCGCCCCGCCACCCTTAACCGAGCCAGAAAAACCCAAACCACCCGAAGTGGCGCCTCCGCAGGTGCGCACCGTTAAGTTCTTAAAGCCTGTCGTTAAGGCCGACGAAGAGGTGCGCGATGAAGAAATACCCACTGTCGAAGACCTGAGCAAGGCCAATCCCAGCCGCGTTACGCAGGAGGGCAGCAGCGATCTCTACGTGGACTACTCGCCCAAAGTTGCCTTGCCCGAACCGCCCCCGCCACCCGAACCGCCCAAACCTGCACCCAAGCGCGAAGAGCCCGTCTACGACTTCGTCTCTAAAAGACCCGAATACCCAGGCGGCGAAGAGGCGCTCATGGCTTATCTGAAAGAAAATCTGAAATATCCGCGCATAGCCTTAGAAAATAACATACAGGGCATCGTCGTCGTGCGCTTCGTCGTGGATACTGAAGGTCGCATCTCCAACGTAGAAGTCCTCAAAGACATCGGCGGCGGTTGCGGCGCCGAGGCCGCTCGTGTCGTCAAGTCTATGCCCACCTGGACGCCCGGTGAGCACAACGGAGTCAAGGTAAATGTGCGCTTTGTATTGCCCGTGCGGTTCCAGCTAATCAAATAGTAAAACAGCAGGTAAATCAGCATCGCTCTCACGCGATGGGCGTTGGCCGCAAAGACCTATCTAATAGAAAAAAAAGCGCCACCCTCGCGAAGGGAGAAGTGGCGCGCGTATCGCTGCACAAACGCCTAGACTCAGCCTATTGAATCCGCACCGGGAACTCCACCTCGGCATCTACGCTGCCCGTTTCATCTAAATTAGGCAGCAACTTGTTTGGGTTGTGGCGCAAGGTGATGCGCACCGAACCGGAAGAGGCCGCGCCCGTTGTCCAGCGCGTTTTCAAGCGGAAGGGGCGCCCTTTTGTGTCCGTATCCGTGGGGGTTATCGTCAGATTTAGTGCGCCAATAACGCGGTAAACCAAGAGGTGCTCATCGCTCTCCTCCTCGATTTCTTTGGTGACATTTACTTCGGGCGAGCGGCTTCGGTCGTAGAAATACACCTCTGCATTGTACTCTTTGTTGGGCACAAGCGCGATGTTCTCTATGGTAGGCGGCTGGCCGCCATCGCCGTCAGGGTCGTTCCAGGTGAAACGCTTATCGAAAGCGCCGTCAGCGCTTTTCAGGTGCACTACCACAGTGGTGATCACCTCGTTTTCCGTATCGTGGTCGTCTTTATGGCAGCCGGTAATGGCCAGCCCAAGCACTGAGAGAGCCAGAAGGCTTACTTTATTCAATGGTGTGTTCATGATGCGTTTAGATTTTGTGAATGAAAAAAGGCGGTTTCGGGAGCAGGCTGGTTTCTCAAAATTGCCATTTTGCCCATAGGCTGACGTTCAGCCCGGGTTCGTCGGTGAAGAGTCGAAAGAAATTCAGGTATTCGCGGTAGCGCGCGTGGGTAAGGTTGCGCGCTGCGAGGCCGGTTTCTAGGGACTGAGCAGGGCGTTTGCGCATAGGGAAGGTGTGTCCGATTTCGAGGCTCCAGACCGTGAAGGCTGGTGGAGCATCGGCTAAGAGGCCTTGCGCAGGGATGCGCGTCTGACGGAGCGTGGTGCTGCCCGTCAGGCGTGCGTACGTATGGGCTGTTGGTTGAGCCGTGGCTTGCGAGCTTGCATCGCGCGTGCTCGACCAGTAAAGGCTGTATTGAAAGCGGTCGGCGGGCATGAGCGGCAGCCAGTCGCGGCGCAGGGTGTTTTCCGCCGAGTCGGGTGCCGTTCGATAAGCACGCAACAGGGAGACGCGGCCTTCTAAGGCAAAGCCTCCGGCTACTGGCGCTTTTATCGAGCCGTCGGCGCCATAGAGCATAGCATTGGCCTGGGCATAGAAGTAGGCCGGGAAGGCCCCGCGCGACGTCAGCACTAAGGTGCGTTGCGGGTCTAAGTAGATGAAGTTCTGCGCCTGATTTCGGAACAGCGTCAGAGTTCCCATCCATTGTTGGCGTTCGTAGTGCGCCGTCAGGTTAGTGTTCCACGCTTTCTCCGGTCGCAGGTCGGGACGGCCCTCTTCATAAGTGGCTGCGCCGTGGTGCACGCCTCGGGCGAAAAGTTCGTTGACGTGCGGCGGGCGCCAGGCATAGCCGGTGTTGAGCGCCAGGCGCGTGTGTTGGCCTAAGCGGCGCACAAGGCCTAAGTTGCCCGATAGGCCGCCGAAGTACACCGTAGTGTCCACGTTGTAGAGCGTACCCGTAGTGCTGGCCGCGGTGCGGCGGTAGTCGTAGCGCAGGCCCAGTTCCAGTTCCCAGGGTTTGGGGAAGTGTCGCCAGCGCTCGAGCCACCACAGGCTGCCTCCCCAGCTTTGATAGTC
>JANWVR010000006.1 GCA_025056735.1 Saprospiraceae bacterium
CCGTGTGCAGCCGTTTTCATCCGTAACGGTGAGCACGTAGCGGCCAGCATTCAGGCTGTCTAAGTTTTGTCGGCTGGCAAACGGCTGATTGTCTTTCGTCCACTCGAAGCGCAGCGCGCCCACGCCACCCGATACCGAAACTCGGATACGGCCTCGACCAGCGCCACCGACGTCGTTGACCACCGTGTCTAACGCAATAACAATGGGCGGCCCAACGGTTACCGTGAAAGAGCACGTGGCTTTGTTGCTCGAGGCATCGCTCAACTCGAATATCTGGAGCGTCTGGCCCACGGGGAAAATGCTGCCGCTAGGCAGCCCTTGCACTAATTTTGGCTGTGCGTTGCCCAGAGCACAGTTGTCCGAAAACGTCGGCGCTGGGTACTGCACAGGTTTATCGGCACAGCCCGTCTGCGCTGGCGGGCAGGTCAGGGTGGGCGGCGTAACGTCGTTGGACGTTACCGTTACGCTGCGTAGGTAAAGACAACCGTTGGCATCGGTAATCGTTACCACGTATGTGCCAACACCGACGTCCGTTGGTGTGCCGCCCGGCCACGAAAACGTGTAGGGCGGCGTGCCGCCCGAGACAACCGTAATGACAATGCGCCCATCCTTGCTTTCGGGGCAGGTGGTCGGCGTTACGTCAATGCGGACGTCCGGCAGAGCAGGTTGCGATACCGTAACTGTACTAATAGCCTGACAACCAGCAGCGTCAGTAGCGGTAACTGTGTAAACACCGGCGGACAGGTTGACGATGGTAGCCGTGCTGCCGCCGTTGGACCACTGGTATGTAATAGGCGCCGTGCCGTTGGCCGGGATAGCGGACGCCGCACCTGAAGCCTCGCCCGGACAGCGAGCCGGCGTGGCCGATGTGGTTACCGCTAAGTTGCAGTTGAAGGCATTCACTACGACCGTTTGCACGGCTGTGCAGCCGTTGGCATCTTGTACTGTTACAGTGTACGCGCCGGGCGCCAGGCCCACAATGGTAGGCGTCGTCTGGCCGTTGCTCCATTGATAAGTATAAGGCGGTGTGCCGCCCACGGGTGCAGCCGTGGCCGTGCCATCGTTGCGCCCAACGCCGGTTTCAGGCGTAGCGCTGGCGTTCGGTTGCAGGGCTGTAGGGCCGGTTATCGAAACAGAAATCTGCAGCGGACAGCCCGCGTCGTCGGTTATGGAGACGGTGTAACTGCCTGGCGATAAGCCTGTAATCGTGGCCGTAGTGTCGCCCGTATTCCAGGAATAGCTGTAGGGCGGCGTCCCGTTGCTGACGTTCGCCGTTGCTGTACCGTTGTTGGCGCCAAAGCACGTTACAGGCGTAGCGCTAATGGTGGCCGTCAGGGAGCAGTTGAAGCTGTTCACCGTAACCGTCTGGGCGGCGGTGCAGCCGTTGGCGTCCTGCACCGTCACGGTGTAAACGCCCGGCGCTAAGCCCGTGATAGTGGCCGTGGTGTCGCCCGTGTTCCAGGCATAGGTATAGGGCGCTGTGCCTCCCGTAGGTTCAGCAGTCGCCGTGCCGTCGTTGGCGCCAAAGCCCGTCTCGCCCGTAGCGGAGGCATTCGCTTGCAGCACGGCTGGCTGTGTGATTTCTACCGACGTTGTCGCTGAGCAGCCCTCGCTGTCCGTGACGCTGACGAAATACGTGCCGGCCGCTAAGTTTTGCGCCGTGGCAGTGGTATCGCCACTCGACCACACGTATGCGAACGGCCCTACGCCGCCGCTGCCGGCTGCTATGGCGCTACCGTTTTGCTGGCCAAAGCACGACACGGGCGTAGTATTCACAACAGACACCTCGACCGGCGGCGATTGCACCACTGTTACGGTATCGGTGGCCACACAGCCATTTAACGTATTGGTAACAAGGAGAATATACGAGCCGACGGAGTCCACCAGGGGCGTTAGCGTAGTGTCGCCCGAAACAATATGCCCGTCAGGTGTTGTCCACAAGTAGGCGAAGTTTTGGCCTTGCGACGAAGCAGAGGCATCGAGCTGGAGGGTGTCGTTCTGGCAGTTGAAGTTAAGTGGCGGCGCTATGCTGGCAATGGGCGCCACGGTATCCAAGACCACCGTAGCCGAGGCAGTGTTTGTGCAGCCGTTGATCAGGTTGGTTACAACGACGGAGTAAGCGCCCGGCACAGTCGTTTGCGGGTTTTTCTGCGTCGAGGAGAAGCCCTGTGGTCCGCTCCAGGCGAAAGAGGCCGAGTCGGCATTGGTAGTCAACGTCAGTTGGGCGAGCGTGTCGGCGCAGGTAAGCGGTTCAGCAGCAACCGAGGCCGTAGGCGGAACGGTGTCTATAGCAACGGTGGTCGAGGCGGTATTTGTGCAGCCGTTGGAGAGTTTTGTTACCACCACCGAATAGGTTCCGGGCACGGTCGTTTGCGGGTTTTTCTGCGTCGAGGAGAAGCCCTGTGGCCCGCTCCAGGCGAAGGTGGCCGGGTTGGCATTCGTGGTCAGCGTCAGTTGGGCCAACGTGTCGGCGCAGGTGAGCGGCTCGGCGGCAGCCGAGGCCGTAGGCTTTACCGTGTCCTGTGCTACGACGGCTGCAGCGGTATTGGTGCAACCATTGGCGCCGTTTGTTACAGTTACGCTGTACGTCCCTGCGACGGATACACTTGGGTTTTGTTGGGTAGAGGTAAAGCCTCCTGGCCCCGCCCAGGCAAAGGTTGCCGGATTGGCGTTGGTGGTGGTCGTCAACGTAATCGAAGGCTTTGCACAGGTCAGTGTATCGGTCTGCACCGAGACAGTGGGCGCCGTGGTATTGGTCGTCACGGATGCCGTAGCGGTCTTCGTGCAGCCGTTGGCGGGGTTAGTTACTGTTACCGTATACGTTCCCGGCGTACTGGTCTGAAAGCTTTGCTGGTTGCTGGAAAAGTTGTTAGGCCCTGTCCAGGAGAAATTGGCCGGATTGGCGTTGGTACTCACCTGGACCGTAGCGGAGCTCTGCGCGCAGGTGATGACACCAGCCGTAGCCACAGCAGTTGGCGGCTGCTGGTTGCTGGTGGCTGTCGTGGAAGCCGACGATGTACAGCCGTTGACGTTATTGGTTACCACTAAAGTGTACGTACCGGCGGCGTTGACGACGGGATTTAATGTATTGGCGCCCGAGACGATGTTGCCGCCGTTGGAAGCCGTCCACTGGTAAGAGAAGTTAGGCCCGCTGGAGGAGCCAGCGCCGTTGAGCGTAGCCAGCGGTTGCGAGCAAGTAAGGGTAACCGATGGCCCGGCGTTGGCGTTGGGCGGCGTTATGTTGGCCATTACTGTCACCTGTGCCGAGCGGGTACAGCCCTTGGAGTCCGTGACGATGACCGCGTACGACCCTGGTGTGCTCACCTGGATGGGGTTGCCCGTTTGCCCGTTTGACCACTGGAAGCTGTAGGGCGGCGTGCCGCCTCCTGCTGTAGCCGTCAACGTGGAGATTGGATTCAGGCAGGTAATCGGGTTGCTCGACGAAGCTGAGAGCGTCAGCAACGGCGGCTGCGTGATGGTTACCGAAGCAGTAGCCGTACCGCTGCCCGAAGCACCCGTTACCGTTACGGTATAGGTGCCTGCCGATAGGTTGACAGCCGTCTGTCCGTTCTGGCCGTTGCTCCACTGGTAAGTGTAAGGCGGTGTGCCGCCCGAAGGTTCGGCGGTGGCGCTGCCGTTGTTGCCGCCAAAGCAGGAAACATTGTTCACGTTTGTGATGGATACCGTCAGCGGTGGCGCGCCGGAGAAAGCGTAGTTTTCGGAGAAAGCAAAGGCGATGTCGCCGCTGGTGCCGCCGTTGCCGTTGCAGAAGTTGCCGATGAAATAAAATTTGATGGTGTTGCCCGCGGCAGATACAGGCGATTTCCAGTTGAAAAGCCAGCTCACTGAGCCGCCGGAGAACGTTTTAGAGCCGCGTTGTTCGATGTACTCGCGGCTGTTGAAAAATTCCGTACCGCTCTGGCCATTGACGGTGATGAGGTCGCCGGCATTCTGATTGTTGCCGTCCACCACCACCAGCTGGTATCCACCACGGACGGGGTTGCCGCTGATAGCCGTCAGGGTGATTTCCATAGGGTACGTGGTGTTGGGTTCGATGGTCGAAGGCAGACCGCTAATGCTGACCGTGCCCGAATAAGCGCCACCACTGTGGCAGTTGTTGCAGGTGCCGCTGTCAAACGGCGCACCAGTAACGCCTGTAGGCGGGTTGCCCGAATTGGCCAACCACACCAGCACGCCCAGCGCCAGGCCAGCCACGCGCATCAAGCGAGAAGAATAGAACTGTTTCATAGACCGACAGTTTTTTATGATGAATGAAAACAGGGCGAATGCGCCGCGATTTTTAATAAAAAGCCAAAGCGAGCCTTGCACTATACAAGACGCTGAACAAACAAATACGCGAAAATTCGGGTGCTTCGATTTACCCCATGGCACTACTCGCTCATGGTAAAAGGCCGAGACTACTGGCGGATGAAACGCTGTGCCTGCCAAAGGCCGTCGGGCTCGCGCATGCGAACCACATAGGCCCCTGGCGCCAGATCGCCTACCCAAAGCGCCTCGCCCGCTGCCAGAGTGGCCGTACGTATTAAGTGGCCAACGCTGTTGGTTAGCTCCACCTCCAGCGTCGTCGTCGCGTCAGACCCACCGATGCGCACCCAGTCCGTTGCCGGGTTGGGGTAGAGGCACAGCACCGCCGGAGCAGGCAGGTGATGGGTCGAAATCGTAGTGTCCGGGCCGAAGCGAAACACGCGCACACCCGTGAATGCGATATCGCCACTGGAGCTGCCGTTGCCGTTGCAGAAGTTTCCAATAAAAAAGAAGCGGATGGTGTCGCGGCCAGCCGTCGCTGGTGAAGTCCAGTTGAAGGTCCAGAAGGCTGGACCACCGTTGAATAACTTAGGCGCGCGCTGCTCGATGTACTCCCGGCCTGCGAAAAACTCGGTACCGCTTTGCGAGTTCGTAGCCACTAAATCACCCGCATTCTGGTTGTTCCCATCCACCACTACTAGCTGGTAGCCGCCGCGGTTGGGGTTGCCGCCCAAGGGCGTCAGCGTGATTTGAAGAGGATAGGTGGTGTTGGGTGCAATTGTCGCCGGCAGGCCACTGATGCTAACCGAACCTGAAAAATTGCCGCCATCATGGCAGTCGTTGCAGGAGCCGTTGTCAAAAGGAGCGCCTGTACGACCAGTAGGCGGATTATTAGCATTGGCCAACCAGACTAACACACCCAACAGTAAACCAGACAGGCGCAGTAAACGAGAAGAGTAAAAACGTTGCATGAGCGGGATTTTTTGTTAAGACACTATAACACACAAAAGCCATTTTTGTCTAAGCAAGCGAAGAGCAAAATTGGGCGCAACAAGGGTCTGTGAGACCTGACTTTTAAAATACTACTGCCCAAAAAGGCCAGATTTACCTCGCCCTGTTGGGCCGATTATTGCCGGATGAAGCGCTGCACTTGCCAGACGCCGTCGCGTCCGCGTACCCTGAGCGTGTAAGCGCCCGGCGCCAAGTCGCTCACATGGAGAGCGTCGCCAGATGCGATTACGGTAGAGCGGGCCAGACGTCCCGCAGGGTCTATCAACTCTACCGCCAGCGTTTCTATGCCATCTGACGTGCTGACGTGCACCCAATGGGCCGCCGGATTGGGAAAAACGCGCAGACCTTGATCTGCCGGCAAATAGCGAGCAGCGCTGGAAGTATCCGACCCAAACCGAAACACATGCACGCCCGGAAGAGCCACGTCGCCGTCGGAATTTCCGTCGCCGTCGCAAAAGTTACCGATGACAAAAAAGCGGATCGTGTCGCGCGCCGCTGCAGAGGGCGACCTCCAGCGGAATGCCCACGTAGCCGGCCCGCCGCTGGCCAGCGACTTAGGCGCGCGATGCTCTAAGTAAGCCCGACCGTTCCAAAACTCTACGCCGCACTCGGTATCGGCGGCAGCCAAATCGCCGGCGTTATGGTCGTCGCCATCTACTGCCACCAGCTGAAACCCACCTCGACTGGGATGGCCACCCGACGGCGACAGCTGTACCTCTAAGAAGTAATCGGTGTCAGGCGTAATGACGGCAGGCAGCCCATGGACGCTGACAACGCCGGAGAACCCACCGCCAGAGTGGCACTGGTTGCAGGTACCCCTGTCAAACGGCGCCCCAGTAAAGCCCGTAGGCGGGTTGTCTGCATGGGCTATGCAAAGGAGAAGACCCAAAAACAAGCCCGCAACCTGGAACGAAGGGCGATAGGCGGAGAGCGGCATTGTAGAGATACGATGTGAGGTTTGCACCATTCAACACCGCACCAACAGCCCCGGCCCTCTAAGGTTGAGCACCTTCCGGGTTACAGCGCGCTTCAACGCCCTTGCCTGTATTTTCTCTACCAGACGCCCAGACGCTTTGGCCCAAAAACGCCTATTGAGGCGAGTGTTATTTTTTCATTAAATCGAACACAGCATAAGCGCCCTGCTCAAATCTCCTCTTCTGTAGTTGCCTCGCGTTTCTGCTGCCGCCAGAACTCTGCTGCGCCCTCTAAAGCGTCGTAAAATTCCTGCCCGTATTTGCGCACCAATGCTTCGCGGACGAACTGGTAAAGCGGAATTTTTTCCGCCTCTCCGCGCTGGCAGGCTGCCGAGCAAATGTCCCACTGGTGGTAATTCAGGGCCTCAAAACCCGTTTCTGGGTTGTGGTTCACGCGCACTGGGTACAGGTGGCAGGAAATGGGCTTTTGAAAATCCGTTGCGCCCGCCCGATAGGCGCGCTCGATGCCGCACTGCGCGATGCCGTCGGCGCCCAGCACCATGTACGCACACGGGCCGCCATCAATAAGCGGCGTGCCGTATTCGTCGCTCTCCTCGTAACGCACGTATTTGCCCTGCCGTTCAATGGCGGCAATGCCCGCCGGCGAAAGGAAGGGTTTTATCTGCTCGTAGATGGCCTCCAGCGTCGCTGTTTCCGCCGGTTCTAAGGGCGCGCCCGAGTCGCCCTCCCAGCAGCAGGCACCCTTGCAGGCCGAGAGCTGGCAGGCAAAATACTCCTCTACTAAAGCATCGCTGACGAGCTTGCCCTCTATCCAGATCATGGCAGCGTCTTACGTATTGAGCGCTCCGCACACCGACAGCACCTGGCCCGACACGTAAGCGCCCATATCGGACGCTAGAAAGACGCAGGCGTTGGCCACGTCCTCGCCTGTGCCGAGGCGTTTCATCGGTATGGCGCTCAGGTAGTTTTCGCGCGTCTTTTCGTCTAAGGCTGCCGTCATTTCCGTTTCGATGAAGCCGGGCGCGATGGCGTTGCAGCGGATGCCGCGCGAGCCGTACTCTTTTGCAATGGACTTGGAAAAGCCGATGATGCCCGCCTTTGAGGCCGCATAGTTGGCCTGCCCGGCCTGCCCAAAGACGCCCACAACCGAACTCATGTTGATGATGCTGCCGCCCGAACGAAGCATGGGCTTGAGGCAGTGCTTCGTCAGGTTGAACACCGATTTAAGGTTGGTCTGCATCACTTCGTCCCATTGCTGCTCGGTCATGCGCAGCAGCAGCGTGTCGCGCGTGATGCCGGCGTTGTTGACCAGAATATCTATTTTGCCGAAATCGCGCACGACATCGTTAACCAACGCCTCGGCCTGCGCGTAGTCGCCGGCGTCACTCTGGTAGGCGCGCACGTTTTCGCCTAACTCGGCAACCAACCGCTGGGCGCGCTCCGCTGAGTCAGCAGAGACGTAGGTGAAAGCCACACGAGCGCCTTGCTGCGCAAATTTGCGCACGATGGCCTCGCCAATACCCCGCGATCCGCCCGTTACGAGAGCTACTTTTCCTTCCAGTAAAGCCATTTTTTCAAAAAAAGCAGGTGAAGTAAAGGTGCATGAAAATCAACGTCTTCAGTTCGTCTGGGCAGGAATACCGACAGCAGCAATCACCGCTGCCAGCGGCCAGGCGGGTGGCCAAAATGCCCCTTGCAACGCCGCGCACGCTGCCTTATAGCGGGCAAAAGTAGGGCAAGCCTTCGGCTTTTGGTCGCGGCGTTGGCTTTTGCCGTTTTTGTGTCTGGGCGTTTCGCAGCCGGAAAATGTTTGTGTCTTTGCAGTCTGCTTTGGGCGTTTGGGATAAAAGGACCGCGGTATGCTATACGAATTCAAAGGTTTTCGCCCGGTTGTTCACGAAAGCGCCTTTGTCCACCCGCTGGCGGTGGTCATTGGGCGCGTGGCTATTGGCCGCGATGTGTACATCGGCCCGGGCGCGGTGCTTCGAGGCGACTGGGGCCGCATCGAAATTGCGGACGGCTGCAATGTGCAGGAAAACTGCGTCGTCCACATGTTTCCGGGCGTAGCCGTCGAATTGCACGAGAGCGCGCACATTGGACATGGAGCCATTATTCACGGCGCCATTATCGGGCGCAACAGCCTCATTGGCATGAATGCCGTGGTCATGGACGAGGCGGAAATTGGGCCGGAGTGCATTGTGGGCGCACTGAGTTTTATCAAAGCCGGTGAAAAAATTCCGGCGCGCAGTCTTGTGGCTGGCAATCCGGCGCGCATTCTGCGCGAGGTGAGCGATGAAATGCTGGCCTGGAAGACCGAGGGCACGCGGCTGTACCAGCAGTTGCCCGAGCAATGCCGCCAGAGCCTGCACCCCTGCGAACCGCTGCGCGAAAAACCTGAGGGCTGGGACGCGGAAGACGCCTCCTACCGCCCCTGGAAAAGCCGAAATCAGTAGGCCCGCGCGAAGAGCACGCGCCGCTGGCTGGGCTTGCCCGTCAGCACACAGGCGCCCGCCTCGGCTTCGCCATCCAAGGGGATGCAGCGAATGGTGGCCTTGGTGCGCTCCTTGATTTCCAGTTCCGTCTCCGTCGTACCGTCCCAGTGGGCCAGCACGAAGCCGCCTTTTTCTTCCAGCGTGGCCTCAAAATCGGCCCACGTATCCACGCGGGTAATGTGCGCATCGCGGTAGGCTTTGGCGCGCTCGAAGAGATTTCGCTGGATGTCGTGCAGCAGTTGATCCACGTATTCGTCAATGGCGGCTAAGGGCACGTTCGCTTTTTCTTTGGTATCGCGGCGAGCCACTTCAACCTGACCGGCGTCTAAATCGCGCTGGCCTAAGCCCAGCCGCACGGGCACGCCGATCATTTCGTATTCGGCAAATTTGAAGCCCGGGCGGTTCTGGTCATCGTTGTCCACCTTGACCGATATGCCGCGGGCGCGCAGGCGGGCGGCGATCTGGTCGGCGGCTTCCATCAGCGCAGGCACGGGCTTCGGGATGGGCACAATGACCACCTGAATGGGCGCCAGGCGTGGCGGCAGCACCAGGCCGTCGTCGTCGGAATGCGTCATCACCAAACCGCCGACAAGGCGCGTGGAAACGCCCCACGACGTCGCCCAGACGTACTCCTGCTGGTTGTCTTTGTTGAGGAAAAGCACGTCGAAGGCCTTGGCAAAATTCTGGCCCAGGAAGTGGGAAGTGCCGGCTTGGAGGGCTTTGCCGTCCTGCATGAGCGCTTCGATACAGAAGGTTTCATCGGCGCCGGCGAAGCGCTCGTTGGGTGTTTTCACGCCTTTAATGACCGGCATGGCCATGTAGTCTTCGGCGAAGCGGCGATAGATCTCCAGAATTTTTAGCGTCTCCTCCATGGCCTCCTCGCTGGTAGCGTGGGCAGTGTGGCCTTCTTGCCACAGGAATTCGGCCGTGCGCAGGAAGGCGCGCGTGCGCATTTCCCAGCGCACGACGTTAGCCCATTGATTGATGAGCAGCGGCAGGTCGCGGTAGCTCTGAATCCAGTCGCGGTAGGTGTTCCAGATGATGGTTTCCGACGTGGGCCGTACGATGAGTTCTTCCTCCAGTTTGGCTTCTGGGTCCACAATGACCCCCTGCCCGTTGGGGTCGTTTTTGAGGCGATAGTGGGTCACAACGGCGCATTCCTTGGCAAAGCCCTCTACGTGAGCCGCCTCGCGGCTGAGGAAACTCTTCGGAATAAAAAGCGGAAAGTACGCATTGACATGGCCGGTCTCTTTAAACATGCGGTCTAATGCGTCGCGCATTTTTTCCCAAATCGCAAAGCCGTGGGGGCGAATGACCATGCACCCGCGCACTGGCGAGTTGTCGGCTAAGCCGGCCTTGCGCACGATATCTAAATACCACTGCGAGTAATCTTCCGAACGAGGCGTAATTTCCTTTGCCATGAAGCGATGGTGAACTAAATTTGTAGGGTTAAAGGGAGAGAAAGACGGGGAGAGAAAAGGGAAAAATCGGTTGTTTTAACACATCTTCATAGCCTTTTGCGGTTTTAAGCCAACTTTAACCAATCTAAGGTGTTGACTTTAAATAGCCTTTAACGTCAAGAGGCGCGCAAAGGTAAGTACATTTGACCCCGAAAACTGCTGCAACTCATTTCTTCAAACACGCTAATACACCACGCTATGAAAAATATCCGCTTTTTCTTCGCTCTGTTGGTCGGGTTTGCCTTCATCGTCGGCGCAAAGGCGCAGGACGACCTGTATTTCGATCCAGCCACCGACCAACGCGCTTCTGCTGCCCGGCAAGCGCGAGAGCAGAACAACGTTACGCGCCGTTATTATGACGACGAGGAATACTACTACGACGATGGCTACGACTATGAGTACTCGTCGCGCATTCGGCGTTTCCACCGCCCGATGCGAATCGTAGACTATTACGACCCATTCTTCGTGGACATGTGGATGTACGACCCGTTTTTCACGCCCGGCATGACCATCTACGTGGGTAGTTTTGCCGACTACTGGATGTGGCGCCGCTGGATGCGGTGGCGCGCCTGGAATGCCTGGGCCTGGAACGATCCCTTCTGGGGTTGGGGCTTCAACACCTGGGGATGGGGTTGGGGCTGGAACCGTTGGGGTTGGAATGCCTGGAACAGCCCGTGGTACAACCCGTGGGTATGGAACAACTACTTCTACGACCCCTACTGGGTATGGAACGGCTTCAACCCATACTTCTGCCCGACGAATGTTTGGATTAACAACAACTATTGGTTCAACAACAACTGGAACAACCAGCCCGGCTATGCGCCGCGCACCTACACGGGCCCGCGCCGCGGCGGCACGGAGGTAAGTCCCAGCGGCTTTGCGCGCATCGCTAGCAATACATCGCCCTCGGAGCGCCTGGCGCCTCCGCGCGCAGGCGCTGAAGTCATCGAGCTGAAGCCGCAGCGCCCCACTACACAGGGCCGCGTAGAAACGATGCCAGGTGAGCGCATGCCGCAAGACCGCACCGGCGCCGACCGCGATGGCGCCCGGCCTACCACACCTCCGCGCACGGGCAACGAAGGTGCGCGCCCCGATGGCCGCCGGCCTGAAGCCGCTCCTGCCGAGCCTTACCGCCCGGGCCGCGAGGCGCAGCCTGAACGCCCGCCACGCCAGGGCGCCGAGCCGCAACGCCTGCCGCGCGAGGCCGCTCCAGAGCGGTCCACCACGCCGCCCAACCGCATGCCGCGCACCGAGCGCGAGGCTGCCCCAGAGCGCCCAAGCCGCCCCAACACGGAGCCGCAGCGCCCGCCGCGCCGCGATGAAGCGCCCAGCCGTGAATACGCTCCTCAGCATCGCGAAGCGCCGCGCTCTGACGACGGCGGCCGGTACGAACGCCCCAGCCGAGGCAGCGAGCCTTCCTACGACCGTCCCGCGCGCTCGTACGACACGCCCAGCCGCTCCTATGACCGCCCCAGCGGCGGCGGCTTCGAGCGCAGCGGCAGCAGCCCCAGCAGCGGTGGCGGCGGTCGCACCCCCTCGTCCAGCGGCGGCAACTCCGGCGGCAGCAGCCCGCGCGGGCGCCAGTAACAAACAGCACACGGCAGAACAGGGCGCTTCAGCACGCGCACACGTACAACTGAATACACCCATGGGTGGAAATAGGCGACAACTCCTCTTTCCACCCTTTTTTTATCTTCATAAAACCCACCTCTCATCCATCAAATCGCAACCACATTATGAGATACGCTGCCTGGGCTTTCCTCGCCCTCTTTGCCATAAATCTCTCGGCCCAAACGGCCGCTGACGCCATTCGATACACATACCTCAACCCCGCCGGTACCGGCCGATATCTTGGTGTCAGCGGCGCCTTTGGCGCACTGGGCGCAGAGTTCACCTCTGCCAGCCTCAATCCGGCCGGCTTAGCCATGTACCGATCGGGCGAACTCGTCTTCTCGCCCGCACTGCGCTTTACCCGGGTAGATGCTACGCTGCCCGGCGCCACGCTTCCCGATGTCGAACGCGGCTCGGCCTTCCGGTTCGACAACATTGGCATCGTTTTCCATACACCGCCCCGACGTAGTCGCTGGAAAACGTTCAACGTCGGCATCGGGCTGAACCAATTGGCCAATTTCAACCGCGACATCTACTACGCCGGATACGCGCCCGGCACGCTGCTCAACCCATGGTTCGACGAAGCCCGCCCGCTGCTGCAAGCCAATCCGAACGGCGACGACCTCGACCCCTACACCGGCGGCTTGGCTTTTGAAACGGGCGCCTTTTATTTTCAAAACAACCGGCCCTCTTACGACTTTGAAGGCAACAAAAACGCCGAAGTGCGCCGCACACACACCATCGCCCAAAGCGGACGCATCAACGAATTGGTCTTCTCAATGGCCGGCAACTACGACGAACGGCTCTTCATCGGCGCCACCTTTGGCGTGCCTTTTGCTCGCTATCGCTTCGAAGGCGACTATGCCGAAACAGACGCCGACGACAACGTCGTCTATTTCGATGAACTGGCCTTCACAGAATACTACGAAACTGAAGGGCTGGGCCTCAACGGCAAATTCGGCATCATCTACCGCGCCAGCCAGGCCTTCCGCATCGGCACTTACTTCCATACCCCTACGTGGTGGCGCCTGACAGACAACTTCAACAATTCCTTTTTATATCAATTCACCGACGGTACGGGCACGAACCGCAATACAGCCCGGTCGCCCGAAGGTATCTTCGACTATCGTTTGGTAACGCCCTGGCGCGCCGGTATGAGCACCGCCATCCTTTTTGATAAAAAGGGCTTCATCAGCGCCGATGCAGAATGGGTGGACTACAGCGCTGCGCGCTACAACTTCACGCCTCGCACCGCCAACACTGCCCTCAAAGAGCAGGAGCGCCAGGTGAATAACCAGATCCGCCGCCGCTACGAGGGCGCGATGAACGTGCGCCTCGGCGGCGAGCTGGTACTGTCGGTGTTCCGCTTGCGCGGCGGTGTAAGCCTGTTGGGCAAACCCGAAGCGGGCGAAGAGGGCTTCAACATCGGCTATTCGGGTGGCGTTGGCGTAAGAGGCCGAGGCTTTTTCCTCGACCTCGGCGTGCGTACGGCAGCACCCACGGGCACCATTGTGCCCTACGCCAGCGGACCAGTGGTCAGCACCCAGGGGCGGGTTACGGATGTGCTCCTCTCGATTGGGTTCAAGTTTTAGCACACCCTGACGTCAACTCGGGCAGCCTGAGCGCTCGAAAAAACGCCTTTTGCCAATAACGTACAAAAATAGGCTGCTCAACATGCGAGCGAGGGTATTTACCTTCGCTGCGAAATTGCACTAAGGCGCCTTTTTGCCTGAGATAAGGTCTGCTGGCTAAAAAATCTACACCTGCTATATGCGCTTGATTTTCACCTTATTTGCCCTATGGATAGCCGCTGCTGTGTGGGCGCAACACGAGGAGCACGGTACTTGCGGCTACGTAGGCAAATCGCCGTGGCTGGATTGGTACCAGCGCAACTCAGGGCTGTTCGACGGGCCGGAAAACGGCGACACCACCTGGCTATACGTGCCGGTAACGCTGCACATAGTCGGCACCAACAGTGGCAGCGGTTATTTTTCCTTAGATCAAGCGCTGCGGGCCATGTGCCGGCTTAATCAACAGTTTGCTTCGTCTTATATTCGATTTTATTTGATGCCGGGCGACGCTGTGCGCTATCACAACAACAGCAACTGGTACACCCACGACTTTAGCGGCGGGGCACAGATGTTACAAACCGTGGTGCCGCCGCTGCGCAATCGGCTAAATGTCTTTGTGGTAGCCGACCCGGCGGGCAACTGCGGCTACGCCTGGTTTGACGCGGTAGTGATGCGCAACAGTTGCTCGGGCCCCGATAACACTACCTGGGCACACGAGGTAGGGCATCATTTCTCTCTTGGTCATACTTTTATGGGCTGGGAAGGCTTTACCTGGAACTACGGCATCCCTGCTCCGCCGAATGTGTCCGGTATCCCGGTGGAAAGAGCCGATGGCTCCAATTGCTATGTGGCGGGCGACGGCTTTTGCGACACGCCGCCCGACTACCTCAACTACCGTTGGGCCTGCGACACCACAGGGCGAAGCACTGTGCCGCAAATAGACCCTACTGGCGTTTCCTTCCGCTCGGATGCGTCGCTCATCATGAGCTATGCTTTCGACCGCTGCGCCAGCCGCTTTAGCCGGGAGCAAATAGCCGCCATGCGCGCCAACCTGCGCACCGAACACAAAGCCTACCTGCAACTGACCAACCCTTTGCCTGAACTGCCCGACAACGCTCAGGTGGAGCTGATCAGCCCCTTGGACTCCACACAGGTGGTGCAATTCAACCACATCGAATTGAAGTGGAAAAAAGTACCGGGAGCGCGTTACTACGTCGTTGAGGTGAGCCGTTCGCCCGACTTTGTTAGCCGCTTTTACAGCGAAACCCTCATTGACGCCGACCACGTAACCATCACAAAGACGCTGCCCAACAACTGGACGCTTTTCTGGCGCGTGCGCGCTTACAGCGACTGGGACGTGTGTCAGCCCTTCGACCAGGCGCAAATCGGCTCTTTCCGCACACAAAACCTTTCGGCCACCAACGAATTGGAACGCCAGGTGGCCATCCTGCTCAAGCCCAACCCGACTTCGGTGGGCCAACCGGCCCAGTTTATGGCCCAGGTCGAAAGCGCTATGGATGTCCAGCTCGCCATTCACGACGCCACGGGCCGCCTGTGCTGGCAGCAACCCGTGCGCCTGTATCCGGGCGAAAACACCATCGCGTTGCCTGTGGAGCGCTTAGAGGCAGGCGCCTACCTCCTGGCTATGCGCAACGAGTTGGGCGTCGCCATTCGCCGCTTTGTCGTGGCCGACTGACCACACGCGCATGGGCGTCATTCAGCGACAGGGCCTCAAGTACACGGTGCTGAACTTCATCGGCCTGGCCATCGGCACGGCCAGTACGCTGCTCGTTTACTCGCGCGCCGAGGTGGTGGAGACCTACGGGCTGGCGCAGTATCTGCTGAGCCTTTGCGTGTTGAGCTTTCCGCTGCTGTCGCTCTCGGCCCATACGGTGGGCGTTCGGTTCTTTCCGCATTTTCAAGACCTGCCGCGCGGGCGCGAGGTTTTCTTTGGCTTAGTCGTTCTCATGCCGTTGACGGGTTGGCTTTTGTGGGCCATTCCAGCGGCGCTGTGGTGGCCCTGGCTGCAGCAGCGGGCGGGTCTGTCGGGTCTTCAGATGGGGTTGGTTTTTCCGCTGACGCTGTTTTATAGCCTGTCCTTGACGCTGACCTACTATGCGTCGAATCGGCAGCGCATTGTGGTGCCGTCGCTGCTGTTCGAGGTGTCGCTCAAGCTGACGCTTCCGCTGCTGATGTTGGCGCTCTGGCAGAGCTGGTTGGAGCAGTGGGCAGTGCTGGCGCTGCTGGTTGGGCATTTTGCCTTGGTTGCGGCGGCGTTGTTTTTTTATTTAATAAAACTCGGCGAGCGCATCGCCTGGCCGCGCTGGGCCGAATGGCCGGCGTCGCTGCGGCGGGATATGCTGGGCTACGGCGTTTTTGGCATCACCTCCGGGCTGGCGCTGTTGCTGGCGACGAAAGCGGATACGTTTCTGGTGGGCAGCCTCACCGACATGCGGCGCACGGGTATCTACGCCATTGCGCTCAACATTGCCGTGGCTATGGACATTCCGCTCAAAGGGCTGCTGACGGTGAGCATACCCATCATGAGCCAGCATCTGGCGCAAGACAACCGCCCTGCGCTGCGCGCGCTGTACGAGTCGGTATCGGTACACCTGCTGGCTGCCGGGCTGTTTCTCTTCGGCTGCATCGTCGTGGCGGCGGACGACCTGTATCGCATCATGCCCAACAGCGCCGAAGTGTCGGAGGGCAAACAAGTGCTCCTGCTGTTGTGCGCCGCCAAATTAGTGGAGACGGCCATGAGCCTGAATGGCCCGATGGTTTATTATTCGCAGTACTACCGCTATTCGTTAGCGTCGTTGGCCGTTCTGGCCTTAGCCAACGTGGCCTTTAGCCTGTGGCTTATTCCGCTGCTGGGCATCAACGGTGCAGCTTTGGCGGCACTCCTGACGGCGGTGGCGTACCAGGCAATCGGGGCGATATTGGTGTGGCTCAAGTTTGGCCTTCAGCCGTTTTCGAGGAAAACGCTGTGGCTCGCCCTCTTTGCTGCAGCAGCTATAGCGTTTGCCTGGGTGCTGCCCGACGCCGGCCATCCTCTGGCAAACATTGTGGCGCGCGGCGGCGTTTTTTCCATCGTCTTTGGCGGTGCAGTGCTTTGGTCCGGCGTTTCGCCGGAAATGGTGCAAACGGTTCAGCATTTCATAGAAAAAATAAGCGCTGTCCTGCGCGGGCAGCCTGCGGTTGACAAGGGCGCCCAAAACGGCGGCGATGACGCCTCCTCTTCATCGTAAAATACTCTCGCGGCGCCTCAAAGCCCCGGCGGATTTCCTTCACCCAAACTTATACTGCTATGCTGCGCATTAAGCTCTTTGCCCTGTTATCGCTGTGCTGGTTGGCCTGTCAGCATCAGCCCTCTGTGTCGCGTTTGGCGATGTGCCACGCCGATTTTGCCGCCTTTGCCGACGACCCGGCTTTTCGGCAGGCACACCCGACGCCCCAGCCGGTGGCGCTGCTGCACGGAGGCAGGCCGGTAACGTTCCCGCTGGACGACAGCACCACGGGCCGCGGCTTTCTGGCGCTGGCCCACCGCCAGACCAACCAGTTTCTGCTCCTCTTCCACGAGTGGTGGGGCCTCAACGACCACATTCGCAACGAGGCCATCCGCTGGGCGCACGACCTGAACATTCACGTGCTGGCCATTGACCTGTACGATGGCCGGGTGGCTGCCACAGCCGATGAGGCGCGCCAGCTGATGCAGGGCTGTCTGCCCGAACGCGCCGAGCGCATCATTCGCGGGGCGGCGGCGTTTCTAGGCGAACAGGCCGACTTTCGCACGCTGGGCTGGTGCTTCGGCGGCGGCTGGTCGCTCAAGGCGGCGCTACTGCTGGGCGAACGCGCTAAGGGCTGCGTGGTCTATTACGGCATGCCCGAACGCGATGCCGAGCGCCTGAAGGCGCTGCGCACCGATGTGCTGTTTGTGCATGCCAAACGCGATCGCTGGATCACAGACGAAGTGGTGGCCTCCTTCGCCGACAGCATGCGCGCTGCGAGTAAAACGCTCCACCTGCGTGAGTACGACGCTGACCACGCCTTCGCCAACCCGACCGGCCAGCGCTACCACGAGCCTTCCGCGCAGGAGGCCCGTGCCGCCACGCTCGAATACCTGCGCAAAACGCTCTGAGCGCCACTGTCTGTTGCCCGGTAGGCCGGCGTTCAAAAGTCCATCCGCACGCGCAGGTTGAGCCGTCGGCCCGTCAGGTAGTTGGGCACGGCGTACTGCACGTTTGTAACGGCTTTCACCCAGATGTTGGAGGCTTCGTTGGCGACTTTCATCAGGTTGAACACCTCGATGCTGGCCCAGGTATTGCGCGTAAAGCGCAGCGGGTGTTTGGGCTTTTGCGTGCGCCATTCCTGTTTCCAGAGCTGGAAGCCGAAGCCGATGTCCACGCGGTGGTAGGGTTTGAAGCGATAAGGGTTTCGATAGACGATGTTGTTGTCCACCACGCCGAAGGGCAGCCCTGTGCCGAAGGTGAAGTTGAGGTGCATGCGCAGGTTTGGATTTTTGGGCAGGTAGTCCTGGAAAAAGGTAGAGAAGGTGAGGAACCGGTCGGTGGGTCGGGGCACATCGCGCACGGGCGTGCCTTCGCGCTGGCCGAGTTTGCGGGTCAGGTGCTGTACGTCGTAGAGGGCTTCGCGGGTGCGCAGGAAGGAAAGATTGACCCAGCTTTCGGCGCCGGGCACGAATTCGCCGTTGAGGCGGATGTCTAAGCCGGCGGCGTAGCCGCGCGAGTCGTTTTCGCCCGAGTATCGGATGCGGACGTTGTCAATGTCAAAGGATACTAAGTTCCACAGGCGTTTGTAGTAGGCTTCGGCGATGAGGCGCATTTTGACGGGGCGTCGGCGCCCCCACAGGAAGTCGTAGGTGAGGCCTCCGACGACGTGAGCGGAGCGCTGGGCGCGCAGGTTGGGGTTGACCGTTCCGTCCAGCCGGCGCAATTCGCGGTAGAAGGCGGGCTGGAAGTACCAGCCGGCGGCAAGTCGGTAGGAGATGTCGCGCGGGGTGTTGAGCGGTTTGTAGAGCAGTTGGGCGCGGGGCGTTACGAACCATTCGCCGTTGAGGTTCCAGTACTGGCCCCGGACGCCGGCAGTGAGTTGCCATTCGCGCACGCCGGGCTGTCGCCACGTCCAGGTGTCCTGGAAGAAGGCGACAACGCGCTGGCTGCTGAGGTCGTTGCGCGTTTTCAGGACGCGGCGCACGAGCAGTTGGGTAGTGTCGTAAGGCAGCGAATAGAGGGCCGAGTCTAAGCGTTCCCACTCGTTTATTTTATCTAAAATGCTCTCGTTCTGCCACTTGAGGCCCCACTGGAGGAAGTGGCTCCGGGTTAGGTTTTGCTCGGGTCGGTCGTTTTGCAATTCAATGCCGCCGCGGTATTCGGCATTGCGGACGTCTAAGGTCAGGTAGTTGCGTATCCAGGTGTGTTGCGTTCCGACGCCGAGTACGCTGACGATTTCGCCAAATTCGTCGGAGCCGAGGTTGTTTTCAATTTGGCCCAGCAGGTAGTAGCTCAGGATGTCGAAGCGTTCGTTTTCCTGGCTTCGCCAGGCGGAGAAAAGGAATTTGTGGTACAGCGGGTTTCGCTGCCGGTCGGGCAGGTAGGTGAGCGAGAGGCCGCCCATGGCCTGGGTAAAGTCGTCCACTTCCTGGCCTTCAAAGACGGAGCGCAGCTGGAGGGCGAAGTCAATGAGGCCGAAGGCGCGCACGAGGCTTTGGGGTACGAAGCGATAGACCGAGCGGTTGTAGTTGGCCATGGCGCCCACCTGCCAGTGTCGGTGCAGGTCGTAGGTCAGGTAGGTCTGCACGTCGTAGAAGTCGGGCACGTATTCGCCCTGGACGTCGAGGCTGCTCAAGAGGTTTCGGGTGGTTTTGTAGCGCGCGCCGGCTAAGTATCGAAAGGCCCGGTAGGTGTCGCGGCGGTGTTTGACGCTGCCTTCGACGTGGGCGCTGGCGCCCAGCAGGCTGGCGCTGGCGCTGGCGCGGAGGCTGTCGGGGCGTTTGTACTTGATGTCGAGCACAGAGGAGAGCTTATCGCCGTATCGGGCCTGAAAGCCGCCGGAGGAGAACGACAGGTCGCGCACCAAGTCGAGGTTGGGAAAGGAAAGCCCTTCCTGCTGGCCAGCGCGCACGAGTTGGGGGCGGTAGATCTCGAAGTCGTTGACGTACACCAAGTTTTCATCGTAATTGCCGCCGCGCACCTGGTACTGCGAGGTCAGTTCGCCGCCGGCGCCGGTGTTGAGGCCTAAGGCGATGTGGGGCAGCACGCTCTCCAAGTTGCCCGTGGTGGTGGGCAGCAGGCGCAGGTCTTCGATGCGGCGCTCGCGCACCATGCCGGCGTCGTCGAGCCGCCGGTCGCGGATGATGACCTCCAAATTAGAGCGCTCGGGAGCCAGAGCCACATCCAGCACAAAGCGCGCGCCCGGCGCCAGTGGGAGCACATCAGCAGTAGCCTCGCGATAGGCCAGGCGCCGAAAGACCAGCACCACTCGCTGGCCGGCAGGCACCTGAATGGCATAAGCGCCCTGGTCGTCGGAATAGACGCCACCCGAGACACCTTTCACCGTTACGGCAGCCAGCTCTAAGGGCATGCCGTCTGTTACATCGGTAATGCGCCCAATCACTAAGGCCGTCTGCTGCTGGGCTACGCTGTTCGCAGCAAGCAGCCCGAAGAAGGCGGCTATCCATCCCAACCGATATGACCGCTGCAAAAGCCGCTTCCAGAATGCCGCCCTTTTACGGCGCTCTGACCGCGTTTGGATGACGCCCGGCTGCTCGCCGACCTCTGTGTTGATGTTTGCCAAAGCTTTTATTTTTTATGGAAAAAATACCCGTCCTGCTCTCCTGCCGCCGGATGTGCGCGGCGGTTGTGGCCGCAAAGAACGCGAAGGGCCGCCAGGGTTGCTCATGAAAAAAAGCGGGCGCCCTTTAAGACAGGCGGAGAGAGGCAGCGGGTTGCCTGCGGCCGTTTTACAATTGATGGAAGACACTCACGCGCCCGATGTCGCGCTGATACAGCAGGTCGGGGCGGCCCGCCTGTTGCCACTGCATCATGTAGCCAACCTCGACGCGCAAATGCGTCGAGAAGGCGCACGATAGGCCCACATAGGTACGGTTTTGGTCAAAGACCGTGGGCACGCCGCGCCCCCAATTGAGAAAGGCCTCGTTGGCCACGTGCACCGTCCATTTGGGGGCGGGCAGCGTCCAGTTGAATTGCACCCGGTAGCGCCCGCGCCAGACGAAGGGCGCCTTAGTGCCGCTCAAAAAGCGCTGCTCGATGCGATAGCGGTGATGCAGGGTGAAGGGCTTCACCAAGGGCGTCCAGAAGTGCAATTCCTGAAACGCGCGCCACTCAACGCGGTGAGGGTAGGGCGTTTTGCTGGGTACTGGGTCGCCGTTTTCCATGCGCGTGGCGCCCAGCGCAAATTCGGCGTTCGTGTGCGGCCGATAATGCACGTGGGTGTGCAGGGCCAGCTGGTGCCAGGCGCCGGTTTTTATTAAAAAACGATAGTCCACCTCCTGATGAAACGTCCAGTTTGGGCGGAAGGACCAAGTGAGGTAATAGCGGTTCCAGGAGACGCCATGGCGGTCAATGGTTCGAGGCGATTGGCTAAATGCCCAACTTAAGGGCAGCCCGGCAGTGAAAAAGATCAGAAGTATCGAACGAGGACGTATCACTATCGCGCGCTTCAGCAATATTCCCTTTTGCCAAAAAAGCGCGCCTCAAAGAACCTGAGGCGCGCTGAGAGAAACAAAAAAACCGGGAGCTTTTTTCTACTTTAAGCCACTTTGGCGCGCAGGCTCGTCCAGGCGCCGCCGTTGTAGGCCTCTATGCCGTTTTTCTGAAGGAGGGCCACAGCTGCCTGACTCCGAGCGCCGCTGCGGCACACCGTAATGATGGGTGCGTTTTTCTTCTTCAAAACGGCCAATTGCCCTGGCAGGCGATCTAATGGGATGTTGATGGCCCCAGACAGATGCCCGGAGCGGTACTCCTCCGGTGTGCGCACGTCCACCACCACGGCGCCGCTGGCCAGCAGCTGTTTGAAATCCACGCCAGGCCCTAAGCCCAGCAAACGCTTTAACAGGGATAACATAGCGGTAAGGCTCGTTTCTTCGAGTGATAAAATCAACGTGCCAATGCGTACAGGACCTCTTCTAAGCTGCCGCCATTGTGCACATCCGGAACGCCGGCCTGGCGAAGTATTTGCACCGCCATACCGCTGCGGTTGCCGCTGCGGCAGTACAAGATACGCGGCGCCGGCAGCGCTGCTACTTCAGCGGCACGGTACGGAATCGTGTCCAACGGAATGTTGATAGCGCCTTCGGCATGGCCCATGCGAAACTCTTCGGGCGTACGCACATCAATGAGCGTGGCGCCGTTCTTTCTGATGCTCTGCATACTTTCTGTGTGTTTTTAGACAGGTGGGTAAAATGATGGCACAAAGGTGCTATCATGCCTAGCGCGCAGTCTGTGACTTCGGTCACAGCGCTACCCCGATAACTTGAGGGCCATTCGGCACGTACTGAACGTCTATTGCACCTGACAAACTGGACGGCTTTCTTGCCAGAAAATGCTACGGCAAAGACCTTTGCGGCAGCAGTACGCTCGTCCGTATAAAAAACGCCTGCAAGCCCGATAGAAACGCTTCCTTTATTCCACTAAAGTGTCTCCATTCGTAGCAAGTACAGATGTCGGATAAGAAACACGTCTCTATCATTGGCAACGTTTGCTGCTGGGCATGGGCGGTCTTTTGTACACACCTACTAAGCACAAGCGCACACGCTCAGCTTATGCAGGTTACTTCGGCAGCTACCCCTCCGTTTACGCCGACCAACCTGATCTCCAACATCTTTTTAGGCGACGGCGTGGAGGTGTTGAGCATTTCTTTCAATGGAAAACCCGTCTCTGTTGGCTATTTCACCAATGGCACTCAGGCGGTAGGGCTCCAGCGCGGCATCGTTATGACAACGGGCTTAGCTGAAACGACCAACCCCAGTGCTGGCCCTTTTGGCGCCGAGCAGGTAGGCAGCGTATTTGCCAGCAACAACGTCGGCGGTATCGTGCCCACCACCGACCCCAACCTTTCGCCCATCGCTTCCGGGCCGCTGTTCGATGTAACGGGCTACACCATACGTTTCATCCCAACTGCTGACACGCTACGCTTCCGCTATTGCTTTGCCTCCGAAGAATACCCCGAATTTGCCTGCAGCGAATACAACGACATCTTCGGCTTCTTCATCTCCGGCCCCGGCTATCCCACACCCACGAACATCGCCCGCATTCCGGGCACGACGCTGCCGGTGGCCATCAACAACCTGCACCCCGACAACACCACGCCTGCCCGACCCTGCCCGCCCAAAAACGCGCTGTTTTACATCAATAACCTCAACTCTAACAAACAACCCACCTACGATGGCCTGACGCGCGTCTTTACTGCCGAAGCCATCGTTACTCCTTGCGATACCTACGTCATCCGTTTAGTCATTGCCGATGTAGGAGACCCCATCTATGACTCCGGCGTTTTTTTGGAAGCCAAAAGCTTCGGGACGGGCGCCATCCGAACGGCGCTAACTACCCCCAACCTCGATGGTGTCATCGTGGAAGGTTGTGCTGCCGCTACACTGACCTTCCGCTTGCCTATACCCGACACCGCCGACGTGCCGTTGGACTATAAAATCTTCGGGACCGCCACCAACGGCGTAGATGTGGCGCCCATACCGACCCACGCAGTCATCCCAGCCGGCAAGCAGGAGGTTTCCATTACCATCACCGCTTTAGAAGACGGCCTCGCTGAAGGCGAAGAATGGATCGCCATAGACGTGCGCCGTGACCCCTGCCACCGCGACACTTTCCTCATTATCATCCGTGAAAACGCGCTGGCGCCGCCGACGCTGCCCGACGACACGCTTTTCTGCAAAGGCGCAAACAACACCCTGACTCTGAACGGTACGTTGCCCATTCCCCTGCCGTCGCCGCCGTTTTTTGAAAATACGCAGCCATTGCAGATACACCCCGTCAATGTGTCGGTAACCTCCTCGCTGGCGGTCTCCGGCGTTTCGCCGCCTACCGTGCAGCCGGGCATGATTCGCTCCGTGTGCCTGAACATTACCCACGGCTGGGTGGACGATATTGACGCCTACCTCATTGCTCCCGGCGGCCAGATTCTCGAACTGATGACCGACTGCGGCGCTAACGGTAAAAACTTCACCCAAACCTGCTTCACGCCTACGGCCACGCGCAGTATTGCCTCGGCTACCGCTGCCAACGCGCCCTTTACGGGCGAATGGCAACCCGAAGGCCCGTGGTCTGACCTCTGGGGCAGCCCCACCAACGGAACCTGGCGCCTGGTGCTACGAGACGACCAGAACGGCTTCATCGGCACGCTCCAGCGCTGGTCTATCACCTTTGAACCTTCCTACCGCATCGAATACCGCTGGACGCCCGCCGCGGGGGTGTCGTGCCCGACCTGCCCGATAGTAACCGTAGCGCCCACGGATACGGCAACGTACACGGTAGTAGCGACGGACTCCTACGGCTGCACGGTCAGCGACTCCACCATCGTCAATGCTGCGGCAGCCCTGCCTGCGCCACAGGTCAGTTGCGGCGCTTACACACCCTCCTCTGTGGCATTCTCGTGGGCCGAAGTGCCTGGCGCTGTGGGTTATCTGGTCAACGTTGGCGGTACGGGTTGGGTGCCGGCTAACGAGTCTTTAGGGCACACCGTGAGTGGGCTGACACCGGGTGCGGTGGTCAGCATAGCGGTGCAGGCTATTAGCGCTACGCCCTGCCCGGCTGCCGTAGCGACGGCCACCTGCTCGAATTGCGATCAGCCGGCGGTAAGCGCTCTCGTTACCGACGCCACATGCGCTACTGCTGCCAACGGGCGCATAGTGTTGCAACCCGATGGGAAAAACCCGCCATACAGCTTCATTTTGGGCGCAAACGCCAATACAACGGGCGTCTTTGACCAGCTTGCCCCTGGTACCTACGTCGCCCGCATTACCGACGGTTCAGGATGCCAGCGGCAGCTAAGCGTTGTGGTCGGGTCGCCGCCGCCCTTAGCAGTCTCGCTCGTGGAAAAGCCCGTCACCTGCTTCGGCGGTGACGATGGCGCTCTACGCGCCGAGGTCAGCGGCGGCGTGCCGCCTTACCAATACCTCTGGAACGACCCTCAGAGCCAGACACAGCCTACCGCCGTCAATCTGCGCGCAAAAACGTATGCGGTTACCGTTAGCGACCGCAACGGCTGCACGGCTACGGCAACGGCAGCCCTGACCTCGCCCACCGAAATCGTGCTTTCTGTGGCTGCCGTCGCTGCGCGCTGTCACGGCGAGGCCTCCGGCGTGGCCACCGTTACCGCTGCTGGCGGCGTAGGGCCATACCAGTACCAGTGGGCGGGCGGCCAGACGACCAACGTCGCCGTAGGGCTACCTGCCGGCACGCATGGCGTAACCATCACCGATGCTGCCGGTTGCGCCAAAGCCACCTTCGCCCTCATCACCCAGCCGCCGCCGCTGACGCTCAACGCCACCGCAACCCACCCGACCTGCGCCAACGGCGCTAACGGCTCGGCCTCGGTCAGCGCCCAGGGCGGCACGGGCGCCTTATCCTATGCCTGGAGCACAACACCCGTTCAAAATACTGCCGTAGTCACCCAGTTAGCCTCGGGAAACTATACCGTTACCGTAGGCGATCAAAACGGCTGTACCGCCACCGCCAGCGTCACCTTGCAAGCGCCGCCCGCCATCGCTGTTGCCCTTGCTCCCGAAGATGCCCGCTGCCACGGCCAACCTTCGGGCAACATCAGCGCTACCGCTCAAGGCGGTACAGGGACGCTCGCCTATGCCTGGAGCACAACGCCCGCCCAAAGTACGCCCACCGCTATCAACCTCACTGCTGGAACATACACCGTTACTATTAGCGACCAGAACGGCTGCACGGCCACCGCCTCGGCTACCGTAGGCCAACCCGCACCGCTGGCGATTGGCCTTTCCCTTCAAAACGTCCGGTGCTTTGGCGAAAACACCGGCGGCGTCTTAGCAAACGCTTCCGGCGGCGTCGCGCCCTACACCTATGCCTGGAGCAGCAGCGAAACCACGCCCAACCTCGTCCAAAAAGCCGCCGGCATTTACACCCTGACCCTCACCGATGCCAACGGCTGCACCGCCATTGCCAAAGCCCCCATCGAACAGCCGCCAGCGTTGCAACTGACTGCGCAACAACAAAACATCGCCTGCCACGGCCAGAACACAGGTCGCATCAGCGTCAGCCCCAGCGGTGGCATTCCGCCATACGCAGCGCTGTGGAGCGGCCCAGGCGTCAACGGCGACACACGCACAGTGCTCGACCAACTCAGCGCTGGCCAATACGCCCTCACCCTTACCGACGCCAACGGCTGCACGCAGACGCAAACGTTCACCCTGCTCCAGCCACCCGCGCCGTTGACCGTGGCCCTGGCGCCTGCTGCCGACACGCTCTGCGCCGAACAGGCCAGCCGAAACGTTAGCGCCAGCGCCGCCGGCGGAACACCTCCTTACGCTTACACCTGGAGCGTCGGAGCGCAAACAGCGCCCAGCGCTGCCCTCCCTCCGGGCAGCCACGCCCTTACCGTCAGCGATGCCAACGGCTGTACTGCCACAGCAGCCGCTCAAATCGTTCAGCAGCCGCCGCTATCGCTCCAGGTGGCTTTAGAAAAAGTGGACTGCGCCTCGGGTGGCTCGGCCTTCGTCGCCAGCGCTACTTATGGAACGGCGCCTGCCGATTTAAATCGGTTGACATTTCAATGGAATACCTCGCCGCCGCAAGCAGGCATCCGCGCGGGGCAACTTGCTCCGGGCCAGACGTACGCCGTTACTGCCACCGACCCGCGCGGGTGCACGGCTGTGCAAAGCATCGCTGTGCCTGCTGCGCTCACTGTGCGCGTTGCTATTGCACGCGCTGCGTCGCCCCGCTGTTTCGGCGGTGCAGATGGTCAGCTCGTTGCCTCAGCCTCAGGTGGCACACCGCCCTATGTTTATGCCTGGAGCGGCGGCGTAGCCGCTGCGGACTCCGCAGCGACCGGCCTGCGTGCGGGCGCCTATACGGTTACTGTCAGCGACCGCGCCGGCTGTACGGGCACCGCGTCGGCGACCCTGAGTCAGCCGCCGGCCCTTAAGGCGCGCCTGCAAGCCGAAGCCGTCCGGTGCTTTGGCGAAACCACCGGCGCGCTCTCCGCTGCGCCCGAAGGCGGCGTGCCGCCTTATCAATTCGCTTGGCCCACTGGCCAAAGCGGCCCGCGTGCTGCCGGCCTGAGCGCTGGCGCCTACGCTTTGACGCTCACCGACGCCAACGGCTGCACCCTCGTGACGCTGGGCGACGTACCGCAGCCTGCGCCCCTGACAGGTACAGCGACAAAAAAAGACGTCCTCTGCTTCGGCACGCACACGGGCGAAATCGCCATAAGTGCCGAAGGCGGCACACCGCCTTATCGCTACGCGCTCGATAACGCCGCCTGGAACGGCGCTGCCCGCCAGATAGGCCTACCTGCCGGCACCTATGTGCCGCGGATAACCGACCGCAACGGCTGCACTGTTGCCCTGCCGCCGGTTACTCTCGAGCAGCGGCCTCCTTTGATGGTAAAGCTCGGTCCGGATACCACCTTGCGCTTCGGCCAGAACGCAACCCTTCAGACTACGGTCAGCAATGCCGAGCCACCGCTCCAGTACGCCTGGTCGGCAGAGGATGCACCCTGGCTTTCGTGCACCGATTGCCCTGACCCGACGGTGCAAGCGCTGGCCTTTACGCGCTGGTTTACGGTGCGCGTTACCGATGCCTTCGGCTGCATTGGCGTCGGACGCTTGCGAGTAGAGGTGGAAAAGCGTTGGAACGCATATGTTCCCACTGCATTTTCGCCCAACGGCGACGGCAACAACGACCTGCTCTTAGTGCATGGCAGCCCAGGCACGCGCGTGCTGACCTTCGACGTTTACGACCGCTGGGGCGAGCGCGTGTTTTCAGCTGCGGGTTTCGCCATAAACGATCCCGACACAGGCTGGGACGGCACGTTTCGAGGCCAGCCGCTCAATCCAGGCGTTTTCGTATGGGTGCTCCAGGTTGAATGGCCCGACGGCAGCCAGGAGACCTTGCAAGGACAAACACTGCTGACGCGCTGAGGCAGGCGCCGCAATTCGTTGCTCATCGCAACAGAGCCTGCCCCTTTTGTGTCTCTGCAGTTGCGTTTAAAAATCGGTTCCCAAGGCTAAATGCCACATTGGCTTCTGAACCACGCGGGTTTCTATGCCCCAGGCGTAGTCCACCCGCAGGAACATGCCCAGGAGAGGTGCACGGACGCCGACGCCATAGCCGGCCACGATAGGGTCGCGGAAGTAATTGACCTTGACCGTTACGGTGGGCGGGTTGTAGAAGAAGACGGTGTTGATGGGGTTGTCGGGGTTGTACGGGGAGCGTCCCTGCCAGGCTGTGCCGGCGTCGAAGAAGCCCACAAGTTGAAAGTTGCGCCAGAAGTTGCTCAGCACGGGTTTTTGGCTGAAATACTTGAATAGGGGCACGCGCAGTTCGGTGTTCAATAGAGCGTAGGAATTGCCGTTGCGAATGTTCTGGCGGAATCCGCGCAGGTTGGCGGCTAAGGTTCGGAAGGCGAAAGCGCCTTCTTCGGGTACCGGGATAGTGTTGTTGAAGGAGGGAAAAATCCAGTTGTCCACGCCGCCGAGGAAGTACAGGATGCGTTCGGAGCCAAAGGTAGTGGCGCCGGCAAGTCGCAGGGCTAAGATACTCCGCCGGTCAAGCGGCTGGTAATGGCGCGCATCTATGCCGAGAACGGTCATAAAGCCGCGGTTGAAGCGGAAGCTCCAGGCGGGTTCGGTATTGAATTCGAAGCGTTTGACGGCTTCTACAAACACTTTGGCGCGCGTTCCGGTGCGCAGGTTGAGGTCTACGGGTACGGTGTTGTCGTACACAGCGCTCAGGCGCAGGGCCATACGCTGTTCGGCGAAGGCGGGCTGTTCTAAAGTGCGGCGATTGGTGCTGAGCGTGATGGTTTTATCCTGCCGCAGGGTGCCCATAGCACGCAGGCTGAAGAAAGGGTTGAGCGGATAGCGCACTTCATACTGGCCCAGCACAGTGGTGGTGCGCGCCTGTACGGAGGCTGCTGGGCCCCCTAATCCCTGCTCCACCGTGTGGGTATTGCCGCGGCGGTAGAGGGCGATGCGTTTATCCAAGCGGCGTTTTTTGTTGTCGAACCAGAGGAAATACTCAGCGCCGTTGAACGTGGTGGGCAGGCGCATGCCCATTTCGATGACATAGTCTTCGAGCAGGTCTTTGAAGTTGGCGCGCATCAGGATGCCCGGTGGCGGCGTAGTAAACGCCTGTGGGCTGCCGGCAAAGCTCTCCAAGCCTTCGAAGAGCAAGTTGTTGTCCACGGTGGTAGAGAAGAAGTCGGAGCGGAAGCGCAGGCGATAGGGCACGATTCGGTGGGGCATGAACCGGTGGACGCTTGCCGACGAGGTTGGGCGGAAGCGGTTGTAAGGGCGATTGGTCTCTGGTAGCGCGGGCTGCACTTCGGGTTCTTTGAGGGCAACTTGAGGCGTCTCGGCGGCGGGCGGCGGCTCTGGGCCGCGCTCGCGCAGTCGTTCAGGCATTTGAAAGAGCCAGCCGGGGGGGATGGTGCGTACCGAGTCGGCATAAGAGCGCCACACGGGACCTTCAGAGGTATCGGGGCGTTCGGCGACATCGCCGATGGGCAAATCGGCGGGCAGGCTGCGCTCGGGCAAGGGCAAGCCGGCGGCGCGCAGCGTCATTTCGCGGAAGCGCGTCAGCCATGGCCGGGCGCGCACTTCGGGCTGGATGGGGCGCACGTAAAGGTGCATTTTGCCTTCGCGCCAGATGCGTTGAGCCAACCGACCCGCTCGCGGTGCGCTGTGCTGCTCTTCCACATTGCGGTCGTAGTTGGTCTGGTCATAGACGACGGGGCGCTTTTTGACCACCGGAAAGGTACGGATACTGTCAATGGTCGTGCTGTCTATGTTTTTCAGCACCGTATCGGTGGGCGATAGAAAGGCGAGTACCTGTTCGAATGGCCACTCACCGGACTGGCGCGTATTGAGGGCGCGCACTTCGGCGGCGTCTTTCAGGTAGATGATGTCTTCGTAGTAGGCCACGTAAGGCTCTAAGTAGCCCGCCTGACGGTTAGCAATGCCGCTGGCGTTGCTAACGTGGGCAAAATGCTGACTGTCCAACGAGACCGGATAGCGCTCGTCGTACAAGGGCGTATTGGTCAGGCGAAGCAGCTGGTTGCTGCGCTGGTCGAGGTTGAAAAAGAAAATATCGAAGTGGGTGATTGGCAACACGGTATCCAATCGCTGTGGTGCGAGCGTGTCGCTGAGGCGGTTGCTGCTGAAGAGGATACCGCGCTGGCCGTCGAGCACGGCTACGGTAGCGTCTAAGTCGTTCCAGAAGTCTTGCGTCAGGCGCTCGGTGTTGCGATTGACCGTGTTGTAAAGGAAGAGGTCGCCATAGCCGCGCGCGCAAGCGGAAAAGACCAGCACCATAGGGTTGAGGTATTCCATGCTGTAAACGCGCTGGTAGTCGGGCGCCAGCGGTTTGGTCTGCCGCTTCAGGGTTTTGAGGTCTATTTGGGTCAGATACAGCGTGCCTCGGCGCTCGTACAGGACGGCCATCTCCTGGTTGTTGGGGCTGAAGGCGACAAGTGGGTAATTGAAGTCAGGCGCTTGCAGGGCATTGCGCTGCCCGCCTTTGAAGATGCGACGCGGTCTGGCGTCTTTGTCGGCTGTTTCGCGCATCCAGACGCGCCATTTGCCGAGGTCGTTGGTTGCCCAGGCCAGTCGCTTGCCGTCAGGGCTGAGCTTTAACCCATAAACAGGCAGGTTGCGTTTGTTTTTAAACGTGATTTCGTTTTTGCCATCGGGTTTTCGGGCGCCCTGTTCTTCGTCGCGGTAGCGAGCGCGGAAGTACTCCATCAGAGCGTCGGTGGTGCGCCGGTAGCCGCTGCCGAGTACATAGAGAAAGCCTGCATCAATGCTGCGATTGATGCGCGTGAGGTAGATCAAGTTGCTGATGGTGCCTTTGCCGAAGTGCAGCCCAATATAGTACCAGAAAGCGTGTCCGGCCAAACGCGGCTGTTCGCGGGCCATTTGGTCGAAAGTGAGGTTTTTCTTTCGGAGGAAATAATCGCGCAGCCGATTATCTAAGTCTGTATTCCACTCTTCACCGCAGTAAGCCGCCAGCCCCGTGGTGTACCAGGGCGGCAGGTTGACGGCGACGGCAGTCTGGACGATCTCTTGCAGGCTGCTGCCAAAGATCATGGAGTTGAGAATGACGCCGGCCGTGCCTTCGCGTACCTGAGCGCGCAAGTGTTGGTAATTGCCATCGAAAAAGACAAACACCTTGTTGCCCAACACTTTTGTTTCGCCGGCTTTCATCGAGAGCAGCTCCTCCTCGCCGATGTTGCTTTGCTTGAGGTCACTCAGGTGCGTGAATACCAACATTTCAATTTTATCGGAAATCTGATGCTCAAGCAGCTGCTGCACAGAGATAAAATCCCACTCTGCAATTTGCAGCGCAGCCTGAGCAACGTTGCGCGCCTCGCCGTACCAGTAAGTATCAAAATGGGTCGTTTCGTAGTGCATCCACTCGTCGAACTGGTGGCCGTACTGCACGCGGCTCTTACCAAAGGAAGTTTGAGCCGTAGTTTGCAAAAAGACTTTTTGCGGCGTCAAGACGAAAAAGGCAAGCAGGCTTCCGAGTAAAAGCCGCTGCCAGCGGGCCGACGACAATATAGTACAGGTGCGCATGTCGCAATAAACAGTCTCAAGGCGTGTTGTGCTCATCCGAGCACTAAAACGACGGCTAAAAGGGCAACCGTGTGCAGATTTAAAAAACCACCTCGCAGCAGAAAGGCCACGCCTGACAACGTACGCCCGGGGCGCCAGGTGCCTAATTCCTACCCAGACACTTTATAGCGTCGAGCGTCCCTCCCTCCGACAATTGCCGGCGAATTTGCGCCACCAATTCCTCCGACGCATGCGTCAAGGCCGCAATTTTGGCATCGTCCCACTCTGGCTTTTCGCGCAGTAGGCTGCGAACAAAGAGATGGAGCATCTCTTCTCGGCCTTCTTCTCGGCCTTCTTTCCAGCCTTCTTTCCAACCTTCTTCTCGACCTAGATTGAGGCCTTTCTCTATGCCTCTCATCTCAGCCCGTTCCATTTCCTCAGGTAGTACTTTTTGACGGTACTCTTCGAGCATCTCTAAGTAGGCTTTTTGCCCAAAGGGCGGCAACTGCTCGATCCACTCCATGGGTATGGCCTCTCTCTTCATGTTCCATCAATTGTTTGAAGGGCCGTCTGTCGTCTCTTCTGCTAATTGCTGGCGAATTTGCGCCACCAATTCCTGCGACGCATGCGTCAAAGCCGCAATTTTGGCATCGTCCCACTCTGGCTTTTCGCGCAGTAGGCTGCGAACAAAGAGATGGAGCATCTCTTCTCGGCCTTCTTGCCGGCCTTCTTCTCGACCTAGCTTGAGGCCTTTCTCTATGCCTCTCATCTCGGCCCGTTCCATTTCCTCAGGTAGTACTTTTTGACGGTACTCTTCGAGCATCTCTAAGTAGGCTTTTTGCCCAAAAGGCGGCAACAGCTTTACCCAATCTGAAACGGTTATTTCATTCATATCTAACAGGCTTTCAATGTATTGAACAGTAGATTGACCCAGCATGCGCGCCCGAATATCGGAGACTCGCTCTTTGAACGCGGCCCATACGAAGGGCAGGTGCTGGCCCAGCTGAGTTAAATTTCGGGCAAATTTAAGTAGAATAAACAGGCTTTGCAAGTAGCCTGGCCTGATCTTTTCCAGTATGTCTTCCACCGTCATCTCGTTGAGGTTGATGGCGATGTAGCGAAAATTGGGAATATAGGGCCAGACGCTTCTGGGCATGCTCCCGAACATTTCTTCAACGAGGGCTTTGTGTATCCAGGGGCGCTCGCCGTGGTAAAGCACGATAGAGATGATGAGCGAGGGTGGGCGCTTGTGGCGCAGGTCGTCTTCCCAGAGCTGTTTGATGTAGTCGAGTAATTGCAAATGCACGGGGTAGTTTGGCGGAGCGCTTTTGTGCTCGAAGAGGAAGAGGACTCGAGCAGAATTGCCGTTCTTGAGTCGGGTTTGGTAGATGACATCGCTGAACGACACGCCAAATCGGCCACTGATGTGGGCAGAAGATACCGGCACAAAAAAGGATAGGTCTAAGAGCTGACGTACACTTCTGGGCGCGCAAGTCTGAACGATACCCTGAGCGACCTCGGCGACGGTCATGAACAATTTGAAAAGCCGATCGTACAGCTGGGCTATCTTTTTTTGCCGCGAGCGGGATGTTTTTTTGGCCATAACAAGCAGGTATTTACAGCCATTGCATGCCAACGGAAGATCGAAGGAGGCGATTTTGCGCTGACTCTCTTAGACTCAGATTATTGCAGCAGCATAGCCTTGAAAGCGCTAAGGTATCCACAGGCGCCCCTGGGTTGTCCCTGACTCGGTCGTCAGGCGGTACAGGTATACTCCTGGTGGCAAAGCGGGCAGCGCGATTTCCTGAGTTGTCTGGCCGGCGGGCCACTGGCCCTTAAAAAGCGTGCGGATGAAGCGCCCTTCCAACGTATAAAGATCGAGGCAGGCATGTAGAGGCTGCTCTGTGCGGAGCTCCAGCCACAAGCGCTCGCGGGCTGGATTGGGAAACAGGCGCGACGATACTTGCTCGGGCGCCAGGGTCACGCTGGAGGCCGGGTGATGATAGATGGGCGACTCCCAAAGCCCGCGGCCGTACGTGCCGGCGAAGATGGTACCGGAGATATAGTTGATTTCCAGTTCATAGACCCGAACGTTGGGCAGGCCATTGAAAAAGCCAATCCATTTGCCATTGAGGTCGTCGTTGGTGTAGGAAACAAAGCCAAAGCCTCCTACATAGATTCCGTTTTTGCCCGTGTCCTCCCAGGCGGCGCAATACTTCGTGCCGGAGGGAAGGCCAGCGCTGATGTTAGTCCAGGTGGCTCCAGCGTCGGAAGAATGGAAGACGCCGTTGGACACCACAATGAGCAGGCGCTCGGCTTGCTGAGGGTGTACAGCGATGAAGCTGACGTTATTTGTCCAGGGGCGGGGCGTAACCTCAGTCCATGAGGCGCCTCCATCGGCGGTGGTGAACATACGCGCTCCGCGTGCAGCATACAGGCGCTGATTGTTGGAAGGCGCTATTTTCAGGTGGTTGAAGTTCCCGTCGTTAAAATTAGAGATTTTCACCCAGCTACCGCCGCTGTTTGTGCTTTTCCAAATATCGGCAAAGGCTACGTAGATGGTTGTAGGTACCTGCGGGTCCTGTTCGAAGGGCGTTACCCAAGCGCCGTCGCCCACGTCAGGTGGTTTGGAAATGCCAGAATAGGAGTTGCCCTGGTTGGTGGAGCGGTACATGGAGCCGTACTGCGAGGTACCGTAGAGCACCCGGTCGTTGCTCCAGTCCACGAAGGTTTCCATACCGTCGGCGCCCAGCCAGTCGAACCAGCGGCGATCGGCGCCGCGCAGAACGCTGGTACCGTTGTCCTGCGAGCCGCCGGTAACCACGTTCGGATTGGTTTTGGAGACGCCTATTTTGTAGAATTCGCGGATGCCTAAGCCGTTGGTGCGGTTGATAAATGTCTTAGCGCCGTCATCGCTGATGAAGAAGCCTCCATCGGTGCCGACATACAGACGACTGCCGACGAACTTCAGGATGTCCACATCGGCATGCACATAGCCCACACCCAGACCAAATGCCGTATTTGGCACCCAGTGAGACGTGAGGTAGAAGGATTTTCCGCCGTCTATGGACTTCCAGGTGTTGATGCCCGCGATGTGCACTTCCTCAGCATTTAAGGGATGCGCAGCCACGTCCATATCGCGTGGGGCCTGGCCTTTGTCGTCGTTACCCGTAGGGCTGTATCCGAAGTAATTGATGGTAGCGCCGTCCACAAGTTTCTCAAACGAGTCGCCACTGTTGTTGGAGCGGTAAAGGGCGCCAAAAACCTTCCCTTTTGACTCCAGCACATAAAGCACGTTGGGGTTAGCCGCAGAAATCGCCATCATTTTATAGGCCGTACTGGAGGTGTTGAACCCGCTGAGTTCCTGAAACGATGCCCCGCCATCGGTGGAGCGGAAAACGCGCGTACCCGAAAAGTAAAGGACACTCGGGTCGCCAGGCTTGAACTCTACATCATAACCCGGCGTGCTGCTGCCGCTGACACCGGCCACGGGCGCCCAGGTGTTGCCGCCGTTCGCCGACCGGAATAAGCCGTTCGACTCGGACACCGCGTACACCACGTTTGGGTCGGTAGGGTGGTGCTGAATGCGGCTCACACGCCCGCTGCCGCTGACGTTGCTGGTCGCAGACCATGTTTTACCCCCGTCGGTGGAACGGAAAATACGCCCGTTTGTGCTGCCCCACAGGTAGTCGTTGCTGTTCCAGGGCGAGATTTCTAAAGCGTATACATCCACCGTGGAAAAGTTGTCGGTCAGCGGCGACCACGTCAGGCCGCCGTCTAAGGTCTTCCACACGCCGCCGGTAGGGCTCCCCACAATGATGTGGTTGGTGTTTTGCAAATCAATGCCGATAGAGGTTACGCGACCAACGCCGGGATTCCAGCTGGTGGTGGCGTTCCAATAGGTAGGGCCCAAAAACTTCCAGTCGCCGCCAAAATTGCCAGACTCTTTCTGTTCTGCTTCAGCAGCCTTCCGAAAAGCCCGCGCCTGTTGGGCCAGCTCGTAATTCGGTATTTTAATGCCGCGTTCGTCCAGTTCCATCGAGGCTACGTATTCCCAGCGTTTGTACTGTTTGTAGCCAGTGCCCTGGCCGCGACCCACCTGATCGAAGTAGGCCTCTGCTTCGCGCTGAATCTCAACCAGCGGGTAGGTGCCCGCATCTATCATTTCCATGTACCGCTGGCCAAAAGCCACGGAGGTTGCCCAGACTATGCCCAGCAGAGGTACGAGTGCTCGCATCGTTGTCGTATTTGAAAGCGGGTGGAAGATGGTTTGTTCTCGGCCCTAAAGGTACAGGTACGAGTGCTCCTGTTAACGGAGCATTTTGGGATTTTGTCGCTTGGTGGCGAAAAAAGTTGTGTGTGAAGTCATAGGAATGCTTTTCCGGTGCTCTTTCAATAGATCCATCTCGAATTTTAGACATGAGCGCTGCTCTATCTTTGCCGACCGACATGGAAGGCGTTTCTTTTCAAAATCCCGCATTGTTATGGTTGCTGCTGGCCGTGCTGGCGCAAGCGCTGCTCTTGTGGCAATACTGGCGCTGGCGACGTCGGACGCTGCGTCAGCTGGGCTCGCCGGTGTTGGTGCAGCGGTTGCTGCGCGGTTTTTCGCTGCGGCGTTTTTGGTGGAAAAACGCGCTATTTGGTCTGGCGTTGGTCGCTTTAGCCCTGGCCATTGCCGACCCGCGCCGCCTGCTGCCGGCGGAAGCCAAGGAAGGACGTGGAGCGGATATTGTGCTGGTCTTAGACGTATCGGCCAGTATGTGGGCCGCCGATGTGTCGCCTTCACGGCTCGAGCAAGGGCGGCTGTGGGCACTTCGAGCTGTGTCAGCGTTGGAGGGCCACCGGATAGGGCTGGCGTTTTTTGCTGGCGATGCTTTTGCGCAGCTGCCTTTGACGACGGACTACGATGCCGTTCGAGCGCTGCTCCAGCAGGCCGGCCCGGAGTTCATCGCCTTAGCAGGCACGGATTTGGGTTTAGCTATCGAGACAGGTGTTCGGCTGTTCGAGTCAGGCTCTTCGGCCGGGCGCGCGTTGGTGCTCATCACCGATGGCGAGGATCATGAAGGTCAGGCCTTAGGGCGAGCGCAGGCAGCCCGAGCCGCAGGCGTTCGACTTTTTACCGCAGGCGTAGGCAGGGCTGAAGGCGCTGCCGTGCGTCAGCCGGGCGGGGCGCCCTTGCGCGACGGGTCGGGTGCGCCGGTGTATTCCCGCCCTGATTTTGCCCTGCTTCGCAGCCTGGCCGAAGTGGGCGGCGGGCGTTTCTTCGATGCCGGCCAGGCAAATACCGTCTCCCTTTTGGCGGCAGAATGCGAGACCTTGCAAAAAGCCACAGTGGCCCTTCAGGCCGAGCCGCAGTATGTTTATTACTTCGTCTGGCTCGCGCTGGGCGCCTGGCTCCTGCTGGTGCTGGAGCAGGCGCTCACCTGGCGTTTGCCCAAAACCTCCGAAGCAGAAGACGCATGAGGCAGGCAGTACTTTTTTCCATAGCGCTCGCTGGATGCCTGAGCAGTGTGTTGCCGGCCCAAAGCCTGCGTACAGGCCAACGACTTTACCAGGAAGGCCAGTATACCCGCGCAGAAGCGGAATTCCTCCGCGCCGGTGAAAACGACCCCATAGCGCTTTACAACGCGGGCAATGCAGCCTACCAGCAAGGGCGATACGAGCGCGCGGCGCAGCTATTTCAGAAGGCAGCAGCCATATCTTCCGAAATACGCGCCGATGCCCTGTACAACGCGGGCAACGCTTACCTGCGCATGGGCAGCCCCGCCGAAGCCATCGAAGCCTACCGACGCAGCCTGCGCCTGCAGCCGGCGCAGCCCGATGCCAAGCGAAACCTGCAAATCGCCCTAAATCTGCTTCAACCCGAGGCGCCGCCACCACCTCCTCCCCCGCCGCCGCCACCGGGGCCATTTCTGGACCCACCGAGACCCTATCAGCCCCCTGAAACGCCGCGCACGCTCTCGGAGGCCGAAGCCAGACGCTGGCTTCAGGAAGCCATAGAGCCGGAAGAAGGCAAACACGCGCGCCGATACCGCTCGCTACCACCTCGCAACGAGACCAGCCGCCAGCGAAAAGGGTGGTAAAAAACGCCACCGCAGCGCCATTCCCCGCTCTGCCGCAATTACATGAACGGCCGAAATCCAGGAGAATTCGCCCGATAAAAACCATAGTTTTGCCCAGAAAATCTGCCGCTCGTTCTCATGGCAAAACGCAAGAAAACACCAACGCCGACGCCCGTATCTCCGCGCCAGCAAGATCCTTGGGATTGGGCAGGCGTAGCCTTAGCCGCGCTGGCTTTTGGCCTGTATGCCAATACGTTCGGACATGGCTACGCCTTGGACGACCCGCTGGCCATTACCAAGAATGACCTCGTCCAGCGCGGCCTGTCGGCCATACCCGAGCTGTTCTTTCAGCACTACCGCGCCGGCACCGAAGGCGCTAACGCTTCAGCGCTGCTGTATCGCCCGCTGTCGCTCATCACTTTTGCCATAGAATGGAGCATAGCGCCTGGCAAGCCGTGGCTGGGCCATTTCGTGAATGCTCTCTGGTACGCCTTAACGGCAGCGCTGGCCTTTGCTGCACTGCGACGGCTGTTGCGCGGCTATTCGGCCCTGTGGCCGGTAGCGGCAGTATTACTCTTTGCGGTACACCCCATCCACACGGAAGCGGTGGCCAACATCAAAAGCCGCGACGAGCTCCTGTGCCTGTTTTTCTGCCTTGGGGCCCTGTACGCTTGGTTGCGCGCGCTGGAGCGCCCGTCAATGCTCTGGCACATACTTGCCTCAGGCAGCTACCTGCTGGCCCTGCTCTCGAAGGAGAGTGCCGTGGCGTTTTGGCCTGTGTTTCCGCTGGCGGCCTGGTGTTTTTGGGGCAAAACAGCCCGCCAAAGTCTGTTGAACGCACTGCCTTTGCTGGGGCCGGTAGTCGTCTTTCTGGCGCTGCGCGCGGTGGTCTTGAGCAAAGTTGCCAGCAACTTCGACATCAGCCCGATGGACAACCCCATCGTAGACGCCTCGAGCTGGGCCGAACACACCGCCACAGCCTTCGCCGTGCTGTGGAAATACCTGCGCCTGCTCCTTTTCCCAGAGCCGCTGCTGAGCGACTACTCCTACCGCCACCTGTCCGTCGTAGGCTGGAACAACGTCGAGGCCATCGCCGGCCTGCTGACCTATGGCGGGCTGTTGGCCCTCACCCTGTGGGGCCTCGCGCGCCGGCGCGCCTGGGCGTTTGCACCAGCGGCTTTCCTCACCAGCATGGCGCTGTACAGCCAGCTGATCATCGTCATCGGTACCCTACTGGGCGAGCGCCTGCTCTACACCCCCTCGCTGTGGTTCTCCGTAGGCATCGCCTGGGCCATCTGGCGGCTTTTCGGAGTGCCATTAAAGGAAAAAATGGATTTGCCGAAGGCAAAAATAGCGCTCCCCGCCGCCCTGCTTGCCTTAATGGCGGTGCTGATAAGTTTGCAAACGCTGCGGCGCAATGCCGACTGGAAAGACAACCTGACCCTATTCCGCGCCGACGCCGCTAAAGCGCCGACCAGCGTGCGCCTCAACAACGGCGTGGGCAGCGAGGTGTACCAGTACCTGTCGAACCAGGACAGCCTGTCCGAAAACGAACGGGAAGCCTTGATAACAGAAATCGAACGCCATAGCCAGGCAGCGCTTTCGATAAAACCCAACCCGGTGTCGTTTCTCAACTTAGGTAACGCTGCAACAGCACGCAAACACTACGACGAAGCCGTGCGCTACTACGAGGAGGCCCTTCGCTTAGCGCCCAACTACGGCATCATCCGCATTAACTTAGCGCGCACCTATGCCGTCTGGGGGCGTGTGGAAGGGCGCCAAAACAACAACCTCAAGCGCTGCACCGAGCTGTTGGAAAAAGCCATCGAATACGGCAACCAGGACCCCGACGTCTTGCTCGACTTGGGCACAGCCTATGGAATGCTGGGCCATAATGAAAAAGCAATTCAGTGGTTTGAGCAGGTTACCCAGCGCGATCCCGCCAATATTACCGCCTGGCGCAACTTATCCGTGGCCTACCGCGCCATCGGCGACCTCGCCCGCGCCGAAGCCTGCGAGCGAAAGGCTGCTGGTCAATAAAAAGAGAGGCTCCTCCTCCCATTTGCTGAGTTAAAAAATGATGTTACGCACAGGTTAGATGGAGTGTCTTGTCAGCGTTCAACCTGCCAGCCCAGTTCTTTTCTACCAGACGCTTCGTTCTTCGGGCAAATGTGCCATGTTTTATTCGAGCACAAAGGCATGCCGCCTGGCTGCCTCCTCCAATTGCGGAAGCGCGGGGCGGTTTTATTCGTTGGTGAAAACCTTCCCGGCTCGCATCACTGCGGCGACGCGCTCGAAGGCGCGGATGTTGTCCAACGGATTTTCCGGTACAGCCACTAAATCGGCGGCGAACCCGGGGGCGATGCGTCCGATTTCATTTTCTAAGCCCAGCAGTTGGGCGGCATTCACGGTGGCGGCGCGCAGGATGTCCCAGGGTTTCATGCCAGCCTGGGCCATGTAATGGAACTCCAGCGCATTTTTACCATGGGGGAAGACGCCCGCGTCGGTGCCGAAGGCAATGTTGACCCCGGCGCGGTAGGCGCGCCCTAAAGTTTCCATGACGGTTGGGCCGATGTCGAAGGCTTTTCGGCGGACGACTTCAGGGAAGAAGCCCTGGGCGCGTCGGGCGCTGTCGCTGACCGCCCACCCGGCCGTGAGGGTGGGCACATACCAGGTGCCGGCTGCTTTCATTTGAGCAATGGTCTGGTCGCTCATGAAAGTGCCGTGTTCGATGCTGTGCACTCCGGCGGCGATGGCCCGGCGGGCGCCCTCGTCGCCGTGGGCGTGGGCGGCTACGCGGACGCCGAGGTCTTGGGCTGTGCGCACAATGGCGACCAACTCGTCTTCGGCGTAGTGGGGCAGGCGACCATCGCGGGCCAGGCTAAGCACGCCGCCGGTGGCAGTTACTTTGATGAGGTCGGCCCCGCGGCGCACCTGGTGGCGCACGGCAGCCCGGCAGGCATCGGGGCCATTAGCAATGCCGTCTTCGACCCCGGGCGGCGGGTCGAACAGGTCGGAGCGCGCGCCCGTGGTGTAGTCGCCGTGGCCGCCGGTAATGCTGATGGATTTGCCGGCCGTCAGGATGCGCGGGCCGGGTATCCAGCCTTGCTGCACGGCGTTGCGTATGGCTATGTTGGCGCCGCGCCCGCCCAGATCGCGCACCGTGGTGAAGCCAGCGCGCAGCGTGCGCTCGGCGTACACGACACCGCGAATGGCGGATTCGGTGTCGTTGAGGGTATAGCGGTCAGAGTACGTAGTGCGGCTTTGCTCCGACTCGATGTGCACGTGGCAATCAATGAGGCCGGGCAGCACGGTGTAGTTTTTCCAATCCACTATCTCTGCGCCCGCAGATGGGCGCGAGTAGCCCGCCTCAAGGCGCACGATACGGTCGCCCTCGACGACGATAGTCATTTGGGTGAGCACGCGCTCGTCGGTCATGGTAAACAGGCGCCCACAGTGCACGTAGCGCGTTTGAGCAGAGGCCAGGGCGGCCCAGAACAGGGCCAGCAGGAGATGCAGTCGTGAAAGGGAAAACTTCATGTGCCTTCGTCTTTTTTGTGAACGCCTTCAAGAAAAGGTACGAAGCGAAAGGCTTCAAATACTTCGTCGCGGTATTCGGTTTCGGAAAGGCGGGTCAGGCGGTGCATGTACTGCACTTCTTCGCCGACAGGGATGACTAAGCGGCCTCCGATGGCGAGCTGTTGGCGCAGCGGCTCGGGCACGATAGGCGCTCCAGCTGTTACGATGATGCCGTTGTAGGGAGCATGTTCAGGTAAGCCGCCGAAGCCGTCGCGCCAGAAGCAGCGTACGTTTCGGACACCCATTTCGGCAAGAAGCGCTTTGGCGCGCAGGTAGAGCGCCTCCTGCCGCTCCAAGGTGTAAACGCGCGCTCCCAGAGCGGCCAGAATGGCCGCCTGATAGCCCGAACCGGTACCGATTTCGAGGATGCGGTCGTTGGGTTTCACCTGCAGAAGCGCCGTCATGTACGCCACCGTGAAGGGCTGCGAAATCGTCTGCTTGTGACCAATAGGGAAGGGCTTGTCTTCGTAGGCGTGCTCTTCAAAGGCTTTGTCCAGAAAAAAATGGCGCGGTACGGCCATCATAGCAGCCAGCACCGCCTCGTCGGCGATGCCGCGTTGGCGCAGGGCGTCTATCATGCGTTTGCGCAAGCCTTTGTGCCGGTAAGTATCTTTCATGGCGGGTGTCGTTGCGGCGGCAGAGCCGTCCGAACGGCGGCTCAAAGTTAGGTCAGCGATGCGCTTCAGCGAAATGCGCCATCGTTGGTGGCGCTTCTACCTGTGACTTGTTAGCATTCTGCCGTCTTATAGTCGGTTTGTGGGAAAATACTCCGCCGTTTCGGGCCTTTTTCGTCTCTTTGCAGCCGTAAATCAGTAGTATTTTTCACGAACAAACCTTCTCACCTCAGTCTTGACGGAAGCAGTCTCATCCTCCTCTGCTGGAGCGCAACCCTCGGATGCTGAGTTGGTCGCCCGCTATTTGGTCGAACAGAATCCGTATTATTTTACGCTGCTGTATCGGCGCTATGCGAGCAAGGTGTACGCTAAATGCCTTTCAATGTTGGCCAACGAAGCCCAGGCGCGCGACGCCGTCCAGGATATTTTCATCAAAGTGTTTTTGAACCTGTCTCGCTTCAACGAGAAATCCGCGTTTTCAACATGGCTGTACTCGATTACGTACAACTACTGCATTGACCTCATCCGGCGCAAGAAGAACATGCCGGTGCTGTTGGCCGACGACGTGAGCCGCGTGAGCGATGAGCCAATGCCAGAAGTGCCCGATAGCGTGCTGCTGGAAATGAAGCAAGAGCGCTTAGATGCCGTGCTCAAGCATCTTTCGGAAGGCGATCGCATCGTGTTGCTAATGAAGTACATGGACGATATGTCTATCAAAGAGATGGCCGATTTTTTTAACAAAACGGAGAGCGCTATTAAGATGCAAATCATGCGGGCTAAGATTCGTGCGCAAGCGGTTTACCACCAATTGTATGGCCATGACCCGTTAGTATCTTGAACGTTCCCAACCGATTTAATCACCTTTTTTTTGCTTATGAGCGAATTCAACGCCTTCAAGAGATTGGAACACGAGTGGATGTCGCAGCTGCCGCCGGAGCTGGAGTTTCAGGTAAGCAGCCAGGTGCGCAGTGCTGCGGCGGCTGGTCGTGTAGCGGATATTTTCTTGCCCTGCGCGTTGCGTACGGCAGCCCACTTGGTAGGTGGCGGCGCGCCAGGGAAGTACTCCTGCCTTCCGCCGGGCAGGGGCATAATGGGCGACGCGCTGCCCGATTGGCGGCGCCCGCCCGGGCGTTTTTAATCCTTCGCGCCATCCTTTTTTTCTTTTTACTCCTCCTTCTCTTCCTCTTTGTTGCCTTTCAGCGTATTTATGGATTTTTTAGATAAAATCAAAAACGGCGTACTCACGGAGTTGATAGCCCGCTTTTCGGAGGCGGCGCCTAAGTTGCTTTTTGCCCTTCTCATCCTACTCATAGGTCGGGTCATCGCGGGGTTGCTCCGTCGGTTGGTGCAACGGGTGCTGGCCTTAGCAGGCATTGATCGCTTAGCCGAACGCCTCAACGACATTGATTTAGTACAGCGCTCGGGAATGCGCATCACCCTTTCGGCAGTGGCGGGCCAGATGATTTTCTATTTGCTCATGCTGGCCTTTGTGATTTTTGCTACTGACGTGCTGGGCATTCCGGCCATTACCGACATGGTTCGCGACTTGATTGACTACCTGCCAGCGCTGTTTTCGGCCTTTGTGCTTTTCCTGTTGGGCCTTTTTCTGGCCGATATGATCCGCGGCGTCGTTCAGGCAGCCTGCCAGAGCATGGGCATTCCCTCGGCCCGCTTGATAGGGACGGCGGTTTTTTATTTCCTCTTTATCACAGTGGCGGTCAGTGCTTTAGCGCAGGCGAAAATCAACACCGGTTTTATTGCCTCCAACCTGACGGTCATTGTAGGCGCTTTGGCGTTTGCTTTTGCGGTAGGTTATGGCTTAGCTGCGCGCGATCTGGTGGCCAATTACATCGCTAGCCACTACAACCGCGATAAGGTGCAGGTAGGGCAAGAGGTGCGTCTTGCTGGCGTACGCGGAAAGGTGGTGCACATGGACGCTACGTCGCTCATCCTGCAGACGCCAGACAGGGCCATCATCGTGCCCATGAGCAAGATGATGACCGAAAAGGTGGAAATCTTCTACCCGGACGGACAGGAAGAGAACCTGCTGCCGCCTGAAAGCACGGCTTCTGACGAGTAAAACTGCAAACAAAATCCTCGTTTCGATTATGCGCATTTTAGCTACTCTTTTTGCCTTCGCGCTTGCTGTGGCAAGCTCGCTTCATGCTCAAGATGCCGCCTCTGCTGCGGCCAAAGACACCACCTGGCGCTTTCGCGGCGGTCTGGGCTTCGACCTTAGCGGCCTGGGCATCATCAACCCGCGCGTAGGCGCGGGCACCAATCGCCTGACTGTGGGCGGCTTAGGCACTTTCTCCGCCGACCGTATTGCTCAGCGTTCGTTCTGGAAAAACCAGCTGGCACTCCAGCTGGTGCTCCAGCAGCAAGGGCGTACCTCGCCTACACAGCCTACCGGATTTCTGAAAAACTTGGACATCCTGCGCCTGACCTCCACCTACGGCCACAAAGTGGGTGGGGGCGATAAGTGGTTCGTCTCGGCCGACCTGCTGGCTCAATCGCAATTGCTCCCTACCTACCGGAGCAACTATCTGCGCGCTACCCAGATTGACGGCAAAGCGGACCGCATCGTAGCCAATTTCCTATCGCCGCTCATCGTGCAGTTTTCGCCCGGCATCACCTTCAAGCCCAATCAGCACCTCAGCTTCCAGTACTCGCCCGCAGCAGTGCGTTTCATCTATGTGGCAGACGACTCGCTGGCTATTCTGGATATCCACGGCAACGAGGTAACAAGAGATGCCCAGGGAAATATCATCGAGTACAACAACTATTTCCTCGGCTTAGGCTCGGAGTTGGTGGGCCGCTATGAGAACAAGTATTTCAAAGACCGCTTGGCTGTAACCAGCTCGCTGCGCCTGTTTTCCAACTACCTCGACCAGCCGCAGAATATGGTGGTGCTGTTTACGAATAACTTCAGCATTCAGCTGTTCAAAGGCCTGTCGCTCGATCTGCTGGGCGAGGCATTCTACGATCCGAACCTGAAGATGATCATTGATGCCAACAAGAACCGCATTTACGGCGACGACGGCGATCGGCTGGCGCCGGCTACGCAGCTCACCGGCGCGTTCATGCTCAAATACAGCATGATTTTCTGATGCGCATCCTCATGGTTTGCCTGGGCAACATTTGCCGCAGCCCGCTGGCAGAGGGCATCCTGAAGCACAAAGCTCGTCAACAAGGGTTAGACTGGTTCGTGGACAGTGCCGGCACCGGCGCCTGGCATGTAGGCGAATTGCCCGATCCGCGTTCCATTGATGTAGCGCGCCGCTTTGGTATTGACATCACCGACCAGCGCGCACGCCAGATACGCCCCGACGACTTCGAGCGCTTCGACCTCATTTTTGCCATGGACCGGCAAAACCTGCGACATATGGGCCAGATGGCCAACCGCTCGGAGCATCGGCAAAAAATCCGGCTCTTGCTCGATGTCCTCTATCCTGGCCAGGAGCAAGAAGTGCCCGATCCTTACTATGGTGGCCCGGAAGGCTTCGAACAGGTCTTTCGCTTAGTGGAAGCCGCCTGCGACCGGATACTGGTCGAGTACGGGCGTTTTTAGGAAAGAGTTATCGAACACCCTCACATCCACCGCCCTGAGCAGCGCCCTGTTGCTCGGGGCGGTGGCATATACAGCGTACGGCCCTGCCCTGCGCTCCTTGCACAAAGTCAACGACTGTAATTGGCGTACACTAACCTCTCGCGGTACCTTTTAAGCGCGCAAGCCCGATTTTATTCTATCGGCGAAGGCTTTTACCCGCTCTTGGAGCGCCGCGCTGTAATTAGCCTCAGTTATTCTGGTCTTCTCGCTCGTAGCGTCTTTCGGGCGTACGTAGTCTCTGAAGAAGGCGCCTCCTCAACGTTTATGAGCCAATGAACGAGATGGCGGTTGGCTTGTTTGAGGGAGCGGTCTGCGTGGAAAAAGATGCGCTAAGTGTTAAAAAATAAAATTTGCTTAGAAGGCACATACTATTTGCGTCTTTGGTCTTGTTTAAAGGGCGGTTTTCAGGCAATCACATTTCACCTTTGAATTTCTCGCTTATGTTCAAATCTTACCCACAGGATGAGCTCATGCGTTTTCTTTACCATGAAATGCCGGCCGAAGAGGTGGCGCGCATGAAGCAGCGTTTGGCAACGGATCCCGTGCTGCGGGCAGAGTTTTACGAGCTGCAACAGGCCAAGCAAACGCTTCCAAAAGTTCAGTTTTTGCCGAAGTCCAATACCATTCACCGCATCCTGCAATACAGCACAAAAACGGCTTTAGAGGCCCAGCTCTAACCAAAGCGACGGTCTCCGAACCATGAAAGCAGCCCCCGCTCTGGCCCTCCAGGGTGGGGGCTTTTTCTTGGGCGTCCTGCCGGACGAAGCACGCAGTCTATTTTTGCCGCTTCAAAGGCGAGCGCATGGGTCGAAAATCCAAATCGTACATGGCGGAGGCTGTCACCCTTTACGGGCTGGCCGATAAGGGTAGGGCCGTTGGTCGTACGCCAGAGGGGATGGTCGTGTTTGTGGAGGGTGCTGTGCCAGGCGACGTGGCAGATGTGTGGGTGTTTAAAAAACGCAGTGGTTTCGCTGAGGGGCGCTTAGAGCGGCTCCGGGTGCCTTCGCCGCAACGGGTGACGCCTTTCTGTCGCCATTTTGCCGTGTGCGGCGGGTGCAAATGGCAGCACTTAGCCTACTCCGCCCAATTGGAACACAAACAACAGGCGGTGGTGGACGCCTTCGAGCGCATTGCCAAAGTACCCGTAGGCGAATTCTTACCCATTTTACCCGCGCCCCAAACGACGCATTACCGCAATAAATTGGAATTTGGCTTCGCCAACAGGCGCTGGCTTTTGCCCGAGGAAATCGCTGACCCTACCATTGAAGCGCAGCCAGCGGTGGGCTTCCATCGAGCCGGCGCTTTTGACAAAGTAGTGGACATCCACGAATGCTGGTTGCAAGCCGAGCCGTCAAACCTTATCCGCAACGAGGCCCGCCGCATTGCCTTGGAGCAAGGGCTGAGCTTCTACGACCTCCGACGGCAGCAAGGCTTCCTGCGCAACCTGATGCTGCGCCTGACGACTACCGGCGAGGTGCTGGCCCTGTTCAGCTTCGGATACAACGACCCGAAGGCCATCCAGCGCTATTTAGATGCACTGCTCGAGCGGCTGGACGAGCACCTGACGACAGTGGTGTATTGCATCAACCCGAAGGCCAACGACATCGTGCTCGACTTGGAGATGATCACCTACAAAGGCAAGGGCTTCGTGGTGGAGCAACTGGGCGATTTGCACTTCAAAATTGGGCCGAAGTCGTTCTTTCAGACCAACTCGGTGCAGGCCAAAAACCTGTACGATACGGCGCTGGACTTTGCCAGCCTGACGGGACGGGAGACGGTTTTCGACCTTTACACGGGCACTGGGTCTATCGCTCTTTACGCGGCCCGGCATTGCGGCCAGGTAATAGGTATCGAGGAGGTACCCGAAGCCATTGCCGATGCCGAGGAAAACCGTCGGCTGAACGGCATCGAAAATGCACTTTTTTACGTCGGCGATGTGAAAGATTTGCTGACGCCCGCCTTTGTGGAACAGCATGGTCGGCCCGATGTGGTTATCACAGATCCACCGCGGGCGGGCATGCACGAGCGGGCTGTGCGTTTTCTGCTGGAACTGGCGGCGCCGCGTATCGTCTATGTCAGCTGCAATCCGGCCACGCAAGCGCGCGATGTGCAGCTGCTGGCCGAGAAGTACGACGTGCTGCGCGTACGGGCAGTGGACATGTTTCCGCATACGCACCATGTGGAAAGCGTGGCGCTATTGCAGCTGCGTTCGTCGGCGAAGATGACCGGGCTTTGAACTAATGGCGCTCTTCCGGCTTTTTAGTGGCCGCCATTTTCGCTGCGCATGACACACCGCCCGCCTGCCGCTTTAGACTGGTTACTGCTGTTGATCCTCACAGCCATTTGGGGCCTATCCTTTGTTTTCATCAAGCGAGCCATAGCGGTTTACACTCCGTTGCAGATGGCTATGTGGCGCATGGTGTTGGCTTTAGTGGCGTATGCGCCGGTGGCCTGGCTTTTCTGGCCGCGCATTGACTGGACGCGCTGGCGGGCGCTGCTGGTGGTGGCGTTTTGCGGTTCGGCCATTCCCAACTTTCTTTTTGCCGTAGCGCAGACGCGCGTGAGCAGTAGTTTGGCGGGCGTGCTCAATTCGCTGACGCCGCTGTTCACCCTATTGCTGGGCGCTGTTTTCTTTCATTTCAGGCCCTCAAGCAGCAAGATCATGGGCGTTACCATAGGCTTTCTGGGTGCTGCGGCCTTAGTGTTTGCGCAGCGCGGGCGCGTGGTGGATGGCCAGATAGAATATGCCTTGCTGTGTGCGGGCGCCACGCTGTGCTATGCCATCAACGCCAACACGGTGAGTCGCTATCTGCGCGACCAGCATCCGGCGGCGATAGCCTCGGGCGCTTTTGTGCTGACCGGAGGGCTGTTCTTGCTGGGTCTGGGCTGGTCGGGCGGCTGGTCGGCGGCGCTGGCGCACCCGGAGGGTTTGACAGGATTGGGCTACATCAGCTACTTAGCCGTCCTAGGCACTGTAGGTGGCTCTATTTTATATTTTTGGCTTTTGCAGCGCACGAGTGCTTTGTTTGCCACGTCCGTCACGTACCTGCTCCCGGTAGCGGCTTTAATCGCCGGGGCTTTGGACGGCGAGGCGGTGGGCGCCTTCGACATGGCGAGCACGGCGATCATCCTGACGGGCGTGTACTTAGCCCGGAAATAAAAGGCCGAAGGCGCTAGCGCGTTTGGGTTGCACCAGCGCCTTCGAGCGCGTTGCGCTGCCGCTCAGGCGGCGCGGGGGGGTTACTTTACCCGGAAGTCAAAGGTGATGGTTCCGCACTGTTCCGACACGTCTGGGTCGGGGGCGAAGCGATACTGGCGCGCCCATCCGAGGGCTTTATTGCGCAGTACGCCTTCGGTGGTAGTAGAGCCGACCTGAGTGTAAGTGGCGGAGGTAACTTCGCCTTCGGAATTGACGCACACGCGGATGGCCACGCGGCCCGTGTACTGAGTGTCGTCCACCATTTTAGGGCGCCCGATGACGCGGCGGCCCGACAGGCCACCGCCGATGGACTCGCCGACGCCCTGGCCGTCGCCGCCGCCGGTACCACCGCCGCTGCCACCCTGGCCGAAGGGATTGTTGCCCGTGCCGCCGGGCTGGCCCTGGTTGCCGGGCTGGCCGGTATTGCCCTGACCGCCGCCGGTGGCGCCAGGTTTGCCGAAGGCGCTGCCAAAGCTTCCGCGCTTCCGGTCTTGTTCTTCTTTTTCCCGGCGTTGGCGCTCTTGCTCCTCGGCGATGCGGCGCTGTTCGGCGGCCTGGCGGTCGGCCTCTTCTTGCTTCCGACGGCGCTCGTCCTCTTGTTGCTTGCGGCGCGCTTCTTCCTGGGCGCGGCGCAAGGCCGCTACGTCAGGATCCGTAGAGGTAGGCGTGTTGGTAGCCGAAGGGGTTGTAGGCTTCGGCGGTGGCGACGTCTTCTGAGGTGTTGGCGCCGGGCTGGGCGTAGGGCGTTCTGCAGGCGTTTTGCTCGAGGGGTCTTCCATTTGCTGGCCTTGAGGCGCAGGCGTGCTGCCCTGGCCGCGGTCGGGCAGGCCGGGCGAGGCTTTTGAGCCACCGCCGCCCCACTCGATGATGATGGGCGGAGGAGTAGATGGCGTGGTCTTTATGCCCACCTGCATGAAAATGAGCAACAACAGCAACAGCAAATGCAACAGCACGCTGATGATAGCTGCCTTGAGGCGATCTTCGTCGTTTTGCCGGGATATGGTGGCAGACATGGCTTTTTTTCCTTTTGATGAATAAACGGCTATAAAATGCACAACCGCCTCGAATGCTTCCGCTGAAAACCAGCGCTTTAACGCTCGCTTCTGCGTTCCTCGGTAGCCAGTATCGTCTTGATTTTGAGCCGGTTGGCAATGTCCAAAATATAAACAACGTCGTCCAAAGGCACCGTTTTCTCAGCCACGACGGTAAGCACCGTTTGTTTTGGGTCTTCTCGCTTTGCCCGAATTTTAGCTGATACGGCATTCTCCAGGTTTTCTTTGCGCACGCGGACGCCATCCACGAAATACTCGCCATTGCGATTGACGGACACCGCTAAGTCGGGAGAGGCCATCGTCTTCGAGGTGCTGGAGGGCAATTGCAGGTTCAAGGCGTTGGGAGTAACAAATTTGGACGTCAACATGAAGAACATCAGCAGCAGGAAGATGATGTCAATCATGGCTGCTAAGCTGAACGTCGGCGTAACGCGGACTCTTCGTTTCAGGCCCATAGCATTTTTCCGATGTAGGGATGAAGAAATGGATGGACGCCTTTAGCGCGATGGCTCTTGCAGGAGGTCCATGAATTGCAGGGCAGTGTATTCCATTTTATACACCACTTTATCCAGATTGGACACCAACACGTTGTAACCGGCCATGGCCACGATGGAGACCACTAAGCCCATAGCAGTACTTGTAAGGGCCTGATAGATACCGCTGGAGAGCACCTGCGGCGTTACGTTTTCGGCTGTGGACATATCCTGGAACGACAGGATGAGGCCCAGCACTGTACCCAGTAACCCGAACATAGGGCCTAAGCCGGAGATAGAGGCCAGCGTGGAAAGGTTGCGCTCCAGTTTGAGCAGCTCTAAGTTGCCCACGTTTTCGATGGCTTTGTTGATGTCTTCTAACGGTTTGCCGATGCGGTCTAAGCCTTTCTCGACCATACGCGCCATGGGGGCATCCACGCTCTGGCACAGTGCCTTAGCGGCCTGCAGGTTGCCGCTTTCTACGCTGGCGCGGATGCTGTTCATGAAGTTTTGGTCCACGCGCCCGGCGCGCTTGAGGGTCAGGTAACGCTCTATGATGATGTAAACGGCGGCGATGGACAAAAACACCAGAATGAAAAACACTGCCATGCTGGAAGTAGTGTTGCCCATGAAGGTATCCAGCAGGCTTTTTTGCGTTACGGTCTCAGTCGTCTGGGTGGCGGGCAGAAATTGCAAAAACCAGAAGTTGGCCAGCAAGATGGGTAGGCTCATACGGCGAAGAATGCGTATTGGGTTAGTAAACGTATTGTTTATGTGTGCATTTGCAAACGCCAAAGGTAGGCCGTTTTGTATTTTTACAAGAGGAAGGCTTGCGCTTTAGCGCCGCAAATGTGCGCAAATGTCCGGCGCCATGCTTATGCCGGGCGTCAGAAAAAAGTAACCCTGTGTCATGTGGCCAAAACAAACAGAGCCACCCGGAAGGAGCGGCTCTGCTTTATTTTTGACGGGAAAACAAGGTAGGATGGGATTACATCTGCCCGCTGAGATATCCCTAAACTCAGCGAGCAAAATTGCCCCAAAACTGGGTCATTCTGGGCGCAACACGCACCACCACGAGTGCGAGGAGAGCAATGTACAAAATGAGCATAGTGCAGAAACGGTTTAGATTATGAAAGATGAAAGAGAAGACACACTGACTCAGATGTATGTTCTGAGTTCAGGGTCAAAGGTAAAAACTACCCTTTCTACGTAGCTCCCCTTGAGGTTAATTTTTTTAGAATTCGGTAAAATTTTTCCGACGAACGGAGCGCTCAGGCAAGTTCAGGGCGTTTTCAAAGAGAAGCAGGCGGAGGCAAAAGGGAAGGGAGCGCTCAGGAGGCCGTCAGCATGGGCGACGGCCGTGCCCTTGTATGCAGGCATTTGATGTTTCCAAAAGGCTCTCGATCGGATAGCTCAGGATACTCAAACACAAAACGGCGCCTACACGCAGAAAATCGCTGCCCTGGGGTGGATATTAATGTGGATCGAGGAGTTCGTTTTTTAGGGAGAATACCTCATGTTGGCTTGGGGTGCTGAACACGTAGATGCTCTGGAGGGTGGGTGGCACCGACCAGCGGGACTCGATGCCGAAGGAAAGTAGGTGTGGGTTTTGCCCACCAGCATCTGCAAAACCTGATTTGGTGAGAAAACTTCGACAAAACGCCGGCAGTAGGTCGGTGCGTTTGGCTTCGTCGTGTGAGAAGTCTACAAGTTCGACAAGGTATATGCAGATGTCGGGTGTAGCCTTCTCGCCAGGTATGTCCAACGTCAGTTCAGAGAAGACCTCATGCCGGTCTCCAAAATGAACGGACAAATAGGCAGTGAGCCTCGCCAGCAGGCGAGCGTGTAAAAGACTGGGCGTAGGCTTTCCGCGTTCGGTTTCATAGTTTACCTCTATAGGCGGGGCCTCGGGTTCTACAGCCATTGTGTGTTATATCAGCCGAAAATACGGATTTTGGGATCGGGGTAGGTGTTTTATGTTTTCAGGCGTCCGAAGCCGCCGTCCACGCTCCATATCTGGCCAGTGATGAACTGGGCCTCGTCGGAGAGGAGGAAGCAGGCAGTTTGGGCGATGTCGGTGGGGGTGGCAATGCGGCGCAGTGGATGTCGTTGGGCGGCGTTTTGGCGTTTTTCTTCGCTGCTGAGGAGGGGCGCGGCCAGAGGTGTGTCGGTCAGCGTAGGTGCGATGGCATTGATGCGCACTGCGGGTGCCCATTCGGCGGCTAAGGCGCGTACCAAGCCCTCCACAGCGCCTTTGGCAGCGGCGATGCCGCTGTGGAAGGGCATGCCGGTTTGCACGGCTACGGTGCTGAAAAGGAGCGCGCTGCTGCCCGGGCCGGCGGCTTTGAGGCGCGGGAAGGTCTGCTGCAAGACACGGAAGGCGCCCACAGCGTTGATTTCCATTTCCTTTCTAAAATCGGTGGCGCTGATGCGGCCAAAGGGCTTCAGATTGATGCTACCCGGGCAGTAAACAACGCCGTGCAGCGCATCGGGCAATCCGGAGATCTGGAAGTTTTCTTCGGTAACGTCTACGGGCTCCCAGTGGGCTGTAGAGGGCAAGTGAGCAGGCGCGCGGCGGCTGTAAGTGAACAGGAATGCGCCCTGTTCGCTAAGCAGGCGGGCGATTTCAGCGCCGATGCCTGAAGAAGCGCCCACAATGGCGAAATTTTTCCCTTGGAATTGCATGACTCTGTCGTTAGATGGGCGTCTGAACGACGCATCAGGCAAATGGTTCAGCCAGCGTGCGGCAGAGTATCAGTTATCCCAGGGCATGCGCGCTGTCTTTCGCGGCAAGATGTGCGCTTTGATATGCAGAATTTGGCGTCTGTTAGGAAAGGAATTGTCGTACACGACAACCACCGGGCGGCTGTGCCCGATTTTTTCGCGGCTGTTGAACTCGACACGCAACGTCGCCGACTCGCCAGGCATGATAGGGTAATCGGGTGTTTGGTAGATTACGCAGTCGCAAGTAGCGCGTGCGCGTTCGATGAGGTAGGGGTATTGACCAGTGTTTGTTACGCGAAAAGAGTCTACATGCACGATGCGGTCGGCCATATCGCCCAAGTGAAGCGTATCGGGCAACCAGGAGACGGTAGTAAGCAGGTTTTCCCGGTTGGGAGTTCGGTAATATTCCAAAAGATCTACAACCTGCTTTTTGCGCCGTTCCGGCAGCTGGCGATAGGCATTCTGGACTCCTTCATCGAGCGGTGCATTTATGTGGCGCAAATACCGGATGAGTTGTTGCTGTTGGTCGTCTCTGAGCCCTTTGAGCATGGGGCGGATATCGGCAACAGTTTGCGACCAGGCATTCGCCTGGGGCAAGAGTAAATAAATGGAAAGAATGCTAATGCGTAGCAAAGCAGATGGAGGCATGAAGTCCATGAAAAGCAGTTTAACGAGTGCGCAAAGGTAGGTTTTACCGCCTTCTATGTAAGGTTGCCTCATCGGAGGTAGGCTTTTTTGCAAATAACTTTTAAAAATAGCGTTAATATCAAGTTTTGGCATGTTATTAGCCGCCTATTTAAAAACCGAAAGTTATATTTTTGCCGCCGTTTCCTCTTTAATCTTACCGTTCCCCGCATAATTACACCGTAAAGGCGGTGTGTTTAAATCAAAAAAGCCCTCTCCGGGCTCAAAGCCTTCGACTATAGGCGAAAGCAGTCTTCTCCAATCCGTAGTATTCTCCTGCCCAGGCTGACCGACGGTCTCATGCAAAGACGCCACGCATTTCACCCTGATTTTCGAGTGGGTGCTGTGAGTGTCCTTTGAACTGCCGCACGCACCACCACACCACACCAAAACAGTCGCATTTCGCACTTAGTCCGTTTCTTATGTGGCATCCATACAGCTTGCGCGCTTGGGCCTTAGCGGCCTTCCGCATCAAATCCCAACGGGGATTTAACCTTCTGACCGCCAGCCTTTTGGCGCTGCTCTTCCTCCTCCCTACGCAGTCCTCCCAGGCCCTGACATGCGTTTTCAACGGCTTTATTCGGGCGTCGGATAATCCCTTCGGTTCCTGTCCGGTCGGGACAGATACGATTATCATCCGGGACTCCTTCTTAGTGAACGTGAACTATGAGCCGACCATTGGCTTTGTTCCTTTTCAGGGTCTGCTTTTAGTGGACGGAGGCGTCATCCAATGGACGGCAAACGCCTACTTAAAACTGGGTTATTTTGCCAAAGTGGTTCTAATCAACGGTGGCAGATTTCGCCCATTGTCCAGTAAGGCACTCGATTGTAATGCCTTGCGTGCACTCTACTTTGATACCATCAAAATAGCGGACTGCAATGGCTCTACAGCTCCGCATGCCTTTTCGGATGTCAATAGCGCAGGCTGTGTGACGGCAGGAGGCATATGCTGTAACGTCTATATCGTTACTGCTGAAAATTCGGGCATTCCCGATGATGGCACCATTTGCCAGCCAGGCGATACGGTGCGTTTGAGCGTGATTACCAGTGGCGATCTTACCTACGACATTTTATGGTCGCCTAACATTGGCCCGGGCAAAGGGCCACATGTCGTCAGGCCTCAGCAGACGACCAGTTATCGAGCGCGAATGTCAACCACATTTAAACCCTACGACGGTAGCGACTCCTATGTGCTTTCCTGCGAAGGCGTCTCCACAGTTCGGGTGAATCCTCCCATCAGTGCTACTGCCGTGGCCACACCGGTCCCTTGTTTAGATGTGCCCGTCGGCGCTTTAAACGTTACGCCTTCCGGCGGCACGGCGCCCTACACCTATCGCTGGTCGAATGGCGCCACAACAAAGAACCTGACCAACGTGCCCGGCGGCAACTATACCGTTACCATCACCGACAGCAAAGGCTGCAACGGGGTGCGCACTTTCACCGTACCAGTGCAAGACAATGTACCGCCTACGCTGAGCTGCCCGCCCAATGCGGTAGGCGTGGCCAATCCAGGCGTATGCACCACGCTAATTCCCAATATTGACGCCACATTCAGCGACAACTGCCCTACCGTGGGCGTTACGTACACGCTTGCAGGCGCCACTAACGGCAGCGGCAATGGGCAGCTGTCGAATGCCGTTCCTTTTTCCAGCGGCATTACCACGGTTACCTATCGCGTGGACGACGGCGCCAATGCCGTAACCTGCACGTTCACGGTGCGCGTAAACGACACGCAGCCGCCTACGGCTAACAACCTACCGCCCTTGACGGGCATTGCCTGCCTCTCGGCAGTGCCGGCGCCTAATCCGGCTGCCGTTTCGGCTTCTGACAACTGTGCAGTTACCTCCATCGTCCATGTCAGCGATGTCGTCCAGGCGGGCAGCGGCTGCCCCGGCGACACGCTTCGGATGCTGCGTACCTATCGAGCCTTCGACGCCGCGGGCAATAGCGCCACGGCTACGCAGCACATACGGGTCGTAGATAATCTACCCCCCACCTTTACGTTCGTGCCTGCCAACGTGGCCGTGAGCTGCAACGCCATACCTGCCGTAGGCAACCCCACGGCCACCGACAACTGCGGCGGTGGCGTCAGCATCGCATACAACGGCGAAACGCGCACCGACGGTGCCTGCCCCGACAGCTACACCCTGCGCCGCCGCTGGACGGCCACCGACGGCTGCGGCAATACCGCCATTGCGGAGCAAATCATCACGGTACAGGATAATACGCCGCCTGTATTCACCACCGTGCCGTCGGCAGTAACGGTTAGCTGTAGCGCCATCCCGGCCGTAGGCACGCCTGCGGCTTCCGATAACTGCGACGTCAGCGTCAGCATTATTTACAACGGCGAAACCCGCACCAACGGCGCCTGCTCCGATAGCTACACCTTGCGCCGCCGCTGGACAGCCACCGACAACTGCGGCAACACGGCCTCAGCCGAGCAAGTTATTGTCGTGCAAGACTTTACGCCGCCGGCCTTTACCTCCGTGCCGGCCAATGCCACGGTGAGCTGCGATGCCGTGCCCATTGTGGGCAACCCTGTAGCCACCGATAACTGTGACAACGTCGTCAGCATCGCCTACGACGGCGAAACGCGCACCGACGGCGCCTGCCCCAACTTTTATACGCTGACGCGCCGCTGGACGGCTACGGACAACTGCGGCAACACCGCTTCTGCAACGCAAGTGCTGACCGTCCGCGACCTGACGCCGCCAACCTTCACCAACTTCCCGGCGAACGCTACCGTGAGCTGCGATGCCATACCGCCCGTGGCCACGCCTGCCGCTGCCGACAACTGTGCCGCCTCGGCGACGGTAACGTACTTAGGCGAGTCGCGCAACAACGGCATTTGCCCAAACAACTATGTACTGCTGCGCCGCTGGCAGGCCGCCGACGCCTGCGGCAACACAACCGTTTCGACCCAAACCATCACGGTGCGCGACACGGAAGCGCCGGTGTTCACCTTCGTGCCGGCCAATACGACCACCAGCTGCGAGTCCCTTCCGCCCGTAGGCAATCCGGTGGCCGCCGACAACTGCTCGCCTGCGGCTGCCATCAACTACGACGGCCAGACGCGCACCGACGGCCCTTGCCCCGATACGTACTTCCTGACGCGCCGCTGGACGGCCGCCGACCAATGCGGCAACACGCGCACGGCTGAGCAAGTCATTACGGTGCGCGACCAGACGCCGCCTACCTTTACACAGACACCGGCGAACATCACGGTCAGCTGTAGCGCCATTCCGCCTGTGGGTACAGCAGCGGCTACCGACAACTGCGACGCCAGCGTAACCGTAACCTATGATGGCCAGACGCGGCTCGACGGCGCCTGCCCCGACAACTACACGCTTGTGCGCCGCTGGGTAGCCGTGGACAACTGCGGCAACACGGCCAGCGCTCAGCAAATCATTACCGTACAGGACATAACTCCGCCGGCCTTTACGTTCGTGCCCCCGAACGCCACCGTGAATTGCGAGGCCATCCCAAGCCTTGGCTCGCCGGCAGCCACCGATAATTGCGACAACAGCGTAACCATCACCTTCGCCGGCGTTACGCAAACCAGCGGCAGCTGCGCCAGTGGCGGCACGGTTAGGCGCCGCTGGATAGCCACCGACAACTGCGGCAACACGGCCATAGCCGAGCAAATGCTGACGGTGCAAGACACTACGCGCCCGGTCTTTGTCTTTGTGCCGGCCAACACGACCGTCAGCTGCGAAAACATCCCAGCGCCCGGCCTTCCGCAGGCTACCGACAACTGCGCTAACGATGTAGAAATCAATTACAACGGCGAAACGCGCACCAATGGCCCCTGCGACGACACCTACACGCTGCGCCGCCGCTGGACGGCTACAGACCTGTGCGGCAACACGCGCACCGCTGAGCAGGTCATCACCGTGCGCGACCTGGCGCCGCCGGCCTTCACTTTCGTGCCGGCAGACGCTACCGTCTCGTGCGACGCCGTGCCCACGCCTGGCCAGCCCAGCGCCTCTGACAACTGCGACGCCAGCGTTACTATTGCCTATTTGGGCGAAACCCGCACCAATGGCCCTTGCCCCGACGAGTATGTCTTGGTGCGCCGCTGGACGGCGACTGACAACTGCGGCAACACCGTCTCAGCGTCGCAGCGCATCACCGTGCGCGACCAGACGAAGCCTGTCTTTACCTCCTTCCCCAACGACATTACGGTTAGTTGTGAAAGCATACCAACGCCAGCAACGCCCATTGCCACCGATAACTGCGCCGTGGACGTGCTGGTCTCCTACAACGGCGAGACGCGCCTGAATGGCCCATGCCCGCATACTTACACACTCAAGCGCCAGTGGACGGCGGTGGACAAATGCTCGAACACCGCCTCCGCTGTGCAAACCATTACCGTGCAAGACCTGAAGCCGCCGGTATTCACCTTCGTGCCCGCAAATGTTACAGTGCACTGCGATAGTGTACCTGCCGTGGGTACACCCACTGCTTCCGACAATTGCGCCAGTTCGGTAACGATCACTTATAATGGCGAAACGCGCCTCAATGGCCCCTGCGCCAACACCTATGAGCTGGTGCGCCGCTGGACGGCGACTGACAACTGCGGCAACACCGTCTCAGCGTCGCAGCGCATCACCGTGCGCGACCAGACGAAGCCTGTCTTTACCTCCTTCCCCAACGACATTACGGTT
>JANWVR010000033.1 GCA_025056735.1 Saprospiraceae bacterium
GCCATGCGCCCAAGCATAGGTGAATGGCCCGTTTCCGCCGGAGGCAGAGGCCTGGATAGAGCCGTTGTTGGCGCCGTTGCAGGTAGGATTGGTGGGCGTCAGGGTAACCGTTACGTCTATTTCGTTCAGCGTTACCGTGCCAGTGGCTGTGCCCGTGCAGCCGCTTTGGGTGGCCACGCTGACCAACGAGTATGTGCCCGGTTCGTTGACCGTGTACGTCGTGGGCGTTTGTGAAAAGGTATGCGTCTGCGTATTGCCGTTGTGGTTGATTTGCACCGTCCAGGGGCCTTGACCGGTGAAGGTCAGCGTCAGGTTGACGGGCTGCGGGTTGTTCGCGCAAAAGACGCCCGAGCCGCTCAGGTTGGCCGTGGGGCGCGGCTCCAGCGTTACGGTGGCTTGAGCTGTCGAGGTGGCCCCACACAGGTCGGTTACCGTAACCGTATAGGTGTTGGTGCCCGGCGTATTCACCGTAATGGATGGGGTCGTAGCGCCCGTGCTCCACGCATAGGTGTAGGGCGGTTGCCCAGGTTGAACAAAACTGGGCGTTAGCGTGGTGCTGGACACGCCGCACAGGGTTACGTCGTTCAGATCTACCTCCAGCGGCGGCTTGTCGTTGATATAAAATGTGATCTCAATCTGGTCGCACGAGCAGGGGTTGCTCAGTGTGATGACGATGGTTTCCTGGCCCTCGGTGATGTTGTCAATGAAGACGTTCACGGGAATTTCCACGTAATTGGCGCCTGCTGGTATGGTTACCGAGGTAGGCAGGGTGGCATAGTCCACTCCGGGTGTAGCGGTGCCGCCTACGGTAAAGTTGACCACCAAGGGGTCATCGTTGCCGCCGCTGCCGCGCACGAAACGGATAAAGCCGCCCGAGCAGCCCTCAATGGCGTATTGGTTGTTGTTCGGGTAAATGGGCACAGCCTTGACCACTCCACCGGCGTTGAAGGAGTTGGCCTTCAGAAACACAGCAGAGAAAAGCTGTCCATCCGCAATGTCGCAGATGGCTAATTTAATGTGGTACGTCGAGCATGGTATTAGCCCCTGGGCCGTAGCCGTTAGCACCGTTGTCCAGCCATCTAAAGCGCACTGCGGGATGCAGCAGGCACTGACGTTCTGGCAAGGGCTAAAATTGTTGTTGTTGACGTAGTAGGCCGTATTTGTGGTATGGTTGACGTTGTTGATAGAAACAGGCGGATTGCCGCTTACCGGAAGGCGCGCGATGTTTTGCGTTCCGTTTATACCCGGCCCGCTGATGAAAAAACCAAATACGTCGTTGTACTGGCTGTTGGCGTATTCGCAGTATTCTTCAGAACCGAATACATAATCAAAGGAAACTGTTTCTGCCGTGGGCGTAAAATCGAATTCCAATTTAATGACATCATACTGATTGCCATTGGAAAGCGTGGCCAGATCCGGGTCGTCGGGCGAGTTTACATTGAAACCCGCCGTGTTGGCCGAGGTATTGGGGGCGTTGTTTGGCCCAGGCAGGCTGTTCACGTTGCCCGTTGCCATCACGATGCCGTTGGCAATACCAATGTTCGTTGCTCCATTGCTGAACGTCCCGCGCGATTGCGTCGGCCCTTGGGCTGTGATGTTCGACACCTGAAAGCAGTTGCCGCCGATGAGCGTGTTCACCATGTTAGTCGGCGTCGTGCCGCCCGTTACAGAGAGATTATTTTCCGGGCCGCCGACGTGCTTGATGAAGTTTTCCAAAAAAGCCGTCGCCTCCGGGCAATCTACGCAGCCCAACGAGAGCCGCATGGCGAAAGGCCCGCTCTGTCCTTCCTCGCCCACCTGCAAGCGAAAGGTAACGCACTCCGACAGCGCCACAAACTGCCGATGCTGCGGCCGGTCAGGGCGCGACATCCGGTAGGCTTCCTTTTCCAAACCCGGGTCGGCCATGCGCAAAACCAACGGTGTCCGGTCGCCTAAGGCTTGTGGAACCGCCACAGCGGAATACGTCGTGCCCGGTATCAAACCGCAAACTTCAATCATGTTGACCCCGTAAACGACTTCCAATGGAATGCGCTGGCGCTGCCGATCCAACTGCACCGACACGTGATTTTGCGCCAAAAGCGGCTGAATGCCAGCCCATAACAGCGAGAACAGCAGAAACTTAAAGCGATTACCCATAGTAGTTAAAGCAGTAGCAGTGAAGGATGACGTGTTGGCACAACTAAGCAAGCCCTCACCTCGAAATTACGGGGGGGCGCCTTCAGAAGTTGCTTAAAACAATACGGCTTGGGAGGCTTTTGTAGAAAAAAAGAAGGCGCCGATCGGTAGGTAGCGGCAATGTTCGCTAATAATCGCACATTTGCCAAACCGTTTGGGCAAAAGAGACCATGCTCCTATCCAAAAAACCACTTTAGTCCATCAAAACGCGCAGCCGTACCACCTTTTTATAGAGCCTTTCTCTTGAAAAAAGCCGCGCATTTGAAAGGATTTAAAGCGCCTGCCATTTTGTCTCAAAAAACAGCGGTTCTGAAACATAATCTCGTTATTTCATGTTAAATATTCAATAATTCCGAAACAGGAGCGCTTTTTGCACGTTATTCGGAACATAATTTCAATGTACATTTGTAGCCGGGAGGGCGGCTGTGCATCTTTCCATCCCGCCTGGCCGCGTTAAAAAAGGAAAAGCCATGACTATGGGAATATTGTTGACTTTTGCTGCTGTTTTTTTTCTTCCTATGAGTGCACGCTCGGCACTGGCGCAAGAGTCAGGCAGTGAGCCTATGTCGCTCTTTGAGTATGTCGGGCGTCAGGAGGGCGCCGCCATTACCTTAGAAGCCGACCTGACCACCCTGATGGCCAACCGTTATAGCAGCGACTACTTTCCCGGTACGCTTACCCTAGCAAACGGAGAAACCTTTACGATCAAGATTCAAACGAAGGGAAAATACCGCCGCAAGATCGCCGAAATACCTCCTTTGAAGATCAAGGTACCCAAAAAAGACTTGCGGGAGCGCGGCTTAGACACCCTCACGGAAATGCGTCTGGTGTTGCCCTGCTACGATAGCCATCTGGGTGACCAGCTGCTCATCAAAGAGTATCTGATTTACCGGATGTTCGAGCAGCTGACCGACCGCTGTGTGCGCGCTCGATTGGTGCGCGTTACCCTGCGCGACAACCACGTGGAGAAATCCTCCAAAAAAATGTACGGCCTGCTCGTCGAAGACAACGAAGAAACCGTCGCTCGTCTGGGCGGAACACTGGCCGAACAATACGGCCTGCCTGTGGACAGTCTGGACGTCGAATATACCGCCTTAGTAGCTGTATTTGAATACATGATCGGCAACACCGACTGGGACATCGCCATGATGCGCAATGTGCGCTTAGTGCGCATGCCCGACGGGAAAATATCGCCTATTCCCTACGATTTCGACTTTTCTGGGTTAGTGGCCGCTCCGTATGCCTCCCCTTCGTCTGAAAGCGGCCTGCGCAACGTGCGCGACCGCTTCCTGATGGCCAACGGCATCCCGCGCGAAGCCCTGCGCCGAGCCGTTCAGCGCATCAAAGACAGACAGCAAACCCTGCTGGCCCTGTGCCAGTCGCGCCACCTGCCGCGCGATGTGTCTGCCGACATGGTACAGTACTTAGAGACCTTTTTCCAAAAAATTGACAAGAACAACGATATTCCAGCCCGGGCACTTACGGACTGACAGAGAGGCCCTCAAAGAGCGAGGTGCTCCCTCTGCAGCGTCGGCGGCGTAAGCCCTTGAAAAACTTAGAGTAGCGAGGCCCTATGTAAAGGTGAGCCGCCGAGCACATCGGCTGTAAGCTTCATTGCAAACGCCCCCCGCCCAGGGTGCGAAACCGCTCAAAGAAGGCCTGCAGCCGCTCCAGCACGCGCTCGTACACACGCGCGCGCTCGCCCTCGGGCGTGAAGCGCGACAACGAGGGCAACACCTGCGCCAGTGCCGTGCCCGTGCGCGGCAGGTAGCCGTCGCGAAAGGCGACATCCAAGTACGCATAAGCGGCCTCAGCGTTGAGGTTCTCCTCCCGGATGAGCTGGTCGAGCTCCTCGGCGCGTTTGCGCCGGACGAAGGCCGTCCATTCGTCGTCCACCTGGCTGGCGGGAGTGAGGGCGGCAATGAATTGCTCGATGAGGTCTTTTTTGTTGCGCAGCTCTAAGCTGGCGTCCACCGTTCTGCGGATGCTGACGACGACCTCCTTATCCTGCAGGTGGCTGTCGCGGTATTTTTCGATGAGCATCAGGATGTAGTCAATGTTGACCTCGACCTGTTTGATGAGTTCGACTTCAAAAACGATGTCGTCGTTGACGTTTTCCTTGTCGGCGCCTGTTTGGCGGCGGTAGGTCTGGTAGAGGTCTAAGTATCGGCTGCGATAGTCCTGCAGGTCGCGTTCGGTGAGGATTTCGCGGCCGGCGAAGTCGTCGAAGGTTTCTAAGATGTTGCGCGCTTTGAGCAGGGCGCCAAAAAGTTGGATAAAGTCCTTCTGGTTTTGCTCGCCGCTGATGGGTTGGTCTATGGCGAAGCGTTCCTGGAGTTCGGCGACGATGGCGGCGTATCCGGGTACGGGGCGTCCGTTGGCGTCGGTGTGGCCGTGGTAGTAGTCGTCGAGGGTGCGCAGCAGCACGATGCCTCCGGCTTCGCGGTTGCCGAAGAGGGCCAGGGCTTCGTTGACGGCGGGTTCGAGGTTGCGGAAGCAGACGATGTTGCCAAAGGTCTTGACGGAGTTGAGGATGCGGTTGGTGCGCGAGAAGGCCTGGAGCAGGCCGTGCCAGCGCAGGTTTTTATCTACCCACAGGGTGTTCAGGGTGGTGGCGTCGAAGCCGGTGAGGAACATGTTGACCACGATGAGCAGGTCAATTTCGCGGTTTTTCATCCGCAGCGAGACGTCTTTGTAGTAGTTTTGGAAGCGTTCGCTGCTGGTGTCGTAGTTGGTCTGGAACAGGCGGTTGTAGTCGGCGATGGCGCGCTCCAGAAAGTCGCGGTGGCTGGGGCTGAGGCCCTCGGTGTTTTCGCTGTTTTCCTCTTCGTCGAAGTCGTCGTTGGCGCCGTAGCTGAAGATGGTGGCTATGCGCAGGCGGCGGGCTTCGGGCAGGTCGGCCTGCTGGCGGGCAAATTCGTCGTAATACAGTTTGGCGGCCTCGATGGAGCTGACGGCTAAGAGAGCGTTGAAGCCGCTAAGGCGGATTTTTTCTTTCTTCTCCTCCACGCTGGCGCGGCGCCGGGCGGCGGCCACCTGGCTGACATTGGTCAGGGCAGCGTAGGTGTAGGCGGCGCTGTTGCGTTTGGTTTTCTGGTCGAAGTGGGTAAGGATGTACGTTACGATGCGTTGGATGCGTTCGGGGGCCATCAGGGCGCGTTCGCGGTCAATATCCCAGACTTTAGCGTCGGCTACGTTTTCATGTTCGCGCATGGTGCTGACGTAGTCAATGCGGAAAGGCAGCACGTTGCCGTCGCTGATGGCGTTCACGATGGTGTAGGTGTGCATGGCCGTCTGGTGTTGTTCGGGCGGGCATCGGCGCGGGTCGCCGTGGGGGTAGCATCCGAAGGCCTGCACGGTGGTTTTCAGGTCGGGTCTGCCGGTGGCGGGCGCATTGGCAGCGGTGATGGGCGTGCCGGTGAAGCCGAAGAGGTGGTAGCGGCGGAAGTGTTTGGTGACGGCGGTGTGCATCTGGCCGAACTGCGAGCGGTGGCATTCGTCGAAGATGAACACGATGCGCTGCTGATAGACCGGGTGTCGGTGGTTTTTTTTGATGAAAACCGACAGTTTTTGGATGGTGGTGATGATGATGCGCGCTGAAGGGTCTTCCAATTGGCGCTGGAGTACGGCAGTGCTGGTGTTGGAGTTGGCGGCGCCGCGTTCGAATTTGTCGTACTCCTTCATGGTCTGGTAGTCCAAGTCTTTGCGGTCCACCACAAAGAGCACTTTGTCTACGCCGGGCAGGCGGCTGGCCAATTGGGCGGTTTTGAAGGAGGTGAGCGTTTTGCCGCTGCCGGTGGTGTGCCACACGTAGCCGCCGGCGTCGAGCGTGCCGTAGGTGCGGTAGTTGCCCGAAACGACGATGCGGCCCAACACGCGCTCGGTGGCCACGATCTGGTAGGGACGCATGACGAGCAGCTCGCGGTCGGTGGTAAAAACGCAGTAGCGCGTCAGGATGCTCAGCAGCGTATGGCGCGCAAAGAACGTGCGTCCGAAGTCCATCAGGTCGGCGATGGGCCGGTTGGCGGCGTCGGCCCACCAGGAGGTGAACTCGAAGCTGTGGCTCGAGCGCGGGCTTTTGGACGTTTGCGCCTGCCCGGCCTCGCGCACGCGCCGCTCGCGTACGGTGTTGCTGTAATATTTGGTCAGCGTGCCGTTGCTGATGACGAAAATTTGCACGTACTCGAACAACCCGCTGCCGGCCCAAAACGACTCGCGCTGGTAGCGCCGGATTTGATTAAAAGCCTCGCGCAGATCTACGCCGCGGCGCTTCAGCTCCACGTGCACCAGCGGAAAGCCGTTAACCAAGATGGTTACGTCGTAGCGGTTGGGGCGCTGTCCGTCCGGGGCAACGTATTGATGGATGACCTGCAGGCGGTTGTTGTGGATGTTGTCCCGGTCTATGAGGCGGAGGTTTTTTGTTGTGCCGTCGTCGCGCCGGAAGGCCTGCACGTAGTCTTCCTGGATGAGCGCTGTCTTTTCGCGGATGCCTGCGTTGGCGTTGGCTAAGGTGTGCTCGAAAAAGCGCTTCCACTCCGCATCGGTGAGCGCCACGTCGTTGAGCCGCTCCAATTGCCGCCGCAGGTTGGCGACGAGGTCGGCCTCGCTGCTGAGGAGCAGGTGCTCGTAGCCCTGGGCCTTCAGCAGCGCTATGAACGCCGCCTCCAGCTCCGCTTCCGATTGGTAGGCCGTTTCCGTGCGCGGCAGCGGCTCGTATTCGGCCACTACGGTGCTGTCCGGGTTTTCGGCGAGGAGGGCGTAGTAATAGTTGTTGCTTTCCATATTCGTTTCATTATCAGGGAGACATCTCGAAGGTGGCGCCCTTTCGCGCAAAGGCTGCCGCCTTCAGCGGTCGCCAAACAAGGCATCCATCGTCAGCGTTTTGCGCACTACTGCCGCGTGCGGGCCGGGCGCCAGGCCGTAGGTGGTGATCAGCGTGAGGGCAAGCGCCTTTTTGGTCTGCGTGTGGGCGGCAAAACGCTCTACCTTTCGCTGAAGCGTTTCGGCGTAGCCCTTGTCTATGAGCACAGGATGAAGCGAGAACTTCATTTCACACAGGTTAATGACGTGGTCTCTCCGGTCTATGACGAGGTCAATTTGCGCCTCCTTAGAGCGCCAGGCCGACACGGAAGTCTGTACGCCGGCTATGCCCAGCGCCTCTTTGATCTCGCGGATATGGTGCAGGCAAACCATCTCGAAAGCGTAACCGCTCCAGGCGCGAAAGGTCGGGTGATCGCCGAGGTTTAGCCAGTACTGGTCGTCGTCGGGGTCGGCGTTGCGGATGAATTTCAAATAAAACAGCGAGTATGGGTCTACCAGTTGGAAGAGGCGATTTCGGGTGGTTTTTCCGAAGGGGCGATAGGCCCGGATGAAGTGGCTTTCTTCCAATTCCGTCAGAATGCGGGTCGTGCTGCCGGCGTCGGGCAGGTGGGTGAGCTTCAGGATTTCCTCGCGGGTCAGACCCATGCCTTTGCGGGCAAGCGCCTCGATGACGGCGGTATGTCGTTCGCACTTGCTGAAGAGCGACGCATACAGGTTGTCGTATTCTTCTCGGAAGAAGACCTCGCCGCCGAAGCACAGCTGGTTGATGTTTTGCGCAGCGCTTAGCGCGGGGTCTATGCGATCGAGGTAGAAGGGAATACCGCCAAAAACCATGTAAAGTTGCAGCAGCTGGTAGCGGTCGAAGATGGCGTTTTTTTCGCGGAAATAGCGCTCGCACTCGCGCAGCGTGAACGGCTCTATGCGGATGCGCTCGGTGATGCGGTTGTGCAGCCCGCCCCGGTTGCGGATGACGTTGTTGAGCATCCAGGCTGCCGCAGAGCCGCAGACGATGAGCAGAATGTCGTTGCGGGCACTGGCCCAGTGGTTCCAAAAGTGCTCCAAGGCGCTCAGAAAACCCGAGTTGCGCGTGTCTAACCAGGGCAACTCATCCAAAAAGACCACCTTCTTCTCCGACTCGGGGCGCCGCTCTAACCATTCCATCAGTTGCCGGAACGCGCTAAACCAGTCCTTTGGCGGCGGCCAGACACCTTCGCCCTGCGAGCGCTTGACCAGCTCCGCGTGAAAACTGCCCAACTGCTGAGCCATCGGCGCCGAGGCCAGACCCGTAACGTGAAAAGTAACCTTCCCCCAAAGCGCATTGCGCACCAAAAACGTCTTGCCCACGCGACGGCGCCCGTACACCGCCACAAACTCCGAACGCGGACGCGCCCACAGCGCCTGCAACTTCTGCACTTCCAGCTCCCGACCGATGATCTTCTGCATACCGCTCCTTCCGGGCAGAGGCATGGAACACCTCACAGCCCTCGTTTTGGCTGCAAACATACCTGAAACCTGCGTTACAGCCAAATCGAGCCGTCTATCTGGCGGTAACACCCTCGCAGAGGGCAGTTTCCGCCAGATCGAACCAACAGACCCCCTAACATCACTTCCACCGAAACGTCAGCAGCCGCTCGCGGTAGTACGCATATTGCTTCCGACGCGCCTCCAACTCCGCCGGCAAACCCACCGACAAATCGCTCACCAACGCCTCAAACTTATCCAAAATACCCACAATCCGCTCCTGCTCGGAAAGGGAGGGGAGGGGAATGGGATATTTTTCAAACATAGGTCTTCGAAGTGAAGTGACCGAAGAGTGAACTGATGTGGTCTTCAGATAACGGGCGAAATCGCTCCTGATAAAGTAAAAAAGAAATTTAGGATGCAAATTAGCAGAAATTACTTTAATACGATAGGCCCGTTGGTGAAGGGCATATTTACCTTTAATGAAGTGAAATACCTTTCCTACTCCCACACCGTCTCCAGCAGTTATAATTGCCGTCTCATCAAAATCAAACTTATCAATCATAAGCGGCTCTTGCGATCGCACAAAAAATGGAAAAGCCCCATTACTTACGGACTCATTCGTATTCCTTGAGCCTGTACCAATAATTGCCACCTCCCCCAACGTCCTCCAAACCACATCCTTGCGCCCGTCGAAGCTCAGCAGCCGCTCGCGGTAGTAGGCGTATTGCTTTTTTCGAGCTTCCAGCTCCGCTTCCAGCTCCGCTTCCAGCTGAGAGAACGCATCCAGCACCTCTACTATCGCCTCCTGAATGGGGAGTGGGGGGAGGGGGATGGGGAATTGGGATATTTCCTTTCTGCTTAGCCCTGGTATGCCAGCCCCCACTTTTGAGCTCATTATTATATTTTGACCTCTTTTTAGAGCATAATAAAGAAATTTATTCAATAGGTCTATTGTAATAGGTTTTATTACAAAACAATGCGCACCTGCCCAAAACTTAGTTTCTACGTAATTAACGAATCCTGCAGAAGCGCCACCCTGGCTAACTGCTATGGTATTAGCATCCGTATTATATTTTGTATGAAAACCTGAAGGTCTTATGCCGCCATTGAAAACAGGATAATTGCCCTTAGCACTCATCAGGCTTTTGTTCAGCTGAGTACCGGTTTTAACAGATGCAACTTCCCCCAGCGCCCGATACTCCACCCCATCCGGGCAGAGTTGTTGGATAAGTTTTTCGATGCGGTTCATAGGTTGCCTCCTTCGAGTTCCTGGACGATCTGGTCAATGGCGTTTCGGAGTTCGTGCTGTCGCTGCACGATGCGCTGAATTTCGGCGTTCAGGGCGCGGATGTCAATGGTTTCGGAGGTATCTTCGGGTTGCACGTAGTTGCTGACGGCGAGGTTGTAGTCGTTGGCGGCGATGTCGGCTAGGGTGGCGAGGTGGCAGAAGTGGGGTTCGTTTTTTCGGGCGGTGTAGGCGTCTAAGATGCGTTTTCGGTGCGGGTCGGCGAGTTTGTTTTTGTTGCCGCTGCGGACGAACTCGCGGCTGGCGTCTATGAAGAGGACGTCGGTGTCGTCTTTGCTTTTGCGCAGCACGAGCACGCAGGTAGCGATGGTGGTGCCGAAGAAGAGGTCGGGCGGCAGTTGGATAACGGCATCCACGAAGTTGTTGTCCACCAAGTACTGGCGTATTTTGCGCTCGGCGCCGCCGCGGTACAGGACGCCCGGGAAGCTGACGATGGCGGCTGTGCCGTTGGGGGCCAGCCAGGCGAGCATGTGCATGACGAAAGCAAGGTCGGCCTTGCTGCGGGGCGCCAGCACGCCCGCCGGGGCGAAGCGGGGATCGTTGATGAGCAGCGGGTTGTCGTCGCCCGCCCACTGGATGGAGTAAGGCGGATTGGAGACGATGGCCTCGAAGGGCTCGTCGCTCCAGTGTTGCGGGTCGGTGAGGGTGTCGCCGTGGGCGATGTCAAATTTTTCGTAGCCGATGTCGTGCAGGAACATGTTGATGCGGCAGAGGTTGTAGGTGGTCAGGTTGATTTCCTGGCCGAAGAAGCCCTGGCGCACGCGGTCTTTGCCGAGCACTTTGGCGAACTGGAGCAGCAGGGAGCCAGAGCCGCAAGCGGGGTCATAGACTTTGTTGACCTCGGTTTTGCCGACGACGGTGATTTCGGCCAGCAGCCGAGACACTTCCTGCGGGGTGAAATACTCGCCGCCCGACTTGCCGGCGTTGCTGGCGTACATGGCCATGAGGTATTCGTAAGCGTCGCCGAAGGCGTCAATGCCGTTGTTCTGCAGGTCGCCCAGCCGCAGGGAGGCGATGGCGTCGAGGATTTTCACCAGTTTTTCGTTGCGCTTGGCGACAGTGGGCCCTAGTTTATTGCTGTTGAGGTCGAGGTCGTCGAAGAGGCCTTTGAGGTCGTTTTCGCTTTCGGCGCCTTTGGCGGAGGCCTCGATGTTTTGGAAGACGCGCGCTAAGGTTTCGTTGAGGTTGGGGTCGTCTTTGGCGCGCCGCTGCACGTTGGCGAAGAGCTCGGAAGGTAGGATGAAGAAGCCCTTTTCGCGGACGGTTTCGGCGCGTCCGTATTCGGCTTCGCGGTCGGGCAAGGTAGCATAGTCGAAGTTGGGCCTTCCGGCGAGGCGCTCTTCGCGGTTGAGGTAGGCGGTGAGGTTCTCGGAGATGAAGCGGTAGAAGAGCATGCCAAGGACGTAGGATTTGAAATCCCAGCCGTCCACGCTGCCGCGCAGGTCGTTGGCAATCTGCCAGATGGTGCGGTGCAGTTCGTCGCGTTCTTGTTGAGCAGTCATAAGCCTTACAGTGGGTTGTGCCTGTAAGGGGCGAAGGTAGGAAGGGCGGGCAAAAATGGGGGAAATCCAGCCGGCCAAAAAGGCGGAAGGCGTACCTTTGTCCAATGTACGGGTGGAGAGGGTGATTCGCGCGGAGTGCTCATTGGCCACTCTTCGCGCCAACATTTTGGGGCGTTGCTGTACGACACGGGCAGTACCTCCTGAATATGTTGAGAGCAAACCGGTGTACTAAGCTACTTCTTACCGCAGTAAAAACACGTCCCATGCTCGCCTCGAAATAGAAGAGCGGTCTGGCAGAAGAACGGCTGTGCTTCCATCAATGGTTCGTAAAGAATTAGGCTGCGATTTTTCCAAGGTTATACAGCTTTCGGATTTCGGGATGATTTTTTGTGAGGTTCGGGAACTTAGCGAACACGTCAAAAATTCGGTTGATCATTCGTTCATTGAAATACTGGGTTTTAACGTCGGCCATCGAGAACGGCCCTCGCAGGCTTTTGTCCTTGGACAGGTGGTGGACGGCTTTGGCAACGGATACGGCGGTCAGCGACATGTTGAAGTGGTATTCAAGGGCTTTTGGGTGTCGGCTCTGAGCGTCGGCTAAGCCGGTGTGTTGCTTGGCGTCGCGGTACAAGAACTCAATTTGGAAGCGGCTTTTGTACCATGTCCAGATGTCCTTGGCCGGGAATTTCAAATCCGTGCAGATGAAGCTCTTGACCGATTTGACCGCGCCGTCTTTGTTGAGTTCATGGACGATGGCGATGTTGACCAAGCGTTTGAGCGACTTGACGTAAGCCACGCCTGCGTAAATGCGATGGTCTTCCTCTTGGGCGATGCAGGGCAGTTGTCGGGCGTCTGGGTTTCGGGCCGAAAAGCGGTCACCATATTTTTTAGGCCATCCTCTTTGGCCCTCTTCCTTGGGCAGTGGCGCGTAATGCAGCACCGCATCGTCGCGCAGGCGAGTGATGACCTCAAGGCCGCTTTCGAGCGCCGTGTCCACAAAGGATTTCTTGGAAAAGAAGGCATCAACCGCTAAGTATTTGCTCATTTTGAGCAGTCTGGGA
>JANWVR010000054.1 GCA_025056735.1 Saprospiraceae bacterium
TATTCTTCTTGAAATCGTGGCCTTAAGCCACATTATGAAGTATGGCTTCTCTACATTCCTAAAACATAACACCTCCAGATCTCCGCTATCGTTCACAAAGAAGTAATCTGCAAATTCTTGAGCACTATCATTTCTAAAATCAAAGCGAGTATCCCAAATCAACTTGCCGTCCTTTACATCCCTACACTCTATATAGGCTCCTTGATAATCGTTTTTGCTGTTCGTAAAAACATTTATTGCTTTATTGCCATGTATGAGTATCGGAAGCAAATTCCACAAATGGCTGTGTCCGTTGTAGCGATTGATCACCTGATTGTTACTTCCCGCTGCTATGCCTGTTTCTGTGTAACCCACATAGGTTGAATCCAGCACACGCTTTGACCATTTGGGAGTGTAGTTGTCGAAGGCAAATTCCTGGCTTAAGGCAAAAGAATTGCAGACAATCCAGATAGTTAGAGTAACATGAAGGATACGGTTCATAAGGACGTATTTTTTAAATTATTAGACGATAGTGTACGACAAGGCGATATTCTATATCCAAGCAAAGTATTGTCCCGAGTTCGCGGTAACGCCCACTTCCACGCCGTGCGACCGCTCAGGAAGTGTGGATAGGAAAGTAAAATTAGCGGAACGATATTGCTTTTCACCTAGCAAAGATGCAGTCTTCAAGCCAAAAAGGCAAGAGCCTAAGCCAACTTTTTTGGGCTGCCAGGCGACAAAACAGCACCTTCTTCGAAGCATTTCTTTCACCGCCAAGTACACCGGGGGCCGCAGAGATATCCAGAGCGCATAGCACCACGAAAGAATAGAGGGAACACTTGGGGGCGAGTGTGAGATGGCCCTAAAAATCCGGGCAGAAAGTTTTAGGTTGGTCTTGTGTCCGCCTTTTTTAGACCGCCTCACCCTCGAATAGTGTCCCTGCGCGCCCGGGCGGCGTGGCGCCGATGTGTTGATAGGCCTTTTCAGTGGCAATACGTCCGCGCGGGGTGCGTTGGAGGTAGCCTTCCATGATGAGGAAAGGCTCGTGTACTTCTTCGATGGTGCCGGGTTCTTCGCCCACAGCGGTGGCGATGGTGGTCAGGCCGACGGGGCCGCCTTTGAATTTGTGGACGATGGCATTCAGGATGCGGTTGTCCATTTCGTCTAAGCCGTGTTCGTCCACGTCTAAAGCGGCTAAGCCGTAGCGGGCGATGTCGCGGTCAACGATGCCAGTCCCCTTGATCTGGGCGAAGTCTCGGATGCGTCGCAACAGGGCGTTGGCGATGCGCGGCGTGCCGCGGCTGCGGCGGGCGATTTCGTGCGCGCCCTCGGGCGTGATAGGGATGCCCAAGATGTCGGCCGAGCGAAAGAGGATGCGCTCCAGTGTAGGCACATCGTAATAGTCCAGCAGGCAGTTGATGCCAAAGCGGGCGCGCAGCGGCGCGGTGAGCAGCCCCATGCGCGTGGTAGCGCCGATGAGGGTAAACGGATTAAGCGCTATCTGGATGCTACGGGCATTAGGGCCGGAGTCAATCATGATATCAATCCGAAAATCCTCCATGGCTGAATAGAGGTACTCCTCTACGACAGTATTCAGCCGATGGATCTCATCAATAAACAGCACATCGCCTGGCTCTAAGTTGGTCAGCAAGCCTGCCAGGTCGCCTGGTTTTTCCAGCACAGGGCCTGAGGTTATTTTGAGCGATACCCCCAATTCATTGGCGATGATGTGCGACAGGGTAGTTTTGCCCAGTCCTGGCGGCCCGTGCAGCAATACGTGGTCTAAGGCCTCGCCGCGCTGGCGAGCAGCCTGGATAAAAACCTGGAGGTTCTCCACAATCTTGCGCTGCCCGCTGAACTCGTCGAGCATCTTAGGGCGCAGGGTCTTTTCGGCCAACTTCTCCTCGAGGCTTATCGGTGGTTGGGCCAATTGCTTGCTCATGCCTTTTACTATTCCGTGAAAATGAAGGGTGAAAAAACGCCTGCTACAATCGGTTTTTTGGGCAAAGATAGGCATTTGACCCATTGCTCGTACATTGGCCAGCAACGGGTTCGTACCCTTGTTTGCTCGAAAAAAGGAATGCGCTGACTCCTCAATACAGCACCACTCGCTGCCACCACTCGCCTTTAGGCGTACTGACTTTCAGTAGATAATGGCCTGCAGGCGCATTTGCGGGCGTCAGGGTAATGGCCTCTCGCCCAGGCGATAGCGTTGCCGCTTGCTCGGAAAGCAGCTGTCCTTCGGTCGTCCAGAGCGAGATAGTAACAGTTGTGGCAGTCATACTTTCCCACGTCAGGCGTATTTGCTGGCGTGAGACCGGGTTAGGCTCTACGCGAAATGAAAATCCAGCCTCTTCCATTGTCGGCGCCGATGACGTCTTCACGACCGCGTTATCCCGACTGATGAGCCAGAGATCGGGATCGAAGAGCACATCACTGACCGCAAAATTCGCTGGTACGACGAAGGTTTGGCCGTTAAAAAGGTGGTCCAACCGAACATCTCGGGTCTCGCCATTAGGGCCTACGAAACGCAAGGGCACCGGTAATTCAAAAAACGACACCGAGGGATGCGACTGTTTCTGCTCCAGCTGCACGTATACTGGCCCGTTTCCTGCTTGAGACCATTTCACAGTGTAGCTCGGATAACCTTCCCCTGTGTACCAA
>JANWVR010000089.1 GCA_025056735.1 Saprospiraceae bacterium
GGCACCTTCGCCGAGGATGCGGATTATCTGACGCACGGTGTAGTAGGAGTTTTATTCAAAGGGCTGTGGCGAAAATACGCGCCCCCAGCCCTTTAAAGCGGCAAAAATTCGATAAAACGACGCGCCTATTCTACTACCCTAACGCTTTTGACCGGGCAGCTGATGTAAATAGTTTTCCCAACTACTCTGAGCCTTGCCCTTGAGTACACGCGGAACTTTGGCCTGGCCATTCATTTTGCCGTGCTGTTGGAGCCACTGATAGAAGACGTGGTGCGGCAGCAGCGTGACACGCACGCCGCGTAAAGCGTACTGTCGTTCCGTCCGATAATCGTCGTTGATGCGCTGCAGATGTTCGTCCAGCAGACGGGCGCATAGCTGTGGGTCGTGCGCCTCAGGATGCTCGGCGCTGATGTACCAGTGGTGCGCCCAATAAGCGCCGTGCGGTTCGGCGGCGACAGCAAACTCCTTGACGCCCAGATGGAGCTGGGTGTCTGCGGCGCGCAGCGCAGCATTGAGATTGTCCACCGATACGTGCTCGCCCGTAACGCTCAAGAAGTGTTTCGTTCGCCCCGTGATGCGGAACAGCAGGCGCTCGGTGTCGGTAAATTCAATGGTATCGCCCAGTAAATAGCGCCAGCAGCCGGCTTCGGTGCTCAGCAGCAGGGCATAGGGGCGGCCAGCTTCGATGTCGGGTAACCACAGCGCTTCGGCGTCGGGGCGCAGGTTGCCTTCGTCGTCAAAATTGGCGTCGTTGAACGGCACAAACTCAAAGAAAATGCCGGCATTGACGGCCAGCTGGTGAAGTCGTATGTCGGGCCAGCGTTGGTAGCCGATAAAGCCCTCGGACGACAGGTAGCTATCCACGTACTGCACCGGGCGGCCCAGGAGCTGTTCAAAAGTGGGCTGATAGGGTTCGAAGAAAATGCCGCTGTGCAGCAGCAGCGAGAAGTTGGGCCATAGTTCGTGGATATGCTTCAAGCCATGGCGCTCCACGATGCGCTCTATGATCATTTGCACCCAGGCCACGTTGCCCACAATAAAGCCGATATCCCATTGGGGAGCGCGCTCGGCGATGCGCTCGATGCGTTCGCCCCAGTCCGGTAAATCGGTGATATCGCGCTCTGGGCGGTAATACTGCTTAAGCCAGAAAGGGCGATTGAGAGCAATGATCCCCGATAGATCGCCCACCCAGTGTTGTCCTTCGCGCTGCAATGAGGTAGTGCTCCCTATCATGAGCATCTGGGTAGTGAACAGGTCGGCGGGTAGATTGAAGTGCGCCATGTCAAAAAAGACTTGCCGCGATAGCCGACTCATGGATCGGATGAGGTCGCGCGTAACGGGCACATACTTAGAGGCGGCATTAGACGTGCCGCTGCTCAGCGCATACCAGGGCACAATGCCCGGCCAGCACACATTCGGTTCGTCGGCGCGAGAGCGATGCCACCATTCGCTATGGATTTTTTCATAGTCGTGTATCGGCACATTCATACGGAAAGCATGCACCGGATCGCGCTGCCAGAGCATGGGGGCGAATCCATAGTACCGCCCAAAGGCCGTATGCGCAGCCGTGGAAAGCAGGCGCAATAAAACCCGACGCTGCCGGGCTGCTGGCGACAACCAACGCCGCGAACGCACAGCACCCAACTGGATACCCGTCTTAATGACATGTCCTACAAGCCGCATAAGGGATTGATTTTGAATGGTTAATGTTGACTATGACGCGGTCTTCGGAGATTTTATTATCGCTTTTGCGAAGTCAAAGATACAACAGCACCCGCATTGGTTGCATGCTTCGCCGCTTATTCAAGCACGCGCGCAGCAACCGTTTATTGTTTTCTATGAAAAAAATCTTTGGTTTCTTCGGAAGAACACCATGAAACACAATATACCTTTGGCCCTAAAGCGTTAAGCGGCCAATAGAAGCATACTCCGTGGAGACATCCCTGCCTTTAGACCTGTGGAAGCGGTTGGAGCAAGCTTATCAAAGCATTGCTCACCTTCCGTTCCCTATTTACGCCAGCCGTTATGAGGACGGGCAGTTCCTGCTGGCCAATAAGCGGGCAGAATAATTGTGTACTGCGAATGCGGCGGGAAGCAGTAGCGTTGGACTCTTCGATTTGCTGTTGCCTTTTCCTTCTTATAATAAGGTGAGAGAGATGACTCCTTCTCCACTTGTCCTTGTGTCTTTTAGAGGGACATTCTTTAGAAAGCCCTCCAACTCACTCCTAAAGCCGCCATTGCCTCAGCGCTCCAGCTCCACCACCAGAGGCGTAAAAGCGCCTACCACTAAGCGTTTGCCCAGCGGAAACGTTTGCCCGCTCAGTACATCGCGTCCTGTGCGAAAGCCCTGTAGGCGCTCGGCAAAGCGCTCTAGCTCCAGCGTGCGCTCTTCTCGAGCGGTATTAAGCACGACCATGATAGTCTTGGCCGCGTCGTAGCGGAAATAGACATACACGCCGCGCTCAGGCACGAAGTGCATTAGCTGGCCCGCATAGAGGGCTGGTGTGCGGTAGCGGTAGTGCAGCAGGGTACGCAGGAAGTGGAAGGCTTCGTTTTCCTGCGGCGTCCGGCCTTCAGCCGTGAATTTGTTGAGCGCATCACCGGGCCAGCCGCCAGGGAAATCTTTGCGGATGTTGCCGTGTGAGGGCGCCTCGAAGCCCGTGCTCAGGATTTCGGTGCCGTAATAAATCTGGGGAATGCCGCGCGTAGTGAGCAGCCAGGCGATGCCGCATTTCCATCGGTTGAGGTCTTCGCCTACCGTGGAAAAGAAGCGTGTGAAGTCGTGATTATCCACAAAGACTACGTTTCGCATAGGGTCTTCGTAGAAGTAGTCTTTGACGAGCGTGTAGTAAAGCCGTGCGACGCCTTCCGTCCAGCTCTGTTCGCGCGTGAGGGCTTCGTGTAGGGCGAAGCAGAGTTGGAAGTCCAGCACGCCGGGCAGGTTGGAGTCAAAATTGGCGCGGCGCATGGGCTGGTTGTCGGCAAAGAAGCCCTGCGGGACGACGCCGTGCTCCCAGATTTCTCCGAACAGGAAGAGGGTCGGGTATTCGGCGCGCAGGGCGCGGCAGAACTGGCTCATGAACGTCTGGTCGGGGTAGGTGTAGGTATCTATGCGGAAGGCGTCAATGCCAGCGTATTCGACCCACCAGATGGCTTGCTGGATGAGGTAAGTGGCTACGTGGGGATTGCGTTGGTTGAGGTCGGGCATAGAGGGCACAAACCAGCCATCGGTGAAGCGTTTGCGGTCGTACTCGGAGGCGTAAGGGTCGAGTAGCGTTGTGGCGCGATAGTTGGTTTGCGTCATCGCGGGCCAGGTGTTAACCCAGTCGCGCATGGGCAGGTTGCGCATCCAGTAGTGGCAGTGGCCGATGTGGTTGGGCACGACATCGCGCACGACCTTAAGACCGCGCTGATGGCAGGCGCGCACGAGTTGCCGGTAGAGCTCATTGGTGCCCAGCCGGCGGTCAATGCGGTACAGGTCGGTGATGGCGTAGCCGTGATAAGAGGCCTCAGGTTGGTCGTTTTCCAGCTCCGGGTTGAGCCACAAGGCCGTAACGCCTAAATCTTGCAGATAGTCCAAATGATCAAGAATGCCTTTGAGGTCGCCGCCGTGTCGGCCGAGCAGAGAGTCGCGGGCTGGGGCCTCGAGCATGCCGGGCACGTAGTCGTTCGAGGGGTCGCCATTGGCGAAGCGGTCCGGCATGATGAGGTAAATCACGTCGCGCGGTGTGAGGCCCTGGGCTTTAGGCTCGCCATTGCGGGCCAGAATAGGGAACTCTGCGGTAAAGCGCACGCCGGCGCTGTCGCGATGAGTCAGCATGATGGGTACTGTTTGCGCGGGCGCTTTAGGCGCAATATTGAGGGTAAGAAACAGATAATCAGGGCTATCTCCGCGCACCACGCGCTCCAGCGTCACGCCGCGGGTGCGGCCCAGCCTTACGTCGAAAGCCTGCAAGCCTGAGCGATACAACAAGATTTCCACCCGATTGTGCCGCATGCCCGTCCACCAGTTAGGCGGCTCCACACGGTAAGCATTGGACGTAGCCGGTACCACCCCAGACAACGCAACCTCAGGCAACTGAGCATGGCCGGCATTTAGCCACACGAACAAAAAAGACAGCCACCCCAGAGCAGTTCTTATTTTCATCACAAAACGCTGTTTTCCAAATAAAAGCAAACCATCCGGCATCAAGGATACCCAATTCAACGACAAACCCACCTACCACCTAATTTTTCATTTTTCACTTTTCATTCTCCAATTTTCACTTTTCATTCTCCACTTTCCACTTTCCATTTTATACAATCTTCCCATCCAGCATCAGTTCCATTTCGCGCATGCGCGAGGTCGTAGGGTCGAAGGAGTCGTCGGCTCCCGATGCTTCGCCTTCAGCGATGAAAATGTTCCAGTCCTCGTCAATGGTGGCCATAGCGCGCTGCACCGTATTGCCCTGGACACGCGTGTAGGCGATGACGCGCCTATCAATGAGCTCGCCCTTGAGGGTAAAGGTGGCTAAAACGTACTCGTAAACCAGCAACCCAGCCTTCCACCACACGACAGCGGCAAATTGATCGGCGCCCTCGATGGCAAAACAGGGCACGTACTCCACCAAATCGTCAGCCTCATCGGCGTTTTCTTCGTATGGCCGGATAAACTGCGCCGAAAGGGCCTCCGGTATTGGCTTGTTCTCCTGAGAGAAGATGTGGTGCGTGTCTTCGCCCAACACCACAGGCATGGGTATGAGCGGAAAGCGCTCGAGAAATTCGGAAAATGCTTTGGACATAGGGCAAAGGTAGGGCGA
>JANWVR010000091.1 GCA_025056735.1 Saprospiraceae bacterium
CGTCGAGGACAAAGGCATCGGCATCAGCAAAGAAGCCCGCAAACATATCTTCGACAAGTTCTACCGCGTCCACACCGGCAACCTCCACGACGTCAAAGGCTTCGGCCTGGGCCTCAGCTACGTCAAAGCCATCGTAGAAGCCCACAAAGGATCGGTGGAAGTGCGCAGCGAATTGGGCAAGGGCAGTGCGTTCACAGTGGTGCTGCCGCAAATGAAAAGTGAAAAGTGAAAAGCAGAGGTGGTGTTTGGGTTCTTTGTAGCCGGCGCATCTTTCGTTTTGAGCGCGACGCCTTTAATAACTGACTTTACGCAGGCGGGGTGGGAGGCTGTTCTCCTTGGGGATTGTTGTTGGGTTGAAGCAGGCACATCGAGCATCCTGCAACCGCCCGATTTATCGGGTGCAATGAGACGAGCCTCCTCCACCTCACTTAACATCCTGACAAACATCACATTACGGAGGAGCGCCTGAATGCCAGGAGTTAAGTTTTCAGCAGGGTGGCGCTTTTGGCAGCAAAGGCTTTCTTAAAACAGGCCAGGCGCTGACGAAACGTTCCACGCTACTCGTGCGTAGCGTCAGTCAATAAAAATGGCGCAGTGGTCAAAAAAACGTTTTGCGTTAAGTTTGCGGCACATTTTGTCAAACCAGCACATCCCTTTGCCGCTACTATGTCAGCACCTACGCCGCATCTGCTCTACGTGGAGGACGACGAAAGTCTCAGCTACGTTACCCGCGACAACCTCGAACGCGAAGGGTTCCAGGTAACACACATTACGGACGGTCGTGAAGCGCTGCAGGCAATACAGTCGGGCCAGAAGTTCGACCTCTATATCCTCGACGTCATGCTGCCCGAAGTGGACGGCTTCGATTTAGCTTCCGAAATTCGCAAGCGCGACAAGGAAGTGCCCATTATCTTCCTTTCAGCCAAAACCATGCGGGAAGACCGCTTGAAAGGTCTCAAAATCGGCGCTGACGACTACATGATCAAGCCCTTTAGCATTGAAGAGTTGATCCTGAAAGTGCACGTCTTCTTGCGTCGCTCCGGTTTTGGCGAACCCAATCGCGTTACCGGACGCACCGCCATCGGCAAATATTGGTTTGACTACAGCAACCTCCTGCTCGCCTACGACGGCGAAGAAGGCGAAACCCTCACCCAAAAGGAAGCAGACTTGCTCCAACTGCTCAACGAGCACAGAAACCAATTGATTAAGCGTGCTTTCATCTTAGAAACCATCTGGGGCAAAAATGACTACTTCCTGGGCCGCAGCTTAGATGTGTTTATCTCGCGCCTGCGCAAATACCTTAGCCGCGACGAGCGCATCAAGATCGAGAACATTCACGGCGTAGGCTTTAAGTTCCGGGTGGATGCGTAGCCTCCCTATTTTTGTTCACATACACCTGAAGACTGTACAAAACATGCGTTTTATTCTCTTTGTCGCTCTTGTCAACGGGGTGTTTTGGGCGGCCTGCCACTCCGCGAAGCCTTTCGTCAGCCCGACGGCTTCTGTGTCGGTGGAAGAAGCGTACCGGCTGACCCAGAAGGGCGTCCTGCTCATTGATGTGCGCGAGCCCGATGAGGTAGCCGACGTCGCCTATCGAGTCAAGAACTATCGAAATGTGCCGCTGAGCCAGCTGGAAAGCCGCATGAAAGAAATCCCGCGCGACCAGCAGGTGATTTTGGCGTGCCGTTCGGGCAACCGAAGCCGCCGTGCTTACGAGCAACTGGCAGCGCAGGGCTATCAGAACTTAGCGAACATGGAAGGCGGCATGCTGGCCTGGGAAGCGCGCAACCTTCCAGTGACTCGGAAAGAATGAGCGTGCGGCATTTTTGAGCCTTTTGCCCACGCGCCTGTTTGTACGGATATGACGTACCGAATAGTGCTTCTGTTGGCGGTGGCACTCCTGGCTTTCGCCCACGAAAGATGCCGCAACGCCGCTCCTTCATCGCCCGCGGCAGAGACAGGCGCCGCTGCAGACACGGCGCAGGCGCGCAGGGTGATTCTGTTTTTTGGCAACAGCCTGACGGCAGCCTATGGCCTCTCGCCTGAAGAAGGTTTTGTGGCGCTCATTCAGCAAAAAATAGACAGCCTGAAGCTGCCGTACACCTGTGTCAACGCTGGCAACAGCGGCGAAACCACTGCTGGCGGCCGCAGCCGGGTAGCCTGGGTGCTAAGCCAGCCCGTAGACATCTTCGTACTCGAATTAGGTGGCAACGATGCCCTGCGCGGGCTGCCACTGGATGCCTCTCGCGAAAACCTACAGGCCATTATAGACCAGGTGCGCGCCAAATATCCGGCCTGTCGCATCGTTATTGCCGGCATGCTGGCGCCACCAAATCTCGGCCCAGAGTACACACAAAACTTCGCTCAGATGTATCGCGACCTTGCTGCGGCCAATCAAACCGCGCTGATTCCTTTCCTGCTGGAGGGTGTTGGCGGCGAGCCAGCGCTGAACCTGCCCGACGGCATTCACCCCAACGCTGCCGGGCATCGCATCGTCAGCGAAAACGTCTGGCGAGTTCTTTACCCAATACTGCGGGAGTCCTTGTAACCGTGCGCGCTGTCTGCGCGCTTCATCCAACCCTGCCCTATGGCTGACAAACAAACGCTCGACGCCATCAAAAAACGCCTCACAGAAGGCGAGCTGGAAGCGGCCTACACGGAACTCGCCCGCTGGCTGGAGCAATCGCCCGAATACGCCGAACTGGCCCGCATAGTCCGCATCAATCAGGCCGAGCTATATCAGGTGAAAGCCGAAGTGCTGAAAGGCGTGCTCTCGAACGAAGAGGCCCGCCGGGCCTACAATCAATTGACCGACAAAGCTCTGCAGGTGATTGGCCTGATAGAGGCTGGCCGGACGTCGCTGAGCGCTTCGCCTGTGGAGGCGCCCTCGGGCCGCTGGCGCTATTACTTGGTGGGCGGCCTTGTGGCGCTGTTGGCCACGGCAGTAGGCGCCTGGTTTTATTGGCAGGCTGCTGAGGATTGTCCGGGCTTCAACGACACCGTCCGCGTGCGCGTGCTCATTCTGCCGTTTATGGGTGCCAGCAAAGAATACGACCCGGCCATAGATATCATGGACGAACTCAACGACTGGATCGAGCGCAGCCCGCAGTTGCGTGCAGAAGCCCTTGCGGCCGTTCACCGGCGCTTCGACATCGAGAAAAATTATCCCAACTCGGCGGATGCCGTCGCGTTGGCTCGAGCGTGCGACGTGCAGATGGTCGTATGGGGCAAGGTGCGCCAACGGCCCGACGGCAGCCGCGCTTTAGACGTGCGCTACCGACTGATAGGCACTGGACAAAGCACAACGACATCCGACACCACGCTGTCGCGTTTGTTGGCCACTACCGAAGAGGCCGCGCTAACCAGCGAACCGCCCGCCATTGCGCGCATGCTCTACATCGCCCTGTCCAACTTCCGGCGCGTACCCGTGCTGGCGGCAGCGCTCCGAGCACTCCAAGACGACGTAGCCGCGCTAACCTCAGCCGATAAAGATACCCAGGCGCCCATAGACACCACTACCGCCTTCCTCTTGGCCGACCACTATATCCAGAGCAATCAGCCGGAAAAAGCCATCGCCGAATACAACAAAGTGCTGGAGCACTACCCCAACAGCCCAACGGCCCACCTCAAACGCGGCGCTCTCTTGCTGCAAACAGCGCAATACGAAGCCGCCGCTCGCGACTTAGAGGCTGTCCCTCCCTTAGATACCACGCTCCTGCCTGCTCTGCGCCAGGCGCGTATCGAGGCCTTCCTCAAAAGCAGCCAGCCCGAGAAAGCCAGAAAGGAGATAGAACAGGCGCGCCGCGAGGGCGCCATCCCCGCCGAGCACTTAGAAGAAAGAAACCGCCAAGTACGCGACAGCATCGCTGCTTTGGAAGTGCGGCGAGACCAATTGGAGCGCAAGGCAGCGCAAACCCAAGACCCTAAACTCCGCCTCGGCGCTGCCCGCGTCAACTTAGCTTTAGGCAATCCCGACCGAGCTGCCCAACAGGCCAGTGCTGTGCTGCGCCAAAACCCGCGCAACACCGAAGCCATCAAGGTCGCCGTAGAAGCCGAAATCCAGCGAGGCGATACTGCTCAAGCCATTCAAATTAT
>JANWVR010000057.1 GCA_025056735.1 Saprospiraceae bacterium
ATCGGGTGGAACGGGCAAAACACCCCCTCTGACGCATCTGACATCCTGACAGACATCACATCGCGGATGAGGCCCGATGCCGGGCGTAGGGTTTGTCGGATGGATGAACGCCCAATAAGCCGCAATAAGGGAAAGCGCCAGGCCGATTAGAGGCTAATCGAGCACGCCATCTGGAAGGGCGCCACCAGCTCTACCCACTGCCCTCACCACCGAATCAGCGCGCTGGCCCAGGTGAAGCCCGAACCAAAGGCGGCCAGGCAGACGAGGTCTCCTTCGCGCACTTTGCCGGCTTCCCAGGCTTCGCATAGGGCGATTGGTATCGAAGCAGCGGTAGTATTGCCGTAGCGCTGGATGTTGTTCCACACCTGGTCGTCGCGCAAGCCTAAGCGCTTTTGCACAAATTGGCTGATGCGCAGATTGGCCTGGTGCGGCACTAACAGGTTGATATCGGAGGGCTGAAGGCCGGCATCCTGCAAGGCTTCCAGGATGACTTCCGGGAATTTTTGCACGGCGAGTTTGAAGACGAATTGCCCGTCCATGTAGGGGTAGTACAGGCCGTCCTGAAGCATTTTGGGCGTGATGAAGATTTCGCCGTAGGTGTCGGCGGGTGGGTAGCCGTAGTCCACGGGTTCGTCCAAGCGGTTTCGGTGGTATCCGCCGTGGCAGCCGGGGTTGATGAAGGAGAGTTTTTCGGCGTAGGTACCGTCGGAATGCAGGCGCGTGGTCAGGATGCCGCGTTCAGGGTCTTCGCTGGGCTGCACGATGGCCGCACCGGCGCCGTCGCCAAAGATGACGGTTACATTGCGACCGCGGGTGCTGAAGTCTAAGCCCATGGAGTGCATTTCAGAGCCGACGACCAGAACATTTTTGTACATGCCGGTGCGGACGAACTGGTCAGCGATAGAGAGGCCATAGACGAAGCCGCTGCACTGGTTTCGGATGTCTAAGGCGCCGGCTTCGCGGTGGGTGATGCCCAGTTCGCGTTGCACCAGCACACCGCAGCCGGGGAAGTAATAGTCAGGGCTGAGGGTAGCAAAGACGATAAAATCTATCTCTTCGGGTTCAATGCCGGCGCGTTCGCAGGCGATTCGGGTGGCAATGGCAGCCATTGTGGAGGTGGTCTCCTCGTGTTTGCGCCCGTAGCGCCGCTCTTCGATACCGGTGCGTTCGCGTATCCATTCGTCAGAGGTATCCATCAGGCGCGTGAGCTCTTCGTTCTTGACTACGCGCTCGGGCACGTAAAAGCCCATTCCGGCTATTTTGCTGCGTTTCATGAAAGATTGACTGTTTTTACGACGGTGTTGACGAATTAATTTCGGAAACAAAGTTGGCAAATGTTTGCTCATCGGCGCTCTGAAATTGCTCCACTGACAGAGCGTATTGCTGGATAAAGGCGCGATAGCGAGGGTCTTCGCTCAAGACTTTGGGATTGCCCACCACGATGAGGCGCTCGCGGGCGCGCGTGAGGGCGACGTTGAGCTTGCGGTCTACGCCGTCGGCAGAGAGGCTCACTAAGCGGTGCAATTGCTGTTTGCTGTGTACGCAGCAGGAGACGAGGATAACATCGCGCGCGCCGCCCTGGTAGCGCTCTACGGTGTCAATGGTCAGCTCGTCGGGGTCGAGGCCCACTTCTGCCAGTGCCTGTCGGATTTGCGCAATCTGCGCGCGCCAGGGCGTGATGATGCCCACGCTGCGTTCAGGGTTCCAGGGTTGGCCCATGCGTTCGGCCTGCTGGCGGAAGTAGCGGGTAAGAAGGGCGATCCAGCGCGCCTCTTCGGCAGACACGCGCTGGTGGGGCAGGGCGTTGGGCGACGTTACCGGCAGAAAACACACGCGCTGGCCCAGGGGGTCGCCGGTCAAGGGCAGGTGTTGGCGTTCGCCCCAGGGCGGCGGCAGCGTGTGCAGACATCCGCCGTAGAAGTGCTGACTGGGAAACGCCATGATGTCGGCGTGCATGCGGCCCTGCCGCGACAGCAGGCCGTAGTGCCGGTGCAAACCATGCTGCTTGCAGTAGCGGTAGAGCCGCTCAAAGTAGGAGTCGCGTAGGTCGGTCAGGCCAATAGCGTTCAAGTCGGGGTCGTCCACGCGCGTGTGTTCGGGCTCTTGGGCCACCACGGCGGGCAGCTGGCAATGGTCGCCAATGAGCACCACATGCTGGAAGCGCGTGAGCAGCCCGATGAGCTGCGGCTCCAGAATTTGCGATGCCTCGTCCACAATGAGCCGTTGGAAGGTCTTGATTTTGAGCAGGCTATCGCTTTGCGCAAAGGAGGACGCCGTGCTGACGAAAAGGCGAACAGGGTCTAATACCGCCCGCAGTTCAGCGCGCGTTGTGGCCGAAGCGATGCGCTGGCTCAGCAGGCGGTCGCGAAAGCGTTCGCCCGTGGCAAACGGAGCGCCTATGCGAATATAGTCTATCTCCAAGGCTTCGAGCACCTCGCACATTTCATCCACAGCCCGGTTGGTATAGGCCAGCAGGACGAGGTTGTCCTGCGTGTTATGCAGCACCCATCGCACGATGTCGCGCAGCATGATGCTCGTCTTGCCCGTGCCGGGCGGCCCCCACAGGAGGAAAAAATGAGGCGCTGTGGCAATGTACTCGGCGCTGAGATTTTCCTCTGCCGGCGCTGCTTTTTCGTCGGCGGCTGTCGGGCATAGCCAGCGGGCGCGTATCAACGGAGGCGCTTTGGCCCATTCGTAGAGGCTGCGGTAGAGCGACGAAAAGCCGCCCTCCAACGAGTCGGGCTCCAAGTTCCAGCGCCGGTGGGCTTCAAAGGGCTTCAGGTTGAACTGCCGCGCGCGCAGCTGCACCGTTACGTGCCGGGCGCCCAACTCTACAATAGTGCATTTGATGACCTGGTGCTGCAGCACCGTAGCAGCTTCGTCGTCGGCCGGATAAAGAACAGCCAGGTCGCCTACGCGAAAGTTGGCCAACGGGTTGGTCTTTTCCGTTCGGCGAAACACGATCGTCGGCTCGGCCTGATTGGCCCGGTTTTCTATTAGTTCCATTTGAGCCAGAATGGCAAAGGCATCCTGCTTGTCTGCCAAGCTGTTGCGCCACAGGGCAGCGCTGCCGCCAAAGGCGTCTGTGCCTTCAGCGCCCACTTTGGCTTGCCAGTGCTCGCGGGCGATGAAGCCAGCAAAGGCGTTGAAGTACTTTCTCTCCACCGCATTCAGGGCAGAGTACACGGCGGCAAACTGGGCGACTTCCTTGAGGGTAAAATCGTTCGTATCCGGCGCCGCCTCGGCCATTTTGCGCAGCCGCTCAAAAAGCGGCACCTGCAGTTGCCCGGGTCGGATGCCCGTCAGCAGCCGTTCAATGGCGACCAGCTGGTTGCGCACCTGAAGCGCCTCCCACTGCTCCGGCTCCACGGTAGGGCCAAAGCGCAGGTGTTGCGTTTCTACTCCGGAATACAGGATGTACTTGGCCGGGTCTATGGTCGCTCCAAACACCGAGCGCGCCAGCAAGTCGTACAACAGGGTTTGGGTGAAATGGCTCCGCGAGATGCCATAAGCGTTGGGCCGAAACGGCTGGCCGCTTTTGAGCTCCACAATGGCAGCCCGCTCGCCGTCGCGGTAAAAGAGGTCTAACCGGCCTTGCAGGCCGTATTTTTGGCTATAAAAAGTGGGTTCCAGCACGCAATGCGCCGGCTCGATGCCCTGCTGTCGGAAACCCGTCTGGGCCATGACCTTCAGGTTTGTGTAGTGCAACTGAGCCCTGTTGACCACATCTTTTGCCTCCTGGTCCGACATGGGGGCATACACGAGCGGATAGAGGGCGAAGGTCTCGCGTATCAGCGACGCAAACTCCGCGTCGGGTTCGTTCATTAGCCGGTCTAAAAAGTAGTTGGCGATGTTACCCACCAAGGCCGCTGCAGACATTTCATAGGGCAGGAATTTTTTAACTAAAAAACCCATAGGCTCTACCCGATCGGGCAGGAAGCGCTCGGCCACGTGGGTAACATCCACCAAATAGTCGGGCTCCACGACGAAGGCGCGCGGGCGGTAATCGCCTGCCTGGTCAATGTCCACGTCTATGAGGTTGACCGTTACGGGCAACGGAAAGGCCTTTTGCAGCAGCTGGATGGTTGGCGTGAAGTTTTCGTTTCGATCCGATAGGTGATACCGCACGCGGATGAGCGCCTCGGGCCGTTCCTCGTCGTAGGCCAACAGGCAGCGCTCCTCGGGCACGTTTTCGACAACCACAACGCGCGCCTGCGCTCGATGTGCCGCTATCCCGACCGCCTCGAAGGCCCATTCGCCAGCGGCAGGCAAAAGCGCCTCTACTGCCGCAGGGGCGGGCTGCCCCGACAGCCCCCGCACGGCCTCAACCAACGCCCACACGCCCAGGGCAGCATCGTGGCTGCTGACGCTCCGTTGCCCGGCCCGGATGCGCGCCGCCGTACGTCGAAAGTAGTGAATGACGCGCAGCGCCTCCGCCGATAGCCGATGCTTATGTCCCACATAACTGATGCGCGCAAACAAAGTGCTGAACGTCAGCTGCTCAGCTTTCGTAACCTCCACAAAAAGCCGCTCTTGAAGGTCGGCTAAGGCCAGCACCTTCTCCGACGGCCCCCAGCCAGGGTGCGTCGCTAAGCGAACAACCTCCCGGTAAACAGCGTGCGCTAATTCTGGCGTCATGCAACAAAGGTAAAGCGAGTGCGCAGGAACGCAACGCCCCCCCGGCCGACGCTCCTCGCTTTAAAAAGCAAAATAGCCATTTACGCTTTAGCCGAAGAAAAATATCCCTTTCGTGTGCCGTTCGCCTTTCCGAAGCCCCGCGGAATGCCCTACTTTTGCCCCACATGAGCGCCTTTGTCGTTTCTGCCCGGAAGTATCGCCCCCTGCGTTTTGAAGATGTTGTGGGGCAGCAGCACGTCGCCCGTACGCTGAAGAATGCACTGGCCACGGGCCATGTAGCGCATGCCTTTCTTTTCTGCGGCCCGCGCGGGGTGGGCAAAACCACCTGCGCCCGCATCCTGGCTCGCGTGCTTAACTGCGAAAATCGAACCCCCGATTTTGAAGCCTGCCAGCAATGCCCTTCTTGCTTGGCTTTCCAGGACGACGCCTCCTGGAACATCTTCGAACTTGACGCCGCCTCCAACAACGGCGTAGATCATATCCGCGCCTTAGTGGAACAGGTGCGCATACCGCCGCAACGCGGGCAGTACAAGGTCTACATCATTGACGAGGTGCACATGCTTTCGCAGGGCGCTTTTAATGCCTTCCTGAAAACGCTGGAAGAACCGCCGCCCTACGCCATATTTATACTGGCTACTACGGAAAAACACAAGATACTGCCGACCATCCTGTCGCGCTGCCAGGTGTTCGACTTCCGCCGCATTGAGGTGGCCGATACGGCGGCCCATCTGGCCAAAATCTGTCAGTTGGAGGGCATCGAGGCCGACCCCGAGGCGCTGCGCATCATTGCCCAAAAGGCCGACGGCGCTCTGCGCGACGCCCTGTCCATCTTCGACCGCATCAGTAGCGCCGCCGCTGGAGGGCCAATTCGGTACCAGACGGTGCTGGAAAACCTGAACCTTTTAGACTACGATTACTATTTCCAAATCACCGATGCGCTGCTGGCCGAGGACGCCTCTGCCGTCCTGTTGCTCTTCGACGACATCTTGCGCAAGGGCTTCGAGCCAGAGATTTTCCTGACGGGTCTGTCCGATCACCTGCGCAACCTGTTGGTGTGCCGCGACCCGGCCACCTTGCCGCTGCTGGAAGCGGGCGAAAACCTGCGCGAGCGCTACCAACGCCAGGCCCAACTGGCCTCGCTGTCGTTCCTCCTGACGGCCCTGAGCATCGCCAACGATTGCGACGTTAACCTCAAGACCGCTCGCCACAAGCGCTTGCACGTCGAGATCGCCCTGCTCAAAATGTGCTACATCCTGCGCGCCGTACCCGCAGCCGATTTTGTCGCGGAAAAAAAAACGGCTGATCCCTCGCCCATAGCCAACGCACACCCGACTGCGTCGTCCGTGGCAGCGCCTGCAGAGTCGGCACCAACCCCAGCGGCCAGCGCCCCTACGTCACATTTAGCGCCGCCAGCCAAACAGACACAAGCGGCAGAAAAGCCCTTACCTCCTTCTACGGCCACCGAGCTCAGCCCTGAAGCCATGCAAGGACTGCGCACCGACATCCGCTTAGGCCGCAAACGGGTAGAGTCCATACCGCTGCGCTTAGAGGATTATGACTCCGAAGTAGCCGAAGAGGCCAACCGAATGGCCCAGCTCGAAAACAAGCTCTCCTTAGAAAATGCCCGTGCCGAGTGGCAGGCTTTTGCCAATGCCACGCCTTCGCCTTCCTTGCGCCAGGCCATGTCCGCCGCCGAGCTGCGCTTAGATGGCGACACTCTCACCGTTACCGTGGGCTTAGCCGTGCACCGAGGCCTCATTCAGGAAGAGATCAACCATCTGCGCGACGTCATCCGAGAAAACCTGCACGCCCCTAACGCCAATGTGCGCGTGGTCCTCGACGAGCAAAAAGCGCCTGCCCCTGAGCAACCCAAGCCCAGGCGCTTCCTGACCGCCAAAGAAAAACTCGATCAAATGGCTCAGGCTAACCCGACGGTGCTCGACCTGCTCAAGCGCTTCGACCTGAAGATTGACGAGTAGCCGCCTCGTCGGCTGCTTTATTCGTGTGGGTTAAGCGCAGTTGCCTTCTCCGGCTCGTAGCCATATCGCTTATCCTTGTACCGCGCCAACTGGCGGCGAAGGGTATCCATCGAAGCATTAATCGCCGACTCAAACGTCGTGCTGCTCTTGCGGTCAATCAGCCAACCGCCTGGCACGTGCATCTGCACCTCCGCTACCTTACCGCCCTTCTTTTCTTCCATTAAACGCACATCAACACCCTCAATTCGATGATATATTTTGTGCAGTCGCTGTAACTTAAGGTGAATGTATTTCACTAATCTTTCATCTGCCTGACAGTGCAGGGTTCTCACGTTAATGTTCATAAGCCTCAAAAAATTTAACGGTTAAAAGATGCGCGTTTTCAAACGTATATTTTGACAAGAATGAGGATGTTACTCTGAAGATTTTTCTGCGGGGCAACATTACAACGTTATTGAAATATGGCGCAACATTTCCAGATTTTTTTTATTTAACGCGCCAAAGCGCGGATATTTCCTTGTTTTGCTGTGCCAAAAAGCGGGTTCAAAGAGAACGAGAAAAGTCGCTCGCTTGCGTGTGTCTTCACTAAAAAAGTTTGCAGTTTTGCTCATCCATTGCCAAAACCATAAAAAAAGATGGACTCTTTTACGCTACATACTCAAACCTGGCACGCGCGTTTGAATGCGCTTTTTGAGCGCCAGCGCCAGCATCAGTACACAGTGGCGCGCACTACTGCTCGCGAGCGCAAAGCCAAATTGCGCGCGCTGCACGCTGCCCTTATCCGAAATCGGAAAGCCATTCGGGACGCTATGTGGGCCGACTTCCGGAAGTCACCTATGGAAACGGATGTAACCGAGATTGCCGCCACGACGGGTGAAATCCGCCATGCCCTGCGACACCTGTCGAGCTGGATGGCGCCGCGGCGCGTGGGCGTTCGGTTGCCCCTAATAGGCTCTACGGCCTGGATACACTACGAGCCGAAAGGCGTTTGCCTGATTGTAGCGCCGTGGAATTACCCATTCAACCTCAGCCTGATACCGTTGGTGTCGGCAGTGGCAGCGGGCAACTGTGCCATTCTCAAGCCTTCTGAGCATGCGCCGAACAGCGCTCGCGTCATCAAGGCTATCGTCGGCGAATGCTTTGCCGAAGAAGAGGCGGCGGTGATAGAGGGCGATGTGGAAGTTGCTCAGGCACTTCTGGAGCTGCCGTTCGACCATATCTTTTTCACCGGCAGCCCGGCAGTGGGCAAGATTGTCATGGCTGCGGCGGCCAAACGCCTCGCTTCGGTTACCTTAGAGCTGGGCGGCAAAAGCCCGGTGGTCGTGGACGAAAGCGCCGACGTAGACCGGGCGGCCTCGCGCATTGCCTGGATGAAAGGCATGAACGCGGGCCAGATTTGCATTGCGCCCGATTACGTGCTGGCGCACGAGTCCGTCCACGAAGCGTTAGTGGAGCGCTTAGAGCACTATTTCAAACGGTACTACGGCGCCACGCCTGAGGCACGGCAGCAGTCGCCCGATTATCCGCGGCTCATCCACGACCGACATTTTTCCTTTATTAAAGGTCTGCTGGACGACGCCGTACAGCGCGGTGCAACGGTGCGCTTTGGCGGGCGGGCTGTAGCGGAAGAGCGCTACATAGAACCCACCGTGCTTACCCGCGTGCCCGACGGCGCCGCTATCTGGGACGCTGAAATTTTCGGCCCGCTGTTGCCAATACGCCCGTACCAAACGCTTCCGGAAGCCATCGGCTACATCAATGCACATCCGAAACCGCTGGCGCTGTACGTCTTCAGCCAAAAACGCGACCACTGGCAGCATGTACTCAACGAAACGCGCAGCGGCGGCGCGTGCATCAACGAATGCGGCTTGCAGTTTATCAACCCCAACTTGCCCTTTGGCGGCCAAAACCACAGCGGTATCGGGCGCTACCACGGCGAATGGGGCTTCCAGGAGTTTAGCCATGCCCGGGCCGTTGCGCGTCAGCACAGCCCCTGGCCCACAACAAATCTGTTTTTGCCGCCTTATCGCTCTGCCTTCGTCAAACAGGCCGTCAACGCTTTAATCCGTTGGCTGTGAGGTTGAGGCCAGCACCGTATGTTAGCGCCCGAAACGGCACTTTCCTAAAACAGCGTTTCCTATGGACTTCTCTTCCTTGTTGCAAAACCTATTTAAATGGCTTCGCCGCAGCCTGTGGCTCGTCTTGGCGGCTGCCGTCTTCTTCGGAGTAGGCTACTATCTGTATCGAAACTACACCATCAGCGATGGCTCGCGCACGGGTACCTTAGTAAAAGTGGCCCGGCAGGGCGTCGTTTTCAAAACTTACGAGGGCCAGCTGCACCTCACCGGCAGCATGATGATGTCCAAGCAAAGCGTGTGGGACTTCTCCGTCCAGGGCGGCGACGTCTATCAGCGACTCCAGCAATGGGAGGGCCGCACCGTGCGCTGCTACTACCGGGAAAAAGTGGACGCCTTCCCCTGGCAAGGCAAAACAAATTTCCTGGTTTACAGGGCGGAATTGTTAGAGTAATCACCGCCCGAACTGCAACCGTACGCAATAAAACGGGGCGCTTAGTCGAAGCGCAGGTGTTTGATGGAATAGTAGCAGATGGTAGCGAAGCCAAAGGCCAGCATGGAGTGGAACAACACAAAAGCACTGTTGCCCGTGCGAATACCGGCCAAGGCTGCGGTGAGGAACACTAACGCCATCAACCCTTCGGCGTAGGTTACCCACGAGATTTTGCGCGCCATGTAGGCCGCCTGGCGCATGGGCGTGCGGTTGCCCGTAACGCCGTACTTGGGCGTGCGCACGAAAGCGGATACTTTGCCGCGCAGCCCTTCGATAACGGCGATGGCGTTGTAGAGCGACAGGCCCATAGACATGGGCAGGAAGGAAAGAAACAGCCCGAAAAAGCGCACTTTTTCCCAGAACGAGGGCGGAGTCTGGCGGTTGAGCGCAGCCGTTATGTTCGCGGTGTAGGAGATGGCCGCCACGGCGAACAGGCCCAGTACGGAGAACGAGAGGAAGTGCGTGGAGATACCCAGCTCGCTAAAGGCGAAGGAGAGCGGTATGCTGCTGACAGCGGCGATGAATACCCACAGGAATACGCCGTAGGCCAGCAGCTGGCTAATGGCGTGCAGCTTTTGCACGGGTTTAAGCGTGCGGGCATTCCACACCATTTTGATGAGTTTGCGGGCGTTTTGGGCGCCACCCTTGTTCCAGCGGAATTGCTGGCCCTTGAGGGCGTTCATGTCCACAGGCAGCTCGGCCGGGCTGCCGAGTTTTTCCAAGTACTGGATGCGGTAGCCCATGATCTGGGCGCGGAAGCTGAGGTCTAAATCTTCGGTGAGCGTGTCGCTCTGCCAACCGCCGGCCTCTTCAATGACTTTCTTGCGCCATACGCCCGCTGTGCCGTTGAACTGCAGCAGCAGGTTGCCGTAAGAGCGGCCGGCCTGCTCCACCGTAAAGTGAACGTTGAGCTGGAGGGCCTGCAGTTTGGTCAGCATGCTGTAATCGGCATTGAGGTGTTCCCAGCGCGTCTGCACGATGCCCACTTTCGGGTCTTCAAAATACGGCATGGTAGTGCGCAGGAAGTCGGGCCGAGGCGTGAAGTCGGCGTCGAAGATAGCGATGAATTCGCCGCGGGCGCGAGGCATGGCCTCTTGCAGGGCGCCAGCTTTGTAGCCCTGGCGGTTGGTGCGGTGGATATGCTCGATGTTGTACCCTTTAGCGCGCAATTCGGCCACTTTGCGGGCCACGATCTCGACGGTCTCGTCGGTAGAGTCGTCTAAGACGTGGATTTCAAATTTGTCTTTCGGATACTCCTGCGCAGCGACGCAGTCAATAATGCGCTCGGCCACGTACATTTCGTTGTACATGGGCAGCTGCACCGTCACAAAGGGCAGGTTGGGGTCGTTCGGGTCGTACTTTTTGTACTCGATGACGGGGTTTTCTTTGTGGTACTTCTTATACAGAAACAACAGGTGCACTTGCAAGAGGGCGTAGAGCGTAACGCCGCTCATGGCGACAAAGTACACCAAAAGCATGAGGTAGCCGAAGTCCACAAAGGCCTGATAGCGAAGGGCTTCAAAAAGGGCTTGAATTCCAAACATATCGAGCGAGCAGTTTTAAGTTTTGCGAATAAGGGTGGTGTTTAAGCGTTGTTGTCGGCGGTGTTGGAAATAATGCCAGAAGATGAGGCTAAGGATTTTGGTGCCGGCCAGAACGATGCCTTTCACGGTGCCGGAGACTTTGCTGCGCCCCGCCACGCGCTTGCGGTAGCGGACGGGTACTTCTGCGCAGCGCAGGCCTTTCAGGGCGGCTTTGATTTGCATTTCCACCGTCCATCCGTAGTTGGTGTCGCGCATGTCGAGTTGTTGCAGGCGATCCCAGCGGATGGCCCGAAAAGGCCCTAAGTCGGTGAAGCGCTGGCCAAAGAACAGGCGGATGAGCAAAGGCGCCAACCAGTTGCCGAAGCGCTGCGGCAAGCTCATAGCGCCGGGTTCCATATCGCCTCGAAGGCGCGAACCGATAACTAAGTCCTGGCTTCCATCTAATACCGGCCCTGCCACGTTTGGCAGGTCGTTTGGGTCGTCGGCGTAATCGGCATCCAGAAAGACGACCACTTCAGGTTGGTCTTCGTCAGGCAGTTGCTTCAGATAGGCAATGCCGGCCAAACAGGCCGAGCCGTAGCCGCGTCGCGAGGCCCGCACTACCGTAGCGCCCATCAGCCGGGCGATCTCCGCCGTTCGGTCGGTCGAGCCGTTGTCGCATACAAGGATTTGCCGAACCCATTGCTTCGGAATGGTGGCCAACACAAACGGCAGCGCGTCTTCCTCGTTGAAGGCAGGGATGATCACGGCAATGCGCGGTTTACTGGCGTATTCCATAAAGCGTGCGCTCAGGCAGCCTTTCAAAAGGCCAGGCAAAGGTAAATCAAGCCGTTAAAAAAAAGTTAAAAAGTTTTAAGAAAGAGGTGTTAAGGTTTGGCAAAAGACCTGATCCGCAATCAGCCTTATATTTAAAATGCTCAAAACGATTAAATGGTTTGCGCTTACGTTTCTAATAATCTGTTTTAAAAAGCCGCTTTTAAAATAAGTTTAACCAAAAAAACTTTTGAGTCGGCTAAAGGGCCTAGCTTGCAGCACCGAAACGCGCGAAGCCAGATACTGTTAAATTTTTAACAAAAGATGGGCGGGCGTGTCGCTTCCTTTTTCCCTTTGATATCTTGGCTGCTTGTGTGCGCGCTGCGGGTGTTTCAGCGCAAGGATTTGTAGCGAATTCTGCGTACGAGAGGAATGGTGAGGCGCTTCGCGTCCTCTAAGGCTGCCGTTCACCTCGAAGAGCATTTTAAGCGATGCAGCGGCAGGTTTGTGCAAAGTCATTCACGTCACATAGCATAAATCTCCTAAAAGTGCAGCCATCCTCGCCAGAGGGAATTGTCCCATTTCGCAGACCATATCGGACAAAAGGCCCTTTGCTAGCAAAAATGCAAGCAAGCCCTTTGCCCGCAAGAGGGATTTCATTGGAATATCGTTTGGTTGGTCGTTTTTAGGTTAGCCTTTTTTAATTTTTCATTAAATAAAATGGCCGGGCCGCAAATTTAAATTTTAAAAACGCTCTTCGTGCGGCGTTGGGAGTCGTACCTTTGCGCGTTCTTGGTTTTTTGCTATGAAAAATATTCGAAACGTCGCCATTATTGCCCACGTTGACCATGGGAAGACGACTTTGGTGGACAAGATGATCCACGCTGCGCAGGTGTTCAAAGCCCACGAGGTAACGGGCGAGCTGCTATTGGATAACAACGATCTGGAGCGCGAGCGTGGCATCACCATTTTGGCCAAGAATATCGCCATTCAATACAAAGGCTTCAAAATCAATGTTATTGATACGCCGGGTCACGCCGACTTCGGCGGCGAAGTGGAGCGCGTGCTTAACATGGCCGACGGCGTGTTGTTGCTGGTAGACGCCTTTGAAGGGCCAATGCCCCAGACGCGCTTCGTGTTGCAAAAGGCCCTGCAAATGGGCAAAAAAGTCGTGGTGGTCATCAACAAGGTGGACAAGCCCAACTGCAACCCGGACTGGGCGCACGAGCAAGTGTTCGAACTGATGTTTTCGCTGGGTGCTAACGACGAGCAATTAGACTTTCCCGTCATCTTCGGCTCGGCCAAGCAGGGCTGGATGAGCCACGACTGGAAGAAGCCCACCGGCGACATCACGCCGTTGCTCGACGACATCATCCGCTACATTCCGGAACCGCAAACAGAGGAGGGAACGACGCAAATGCTCATTACGTCGTTGGACTACTCCAATTACGTAGGCCGTATCGCTATCGGACGCCTGCGGCGCGGTCAGCTGAGCGCTAACCAGCCGGTGTCGTTGGTGAAAAAAGATGGCACAGTCCAAAAGCACCGCGTCAAGCAGCTGTTCACCTTCGACGGTCTGGGCCGCAAAGAAACCGATATCGTCGAAGCGGGCGATATCTGCGCGGTCGTCGGCTTGGAAGGCTTCGAGATCGGCGATACCATTGCCGACTACGAGAACCCGGAGGCGCTTGACCCTATCGCCGTAGACGAGCCCACGATGAGCATGCTGTTCACCATTAACGACTCACCCTTCTTCGGGCGCGAGGGCAAGTACGTAACCAGCCGCCACATCCGCGAGCGCCTGCTGCGCGAATTGGAGAAAAACTTAGCTATGCGCATGGAAGAAACCCAGAGCGCTGACTCCTTTATCGTCTACGGCCGCGGTGTGCTGCACCTGAGCATCCTCATCGAGACGATGCGCCGCGAAGGCTACGAATTGCAAATCGGTCAGCCCACGGTCATTATCCGCGAAATCAACGGCGTTAAGCACGAGCCAATTGAAGAGATGACTATTGATGTGCCGGAGACCTTCAGCGGCAAGTGCATCGAACTCGTTACCCGCCGCAAAGGTGTGCTCAAGAGCATGGAACCGCGCAATGACCGCTTCTTGCTGCGCTTCGAAATACCCTCGCGCGGCATCATCGGCCTGCGCTCGCAGCTGCTCACGGCTACGCAAGGCGAAGCTATCGTAACGCACCGCTTCCTGACCTATGAACCCTGGAAAGGCGACATCCCCGGCCGCCAAAACGGCTCACTCATCGTCATGGAAACCGGCACGGCCATCGCCTATTCGTTGGACAACCTCCAGGATCGCGGCGTCTTTTTTATCGAGCCCGGTGAGGAAGTCTATGAGGGCCAGGTCATTGGTGAGCACAATCGCTCGAACGACTTAGTGATCAACGTAACGAAGACTAAAAAACTCACCAATATGCGCGCCTCCGGCTCCGATGACAAAACATCGCTGCCGCCCGCCCGCCAGTTCACGCTGGAAGAAGCGTTAGAGTACATCCAGGAAGATGAATACGTCGAGGTAACGCCTAAGAGTATCCGTCTGCGCAAAATCTTCCTCAAAGAACACGAGCGCAAAAAAGCGCCTCGCAGCCTTGCAGCCGTTTGAAGCCCTCATCGCCTCGCCAAACCTTTAGCCCTTTGCCCTCCTTCTTGCTGCAAAGGGCTAAACCTTTTTTACCCCTTGCCGTTTGGGAATAAAATCTATTTTTGCGGCCATTTTGTAGCACTCTTACCCTTTTTCCTAACGGGTTATGCGAACTAAACTGAGCAGTTTCGATTACCATTTACCACCGGAATTAGTAGCCAAGTATCCAGCCGAGGAACGCGATAAAAGCCGGCTCATGGTCGTTCACCGCAATACCGGAAAGATCGAGCACAAAACGTTCCGCGATGTCCTCTCCTACTTCGATGAGGGCGACGCCATGATCTTCAACAACACCAAGGTCTTTCCGGCCCGCATGTACGGCAAGAAAGAGCGCACCGGCTCGACCATCGAGGTCTTCCTGCTACGCGAACTCAACGCTAAGGCGCGCTTATGGGACGTGCTGGTAGACCCTGCGCGCAAAATCCGCGTAGGTAACAAACTCTATTTCGAGGATGAGAAGGGCAACGACGTGCTCTCCGCTGAAGTAGTAGACAACACCACCTCGCGTGGGCGCACGCTGCGCTTCCTGTTTGACGGGCCAGACGAAGAGTTCCGCGCTACGCTCAAGCGCTTAGGCAACACGCCCCTACCCACGTACATAGACCGCGAACCCGAAGAAATAGACAAAGAACGCTATCAAACGGTCTATGCCAAGGAAGAGGGCGCCGTGGCCGCCCCGACGGCAGGTCTCCACTTCAGCCGCGAGCTGCTAAAACGGCTCGAACTGAAAGGCGTACTATTTGCTGAGATTACCCTACACATCGGCTTAGGTACCTTCCGCACCATCGAAGTGGAAGACCTCTCCAAACACAAAATGGAGGCCGAGTATTTCCGCATCTCGCAAGAAGCCGCCGATGCCGTCAATAGCGCCATAAAAGCCGGGAAAAAAGTCTGCGCCGTAGGCACCACCGTCATGCGATCCATCGAAACGGCTGTGTCCGCCGAAAACCTGCTTAAACCCGTAGAAGGCTGGACCAATAAATTCATCTACCCGCCCTACGAGTTTCACATCGCTAACTGCATGATTACCAACTTTCACCTGCCCAAATCCAGCGTGCTTATCATGGTGTGCGCTTTTGGTGGAACGGAACTCATTATGGACGCCTACCAGGAAGCCGTCAAAGAAAAATACCGCTTCTATAGCTATGGCGACGCCATGCTTATCCTTTGATACGCCACAACATTATCCTGACAACCTGTTCAAAATTTAACCGGAATCAACTATGTACTGGACGCTCGAATTAGCCTCGCATCTTGAAGAAGCGCCCTGGCCTGCGACAAAGGAGGAACTCATAGACTACGCTATCCGATCCGGAGCGCCGGCCGAGGTGATCGAAAACCTCAACGAACTGGAAGACGACGGCGAACTGTACGAAAGCATCGAAGACATCTGGCCAGACTACCTGCGTCACGACGACTTCTTCTTTAACGAGGACGAATACTGACCCCGTCCACCGAGCAAACGTGCAAAGATGCGCTCCTTAGGCTGCCAACGCTTATCGCAAGCGCGGGGCTATTAGTATGCCCGCTCAATATGCCGCCAAGCAAGGGGCAAAATGCAAAGCCGGAGATGCAAGAACAACTCTCCGGCTTTACTTTTTTGGGGAAAATAAAAATCCTAAACAACCTGATTTTCAATGTTTTTTAATAAAAATTAAATAAAAAAAAAGCCGACAAATCGGCTTCTTTGTGCTTGAGCAGCGCTTTCAGGCGGGCCTACTTTTGTCGTGTCAAAAGCATTTTATTTCAAATCCATAAAAGAGGAGCCGCCATGGATAATGCTGCTAAAATAGCCTTTCTCCAACGCATCCCGCTTCTTCAGACCCTCACTGAAGAAGAGATGAGCCGCTTAGCCGCTTCGTCGCAATTTGTCTTTCGGCGAAAGTATCGGTTTATTTACAAGCCAGGGGAGCCGGCCGAGCACATTTACTTTTTATACTCTGGGCGCATCAAGTTAGGCACATATTCCGACGACCAGCGCGAGATTATCAAAGAGTTGTTGCGCGCCGACTCGGTCTTAGGGGAGTCCGTGCTCTTAGGCGAACGCACCCGCACCGAGTTTGCCCAGGTGCTCAGCGAGAGCGCCGAATACCTGATGGTGCGCTGTTCCGACTTTGCGTTTCTGATGCACACCAATCCACGCCTGATGCTGTGCTGCCTGCAGCACCTGAGCGACCGCATCAAGCGCATCGAAAGCCGCTTAGCCCAGATGATTCTCAAGGATGCCCGCGAGCGCGTCATCCAGTTTCTCGTCGAAGTAGCGGGCAAAGAGGGCATGCAAATCGGCTACGAGACATTAGTGCGCGACTTCTTTCCCCAGCAGGAAATTGCCAACATCACCGGCACCAGCCGCCAAACGGTAACGGCCGTGCTCAACGAACTGCGCAAATCTAACCTCATCCACTTCGACCGCCACTCCATCCTCTTCCGAGATGTAAGCAAATTAGCCTGACCGTCAGAGGTGTAACCCAAACAAATAAGTTGTTGCAAGTCCAATGATAAGGCCTTCCGAAAGCGGGAGGCCTTTTGCTTTGGCCTACTCTGCTCAGCGCAGAGCCACCCTTGCCCGCACGGGCTATCCGGCGCTGCTTTTGCCCATCAAAAACACCGTTGGTCGGGCTGCCAGCGTCAGTTTCTGCTCACGCCAGGCCCGCACAGGCTGGGTGCGGACAAACGCTTCCGGGCCGGTCAGGTCTTGCGATACGCTCAGCAGAGTGTCGGCTCGCAAGGCCATCAGGGCCACCTCGAATATCCAGGGCGCCCGGTAGGGTGTCTCCATAAATATCTGCGTCTGGTCGTGCTGCCGCGCCTGCTGCTCCAACTGCCGCAACTGCCGCACCAACTCGGGCCGTTTAGGCGACAAATAACCGTGAAAAGCAAAACGCTGGCCATTAAGGCCCGAAGCCATCAGCGCCAACAAAACAGACGAGGGCCCCACCAGCGGAACCACCAGCACGCCCATGCGATGCGCCAGCGCTACCAACGCTGCTCCCGGGTCAGCAACGCCCGGGCACCCCGCCTCTGAGAGCAAACCCACATCGCGCTCCTGCCGCAGGGCCTGCTCAAAGACCTCTACCACCTCTGGCGTCAGCCCGCCTTCGCGATCTAACTCGACAAACGTTAGTTCGCTCAGCGGACGCAGCGGTGCTACGCGCTTGATAAAATGACGCGCCGTGCGGGCGCGCTCTACCACAAACACCTCTAAGCGCCGCGCTACCTCCGCCGTGGCAGGTGGCAGAGTGTCAAAAGCCGCTTCGGAAATGGGCGTGGGAATGAGATAAAGCGTCAAAGCAGGGTAGGGTGAACTTGGGCTAAAAAAACGCCCAAAAGTAATGGCCTGTGGGTGGTTTGTATCTTTGCAGTTGCTGGGCCAAACAAGTTTGGCCGTTACTTAGCCAAACAAGTTTGGCCGTTACTTAGCCAAACAAGTTTGGCGGCTACTTAGCCAAACAAGTTTGGCCGTTACTTAGCCAAACAAGTTTGGCGGTTACTGGGCCAAACAAGTTTGGCGGTTACTGGGCCAAACAAGTTTGGCCGCTACTTAGCCAAACAAGTTTGGCCGCTACTTAGCCAAACAAGTTTGGCCGCTACTTAGCCAAACAAGTTTGGCGGCTACTTAGCCAAACAAGTTTGGCCGCTACTTAGCCAAACAAGTTTGGCGGCTACTGGGGATTTTGGACACGTTTACGATAAAACTTCCGGTTTTTGAGGGGCCGTTTGACCTGCTCCTGTTCTTCATCGAACGGGACGAGCTCGACATTTACAACATTCCCATTGCTCGCATCACGCAGGACTTTTTGGATTACCTGCACCAGATGCAGACGCGCAACTTAGATGTGGCTTCGGAGTTCATCGTCGTGGCCGCTACGCTCATGCGCATCAAGGCCAAGATGCTGCTGCCGCGCAAAACCTACGACGAAGAGGGCAATGAAATAGACCCGCGCCAGGAGCTGGTAGAGCGCCTCATCGAGTACAAGCGCTATAAAAGCGTGCTCGACGAACTGCGCCGCTTAGAGGAGATCCGCTCCTTTATGGCGCCCCGCGGCTTTGCCAGCGCCGAACTAAGCCAGCTGGCCCAAAAAGCGCTGGCCGATGCCGAATGGGAGAGCGTGTCGGCCTACCGGCTTTTGCGCGTCTTTGTGCGCCTGATAGAGCGCTTCGAGGAAAACCAACGACGCAAGCGCGTACATACGGTTTACAACTACAGCTACACCATCCAGGGCCAGCGCGAATACCTGCTCAGCCGCCTTCGGCCCAACGAGCAGACTTCGTTCGAGGAGGTATTCCTGTACTTGGAAAACCGCATGCACGCCATCGTTACCTTCTTAGCGCTCCTGGAAATGCTCAATGCGCAAGAGGTCATCTTAGTACAAGGCGAAGGCCCCAACAACTTCTGGCTGACGCTCCCCACCCCGTAACCGCCAAACTTGTTTGGCCCTGTAACCGCCAAACTTGTTTGGCCCCGTAACCGCCAAACTTGTTTGGCCAAGTACCGGCCAAACAAGTTTGGCCACCCCCTCACTCATACCGCTCTCCCCAAAGACTCTCCCGCTCCGGCAGAGCCGTCAGCAGCCGCTTGTGCTCTAAGTGCAACCGCAATGCTAAGCGGGCGGCCACTGAGGCAGCAGCGGCGTGCTTTTCGCGCAAGGCTTCGGCAGTGTAGTATTTGGCAATGAAGCCGGTGTCAAAATGACCTTCGACAAAAGCCGGATGCTCCATCACAAAACGCCCAAAGGGCAGTGTAGTGGCTACGCCTTCTACCTCGTATTGGTCAATAGCCTCCTTCATGCGCTGAATGGCTTCGGCGCGCGTGTGGCCCCAGACGACGAGTTTGGCTAAGAGCGGGTCATAAAAAATAGGCACTTCCATACCTTCCTCGTAGCCGCCGTCCACGCGGATGTGTTCGCCCTGCGGCAGGCGGTAGCGCGTCAGCGTGCCGGTAGAGGGCAGGAAGTTGTTGAGTGGGTCTTCAGCGCATACGCGCAACTCGATGGCATGGCCGTGAATACTGAGGTCTTCCTGTCGGAAGGGCAGCGGCTCGCCGCGGGCCACTCGGATCTGACATTCCACCAAGTCCAGCCCGGTGATGAACTCCGTGACCGGGTGTTCCACCTGCAGGCGGGTGTTCATTTCTAAGAAATAAAAATTTCGGTCGGCATCCATGAGGAATTCCACTGTGCCGGCGCCTGTGTAGTTGCAGGCGCGCGCCACGCGGACAGCGGCTTCGCCCATGGCACGGCGGATTTCGGGTGTAACGATGACGCAGGGCGCCTCTTCGACCACTTTCTGGTGGCGCCGCTGCACGGAGCATTCGCGCTCGAAGAGATAGACCACATTGCCGTGCGTATCGGCCATGATTTGCACTTCCACGTGGCGAGGCGAGGTAACGTATTTTTCAATGAATACTGACCCATCGCCAAAAGCTGAGATGGCCTCCGACACGGCGCGCTCCATTTGCTCTTGCAGGTCTTCCTCGCGCTCCACCACGCGCATGCCCTTGCCACCGCCGCCCGCGCTGGCCTTGATGAGGATGGGATAGCCCACGCGCCGCCCGATGGCTTTGGCCGTCTCGATGTCGGTGATAGCCTCCTCGATGCCCGGCACCATAGGCACGCCAAAGCGTTTGGCAGCTTCTTTGGCGGCCAATTTGCTGCCCATCATTTCAATACTTTCGGGCGAAGGGCCAATGAAAATGAGGCCGGCCTCTTTTACCTGGCGCGCAAAGCCGGCATTTTCACTCAAAAAGCCGTAGCCCGGGTGTATCGCATCGGCGCCGGTGCGGCGGGCAGCTTCCAAAATTTTTTCGGCCCTCAGGTAGCTCTGCGCCGAGGGCGGCGGCCCGATGCAAACGGCCTCATCGGCAAAGCGCACGTGCGGCGCCGCGCGATCGGCTTCAGAATAAACGGCAACGGTCTGGATGCCCATGCGGCGAGCGGTGCGCATGACGCGCAGGGCAATTTCGCCCCGGTTAGCGACAAGTATTTTTTTCATGGGAAAAAATCAGCGTTGTTTGGCGGCTAAACGGGCCTGCACGTGTTCAAATAGTCGGCGTGTTCGGTCGTCAGGCAGCCGCGCGCCCGCAAAAATGCGAACGGGCTGAATGCCGCGGACGGCATTCGTCAGGAAAATTTCCTCAGCAGCCTCAAGCGCTTCAGGTGGGACGGCTTTTTCAGATATCGCAAGACCAGCGCCTGCAGCGGTTTCCAGCACAAAGGCGCGCATGACGCCGGCCACGCAGCCCTCGCCAAGCGGCACCGTGCAGAGCACATCGCCCTCCCACCAGAACACGTTGCTGGCCGTAGCCTCGCACACGCGCTCGAAGGCGTTGAGCACGAGCGCATCGTCCCAACCCCGTGCCTGGGCCTCGCGCGCAGCAGCCACGTAGCGAGCGCTGTTGAACGTCTTCAAGTTCGAGTAGGCGTCCACCGGCAGCCGCACCGAGGCACATACGCCAAGCGTCCGGCCGACAACCGGCCATTCCAGGGCAGCGCTTTCCAATGCCTCGGCCGTAATCAAAAACTGCGGCCGGTTATCGGTAGGCCGGTAGTAGCCGCCCGCCGAACGCCACACCGTCAGCCGTATGCGCGCATTCGGCGGCGCCACGCACCGGATGTTTTTTTCAAAAAAAAACGCATCCCACGCCGGAGGAAGAGCGAAACCTGACTGTATCAATCCGTTGCGCAGCCGCTCCCAATGGCGCTCCAGCAAGGGCAAACGACCGTCAAAGGCGCGCACGGTCTCAAACAGCGCATCGCCGTACAACAGGGCGCGCTGCGCCTGCGCCCAGGCTTCGGGTAAATGCTCCAAAAGGTTACCATTCCAGTTGACGGGCATGGCGCTTTTTGCTGCAAAGACACGAAAGTTTTTCCTTCAGAATGCCGGGCCTCTCCACCCACGAGAAGAGTTTGCACCAAAAGCCAATTTCTTCGACGCTATTCGCAAAAAAAGCGTTATTTTTGCGAATACAATCTATAAAATATGATAAAACGCCTGCTTGAGTCAAAAATCCGGGAAAGATTATTCAAAGGAAAAGCCATCATCCTCACCGGACCGAGGCAAACGGGAAAGACAACCCTGCTAAAGCAAATTTTCGATGGCATGCGCGATGTCCTGTGGCTGAATGGCGACGACATAGAGACGCGAATACTGCTGGAAGAGGTTAGTACCTCGAAGTGGAGCCGCATTATTAAATCTGCTAAAGTCGTTGTCGTGGACGAAGCGCAGCGCATTCGCGACATTGGCATCAAGCTCAAACTCGTTACGGACCAATTTCCAGCGGTACAATTAGTGGCATCTGGCTCTTCGACGCTGGAACTGGCAAACCAGATTAACGAGCCGCTCACCGGACGGAAATGGCACTATCAGCTCTTTCCGCTTTCTTACGAGGAAATGGAAGCCCATCACGGATTTGTTGAAGAAAACCGCAGGCTCTCCGACCGCTTGGTTTATGGCAGCTATCCCGAGGTGGTCAGCCATCCCGACGAAGCCAGAGATATCTTGAGCCAGTTAGCAGATAGCTTTTTGTACAAAGACATTCTGATGTGGGAACGCATCAAAAAGCCCGAAAAGTTGATGAAGCTACTCCAAGCGCTGGCATTTCAATTAGGCAATGAGGTTTCTTACCACGAACTGGGCCAGATCACGGATTTGGACAACCAAACCATTGAGAACTACATCACCCTGCTCGAGCAAACGTTTATCCTATTCCGGCTACCGCCTTTGAGTAGAAACTTGCGTAAAGAGTTGAAAACCAAACGCAAGATATACTTCTACGACAACGGTATTCGCAATGCGCTCATTGCGCAATATCAGCCGCCGGAGCTGCGCCAGGATATGGGCGCCTTATGGGAAAACTGGTTCATCAGCGAACGCAAAAAATGGCTGCATTATCACAGCATATACGCCAATACCTATTTCTGGCGCACGCAAGACCAGCAAGAGATTGACTACGTGGAAGAGCGCGATGGGTTCATGTGGGCATACGAAATCAAATGGGGTACTAAAGCCAAAGCCCACTTTTCAAAGACCTTCAGAGACGCTTATCCACAGCATCACACTCAGGTGGTGCACCGAGACAATTTTTTCGAGTTCCTGGCGCATTAAGGCGCCTTAATGCCGTACTTTATACGTTTGTTTATCGCTCATTTTAGGCGACTTAAATCGCAAGAGGCGCGTGGCCGAGCCACGGTAGCATTCAGTTGGGCCGTTGTTGCTTGCCCTGAGCTGCTTCAATACCGCTTCACCGACTCAATAATGTACAGCGGTCGGTTTTTGATTTCGCGGTAGATGTTGGCTAAGTAGATAGACATGAGGTACAGGTTGAGGCACGTTACAGCGAAGAAGACCGACACGAGTACCACGAGGTAGGCCCATCCGGGCACGGTTTCGTGGTATTGGCCCAGGAAGTCCACGTTCGTCAGACGCACCTTGATGGCGTTGGCGATGGCGGCTGCCGCGATGACGCACGAGAGCAGAAAAATCCAGCCCAGCAGGGCGCTGAGGAAGGAGGTGAAGGACGTGATGGCCACCAATGCGCTTTTGAATTGTTCGCCGAAGGTGATGCCTGGCTCAGGTTCGAGCGGTTGGGCCACGTCTATGGCGGCGGTGTTGTAGCCCACCAAGGCGTAGAGGGCTTTCAGGTAGTGGCTGTTTTCGCGCAGGCGCAGCAGCGAGTTGAGGGCGCGGCGGCTGATGATGCGCGTGTGGTGGGCGCGCGCGTCTAAGCGCAGGTTAGAATAGCGGTGCAGGATGCCGTAGAAGGCGCTGTACATGAGGCGATAGTGCCAGGGCAGGCGGCGCTGGGGCGCGCGCAGATAGACGATGTCGAAGCCCGTTTGGGCCTTTTCCCACAGGGTGCGGACGAGGTGTGGGCTGTCGGCAAAGGAAAACTCGAACACCACAGCGTAGTCTCCGTTGGCGCGGTCGAGGCCCGCCATGATGGCGTTGTCGCGGCTGACGGGCGCGCTCAGGTTGAGCAGGAACACATTCTGCCGCAGCGCCTGCGGAAGCGGCTCCAAAGCAGCATCTATTGCCTGGCGGTCGCAATGGTTGTTGATGAGCACAAACTCGAAATCGCTGAAATGGGCCGACAGCTCCGCGTGTAGCCCTGCGAGCCACGAAGCCAGGCTCTCGATGTTCCGCTGCGTATGAATAACCCCAATAACCGATATAAATGACTGACGCATAACCCCAAGTAACCGCCAAACTTGTTTGGCCAAGTAACCGCCAAACTTGTTTGGCCAAGTAACCGCCAAACTTGTTTGGCCAAGTACCGACCAAACTTGTTTGGTCTAAAAATCAGTGAGCAAAAAACTTTTCAACGGCGCTGCTCGAATAAAATTCAAAAGCTCTTCAAAAACAGGGTTCACCCCCAGGCAAAATCGTCGCTTTTGGGCCACTGGGCAAATAGCTCCGCCACAGCAGCCGGTGGTGTGGTCAGCTTTCGGCGGTGCAAATCTATCCATGCGCCGTCCACCGTGATGACAGCGCACAGCGTGCCGTCAGCGCGCATCAGGTGGTGGCGGAAAGTAAAGCGCGCCCCGTCGGAGCGAGCCTTTGCCAGCAGAAGGCCGATGCTCAAATCGTCGCCAAAGCGCACTTCGCGCCGAAAGACGGCTTCTTCGCGGAAAAGAATGGGCCCAAAGCCCTCGGCGGCCATGCGCTCGAGCGTCAGGCCGTGGGCCGATAGAAACGCCATGCGCACCGAGGCTCCCCAGTCGTAATACACCGAGTGCCGCACGTGCCCATTCGGGTCCAAGTCGGCCCACCGCACGCTAACAGGAATTTGAAAAGGAGACTCCATGTGCTCAAAATTGCTCGCTCAGAGTAAAAACCCTACCCATTAGCCCCAAGCGACTATTTTTCACTTTTCACTTTCCACTTTCCACTTTTCACTTTTCACTTTTCATTTTCCACTTTTCATTTTCCACTCGCCTTGACCAATTCCACCATGCTCTGCATTTCGGCCACCAAGGCATCGTTGTCGCCCGAGAAGCCGATGCTCTTGAAGCGGATGCGGCCTTGTTTATCCACGACGAACTTGGTAGGGATGCCAGAGACGCCGTAGGCGGTTACGACCTGGTTATCGTTGTCCATGAGGACCTCGAAGGTGTAGCCCTTGCTGTTGATGAAGTCGGCGGCGTTTTTCTCCTTGTTGGCGGCGTTTTCCCAGGTATCCACGAAGAGGAAGACCACTTCCGGGTCGTTTTTATAGAGGTCTTGGGCTTTTTGCATGCCGGGGAAGGAAGCCTTGCAAGGGCCGCACCACGTGGCCCAGAAGTCAATGACGACCACTTTGCCGCGCAGGTTTTCGAGGCTTACTTCTTTGCCGGCCAGGTTTTTGAGGCGGAAGGCAGGCGCGGGTTGGTCAATCATTTTGGCAGCCAGTTCCTTTCTCTGGTGTTCGCGGGCTTTTTTCTCCAATTGAGATAAGTAGGCGTCGGCGCCAGCAGCAGATTTGTCTTCGGCAGCGTAGAGGCGTTTGAACTGCTCTTTCATGGCCTGAGTGGCTTTGCCCTGCATGATAAAGCCTTCCAGGCGGTAGCGCAGTTCGGGGGATTTTGCTTGCTCTAAGTATTTGGTGTAGCGTTCGTTGATTTCGGCCTCTTTGCCTTTGCTGTATTCGACGACGCGGGTCTGGTAGGCTAAGGCGGCTTCGTGTTGGCCTTGCTGGCTAAGGATAAAGGCGTAGGTATCGGCGTACTGCGCGAAGGCGAAGCGCAGGTTTTCCTCCCAGTCAGCGTAGGGCATGTAGAGTGGCTTAGGGGCCTTGGGCTCGCGGATTTCGTTTTCAGCCCATTGAGTGGCTTCTAAGGCCATGGCATGGGCTTGCTCCAGATGTTCACCGTTTTCGGCCAGTTCCCAGGCAGTGTTGTTGTAGAGGCTGGCGCGGGCATCTGGAGTCATTTGGGCGGCGTAGGCTTTGCCTTTTTCCCAGTTTTTTTCGCCGAGGGCTTTTATGGCCAGCAGGCTGTACAGTTGGCTGAGCTCCTGTTTTTCTTCGTCGGTAGCGGGCGGGAACTCCTTCTGGTATTTTTCTATGGCCTGTTCCAATTGAGTGGCATCGGTCATGGTGCGTATTTCGCGCTGGCGCGTTTGGCGGGCGTAGATGCCTTTAGGGTAGTCGCGTTTCATGCGTTCGCGCAGCTGGTTGGCTTCTTCGGAGGCGCCGAGGCGGTCGAGCAGGCGCGCGATGGCAATGAGTTCCTTTTCGGCGGCCTGATCGCTCTTTGCTGCGGCTTTGAGCACGTCCAAGGCTTCTTTTTTGCCGTCGTCGCCGCGTTTGACGGCCATCAGGCAGTTGGCATAGGCTGAAGCGAAGGTATTCTTCAGGCGGGCGTCGGCCTTGAAGGCGCGCTCGAAGAGTTCCTGGGCGACGTTGGCTTTGCGGTCTAAGTCGGCCAAGCTGCCCCAGTCGCGATACATCACGGCATGGGCGGCCCAGCTGGCGGGCAGCACTTCGCCTTTAGCGTTGTGCAGGTGGATGAAGTAGCCCTGGCCCTGGTTGTTGTCTGTGCGTTCGCCGGCTTTGAAGACCACGAGCAACACAGCGGCGTCCTGGCCTGAGCTGATGTGTCCGTGCGCCCGTTGCGCGTCGCGGTAGGCATATACTGGCAGCGTGCGCGGTTGGTCGGCGGCGTATTCAAAAACGATGATTTCCACGGGCTCGGTGCTGTTGGCCAGCGGGCTTTTCGTCAGGTCGTATTCCAGCAAAATCAGCTGCCCCGGCTGAGGGCGCTCGGGCGTGATTTTGAGCAAACTCGATTGGGAAAAAGCGCTAAAAGCAACGGCTGACAGCAGCCAGCAAAGAGATAGGTATTTTTTCATGGCATGCGAAAAGGTTGAGGGTGAATAAAAAAAGCGTTGGTGCGCTGAGTAAACGATTATGCCTTTGGGGCAGCTTATCGCTGGGATTTCTTTTCCTTATTTCATCTTCAATCGCTGGTCAAATTCGTCGGCCAGCGCGCGCAGGATTTGGGCCCGTTCGCCGTATTTGCGCGCCTCGTCGGAGCGGCCCTGTTCTCCCAGAAAGATGGACTGCATCTCGAAGAAACGCGCGACGTAGCGGCAGCAGTTGGCCTCGTTGGTCTGGCGCAGCCTGGAGTTGATGTTCAGCCGATGAAAGTACTCGGGCAGGTAGCCCAAAAATTCGCCTAATAAGGCCGTGTACTCCGGGTACTTCTTGTCTAATTCCAACTTTACCAACCGATTGGAGTAGTGAATGAGGTACACAGGCACGATATCATTGGGGTAAAGCGGAAAGAACCGCCGTTCTCGGATGTTCCAGGTGAATGCTGCAGCGCCTGCGAGCAGCACGGCTACGAGGGCGGCGGCTTTGAGCTGCCGGTCTAACAGCGTTTTTACCAGAAAGACGACGGTGTAGGCGGCCAGTAGGGTCATCAGCACCACGAGCGGCGTTCGGTAGCGCGCCACGCTGGTGCTCAAAAAGAGCGGCAAGGCGCTAACGGCCAGCATCAGGAAATAGGGTAGAAAATCGCGACGCAAACGCCAAAAGCCCAACACTAAGCCGACCAAGCCCAGCGGCGCCAGCCAATAATACGGCGCAGGTAGGGCCTTTAGCGTGGGTGAAAACTGCCGGAACATATAGTAGCTGATGTTGTTTGGGATTTCCATCCAAATGAACAGGCTATACAACTTGTCGCGATACACGCGCCAGCGCTCGCTCCAGGAAGGAAATGCCTCCCAACACACGGAGATGGCTTTGAGCAGCGAGCCTTCGCTTTTGTGGTACAGGTCCACCGTCGTGCTGGCATCCCAGAAATTCGGCTCTAAAGGGTGGGCCGTGGGGCCGTTGTAGCTGACATAAATGATCGGCCCTGCCCCCGAAAAGGCGGTCAAAGGCGCTCCTACAGCGGCATTTCGGTAGAAAAGCGGCGACAGCGCCAGCAACCAGGCCGCTACCGCGACGCCTACCGTTTTCCACATGAGCTGCCGTTGCGCACGCAGTTGCCAGGCCAGCCAGGCAAAGGCTGGCAGCCAGAACAGCAGCATGTAGGACTGGTTGAGCATGGAAAGAGCAGCAACTACGCCCAGCCCAACAGCATTGGCTAAGGAGGGCCGCTTTAGCGTGCGCACGTAAGCATACAGCGCCAGCACCGTCAGAAATGCCGTCAGCGTCGAGCGCAAGAGCGTCATTTCATACACCATAACAGGCCCGGAAATCAGGACGAATAAGGCGCCCAGCAGCCCCGCTAACGAGCCAAAGAGCAGGCGCCCCAGCCAGAAGACCAGCACATTTAGCAATGCGCCCAGCAACATCTGCCACACATACACCCAGTGCGGGTCGGTCGTGCCAGTAATTTTATAGGTGAATGCAATCAGGTAGGCGTAGAGCGGGTCCTGGTAGAACGTTTTTCCGCCCATTTTATCGGAGATAAAGGCTTTGCGCGCCGCCAGCGTGTCAATGCCGCCGCCGAGGCTGTCGGGTTTGTGGAAGCGCGTGTAATAGGGTTTTGAGGTTTCGGGGTAGCGCTCGAAGGTCATTTTTGCCACATCGTCGTGCCAGGTATGGTAGGGCTGCATGGCAGTGTCGAGCAGCCAGTCGCCGGAGGCTAAGCGTTTGGCCACCGCGTCGTAGAACTCCATGTCGCTGCTGTTCCACGTGTGCAGGGTGCTGGCCGGCGATTGGCGCGCTTCATGAAAATAGGCGTACCGAAGCGCCAAGGAAACCACAAAAATGCCCAGCGAAAACCACAGGCTGTGGGCGTTGAGGTACTGTTCCCATGCCTCCCAAAAGCGGCCCCAGGAAGGGGAGGGTCGAGCCTTTCGGCTTTCGGCGGCGCCAACGGGTTTTGCGGCGGGTTTAGCCGGTCTTTTTTGTGCTTTAGCCATGATTGTTTTTGTTGGTTTTCATGAAAATTCAGGTGCTGGCGGGTGCGGTTTTCTCAAAACCACGCCCACGCCTACGCTGGCGCGCGACCAGCCAAATAGCGCGCGGTCGAGCCATAGAATGGCGTCGGTCAGGGCAGCCAAACGCGGCGGCCGGCTGCTGCGGGGCTGTATGGCTAAGGTGGGCGTTTGCACATCGGTGGAGTTGTAGGCGTTGCGCTTCAGCAGACGCTGTAGCAGGCCGGTATGGTACATCTCCAACAGGCCCACCAAGTAGTGGCTCAGCCCGCGTTGTTCTACGACTTCAAACCCTTGCTCATCGGCCCATTGCAAAAACTCGCGGCGGTCAATCAGGTATGTGTGTCCGAAGGCGTAAGCCCCTTGCGCGATGGCGTATTCGCGCTGGTGAGGCTTGCGCAGGCGCAGCCACACATAGTTCACGGGGTCGTAGGTGAACGGAAAGCCCCGGCTGGGGAAGGTCATCACAAGCCGCCCACCCGGGCGCAACACGCGGTAGATCTCGGCCAGCATGCGGCGCGGCTCGCCCACGTGCTCGATGACCTCGCACGAGACCACTAAGTCGAACGCGCCATCCGGGTAGATCAGGTTCAGGGCGTCGTTCTTCTCGTAGGCAACGTTAGGCACGTCGGCATTCACGGTGCGGGCGCAGTTCAGGTCGTCTTCGTTGACGTCGCAGCCTACGAGCTGTTGGCAGTAGGCGGCCAGCATTCGGTCGTAGTCGCCCTCGCCAGTACCCAGGTTGAGCGCCTTTGAAACGGACGGTTTGCCCTGAGCAAGCAGCGCGTATTTTTCTAAGCAAGCCTGTACAAAGCGGTAGCGGTTGCGAAACGTCGGCAATAGAAACTTCAGGTTCATGCGTGGGTGTCTTCCAGAAATGTCGAAGGACGGGCAGATAGAATACGGGGACGGCCTGGCAGGCAAGCCGTTAAAACCTCGGGCACACGACGCGCGAGCGCCGCACAGCCGGGTGATAATAGGTAAGCGAGAGTTCGAAGGCGCCGCGCGAGTTGTTGACGCGCGCCAGGGAGGAAGTGGTGATGTCGTAGCTGAGGCCCAGCATCCAGCGCTCCAGTTCGAGCATGACGACAGCCACAATAGCGTCGGCGTGCATGCCCTGGTTGAGGCGGTTCACGACACGCGCCCAGGCGCCGGCGCGCAGGGCCAGCTCGTTGCGGTCGTTGTTGGAGTAGCGAAGGGCAGCGCCCGCGTTGAACTCGCGCGCAGGCCCCTGGCTCATCAAAAGCAGACCCGGCATCAGGCCCATTTGTTCGGTGAACGGCAACAGACCGCCGGCGTGCAGCGTCCAGCGTAGGTAAAGACGCTCGCTGGGGTTGTCGGCCAGCAGCGCTACATTGGGTCGGTTAAGGTGGTGCCAGGCGATGCCCAGCGTCCAGAAGCCATCGCGCCGACGCGAGACGGCATACCACAGCAGGCCGGCATTGAAGTCTAAGTACGGGCTGGAGTTGCCCTGCGCGTTGGGCTCGCCGTTGGGCGCGTTAAAGTCGGGTGCTTCCTGCAGCGGGTCGAACTGACGGCTAAACCACACCCTGCCCCAGTCGGCGCTGTTTTGGCCAAAGCCCAACTGCGCTCCGGCGCTCAGCACGTGCGTTGCGCGGCGCGGCCCTCCGCTGATTTGCTTCAGAAAAGCGCCGCCCAGGTGAACCTTGTTTTGCGAGAAGCGCGCCGTGCCCGCCTCGTCGTGCAGCGCGCCGAGGCCGAGAGCAAAATGGTCGTATGGCCCTACGCCGAAGCGCACGTCCGCTGCCGCCGAATACGTGCGGAAGGGCACGGGCGACAGGATGCTGCTCCACTGGTCGCGGTAGTTGGCCACGGCGCGCCACTGGCCCTCGAAGGCGCCCGTCATCGCTGGGTTCAGGTTCCACGGCGAAGCGTAAAATTGCGAAAAACGCGGGTCTTGCCCCTGCAGACAGGAGGCCAGCAATACCCAAAACCACCCAGTGGCAAAGCGTCGAAATGCCATAAGCCCAACGTGCGCCTTTTGATTGGCGCCGCCAAAAGTAGGGCTTATCTCGCACTCCGACGGTGGACAAAACGGCTGTCGGTTGCCCTTCGAGGCGGGCTTAAGAAAGGTGAAGCCCCCGCTGGCCTATCTACCGCCTTACGTTACCTCAGGAGTGCCGGCGGCGTTCGTTTCTGCTTTTTCGCCCGTGTGCGAGGGAGCGTTCTTTGTGCCTTCGCGGCAACTCTCGAAAAAAAACGGCTGCCTGGAGGGAAGCCCGGGCAGCCGCAAGGCGGATTGAAAAGGAAAAGCGCTGTTCACGGGATTACACGCGCTTTTTGGAGGAGGACTCAATTCCCAAAACCATAGCCCTTCGCAGCGTCTTCGCTCAGCGCCTCAAAAGGCGTTTTTTATGCAGCCAAAAATGTGCCAGGCTGCCTTCCGCGTCCTACTTTAACATTTTTGCCAACCTTGGGCGTCTCGACGGTTGTCTTTATCTTTGGCGGGCGCAGCGTCGGCAGCGAAGGCTGCGTCTCTGGCATATAACCCTTCCCTTTCACCTGAAATAGCGTTTTTTATGAAAAAGGTTCTCGTTTTCGCATTCGCAATACCCTTTCTGCTCTCTGCCCTTACCTGTCGAAAAGACGACCGGCTCCCGCCATCCGTTCCACCGGTGAAGGCGGTTAGTGTTGCTGAAATGAGCCAGGTTGTTGGCTGGGCGCTTTTCCGCCAGGAGCAGCTGGCAAAGCCTAAGCAAAATGTGCTGCTATCGCCGTACAGCATCCAGACGGCATTCTCTATGGCCGTCAACGGCGCACGCGGAAGAACTGCCGAAGAACTGCAGGCGTTTCTGGGCTGCAGCGGCTGGACGAACAGCGACCTCAACTCCGGCTATCGCAGCTTAGACGTGCTGCTCACGAAGCAAGCCGGGCATCCGACCTTAACGGTCGCCAACCGATATTTCTACGATGCAAAGCGCATCGCTGTAAAAGAGTCCTTCCTGCAGACCATCCAGCAGTACTATCAAAGTGGCGCTGACAACCTCAATTTCAGCGCCGAGCAGGAGGCGCTCAACCACATCAACGGCTGGGTGAAAACCAATACAAAGGGCAAAATTGACAAGATATTAGACCAGATCACGCCACTCGATGTGGCCTTTCTGATTAACGCCCTGCACTTCAAAGCCGACTGGGCTACCGGCTTTGCGCCTGAGCTGACGCGCAAAGCGCCCTTCACCCGGGCGGATGGCTCTAAGGTGCAGGCGGATTTTGTCTATGCCGATCGTGCCTTTACCTTTTCTGCCACATCGCAATTTCGCTTAGTGGATATTCCTTTCCGCGACTCTACGTACAGCCTGAGCTTCATTCAGCCCGGGCAGGGCAACTCCGACCCACAATGGCATCTCAATCTGACGCCCCAGCGCTGGCGGGCCTTGTACGACAGCATCGTTTACAACCGCGCCGAAGTGCTCTTTCCAAGGCTGAAACTGTCGTACGAGAACGATCTAATAAAAAGCATGGAAGCACTGGGCGTTCGGGCGCCCTTCTCGGGGCGCGATGCCGATTTCACGCCGATGGGTACACACCTGGGCGGCAAGAACATCTTCATCAACCAGGTCCGGCACAAAGCCGTCCTGAACGTGGACGAGAAAGGCGCGGAGGGCGCTGCCGTAACGTCCATTGGCTTTGGCGTCGTCTCTGTGCCGCCTCAGTTCTGGTTCGATAAGCCCTTCGTGCTCGTGTTGCGGCACATTCCGACAAATGCGGTGCTGTTCATCGGCTACGTCGCCGATCCTACGTAGCGCTCTGGCGGGCCTTTAAGGGTTCTTGGTTCTAAGGGTTGTACGGTGGGCTCAAGGCAGCGTAGGACTGTTGCAAATGCAGAGCGGTTCGGCGCTGAAGCGCTGGAATTTGAGCCATTCAAGGCGCCTGCCGATTGCGGTTGAGCGTGGAGTTGTTTGCTGTAGGGATGGGCCGTATTGAGCGTACCATTAACGGCCGATGAGCTGTGTATTCTTCGTTTCGAGAAAAGACGTCACCTTTGTAGCAGAAAAAAGGAGAGGACTATGGGCAGAACAACCAATCTACAGTATAGAAGGGATACAAGGGTGTCGGGTCGGCAGAGTTTGCAGGTGTACTTTCTATCATTCGGGTATTGAGTGTTGAACCAAAAGGAGAAAAGCATCTTTTCTCTACCGTTTAAGCAGCGCTTCTCGGTATAAACGCCTTCCCAGCAAGTCAAGTCCAAAAAGAAGCGATTGCCTCGAGTGATGAAATTCGAGTGGGATGAACGTAAGGATCAGTTCCACCGTAGAAAACACGGAATTGGCTTTAATCGCGCTAAGGAAGTCTTTGAAGATAACGACGCCGCTCTCTATTCTGGAAAAAACAGGCTTTTGATCGTAGGAAAAGTGCTTGGAAAATTCATTGTCGCAGTTGCATTTACCCAACGGGGAACAGTATACAGGATAATTCCTGCAAGGCAGGCGAGAAAAGAAGAAATCAAGGATTACCTGACCAATAAATTCGATAAAGATGACACCAGCAAATAAAATCGGATTAGAGGCGGCAATTAAGATATTAAGGTCCGGCGGAAAAAAAAATTAGACGACAGCGTTATAGCTGACTTAGAGATTTCAAAAGTCAGAGCGATGGATGCTTTACTTCTTGCCGAGAATTGCTTTGTCGTCCCGGATGATAATATCATCTACGAGGATAGCGACATAGAATACGACCCCGAGTTTGACGAAGTAGCGTGGGGAAGACCAACTTCTTTTAAAGAGGCGAAAGAACCGGAAGGTGTATCCGATGTAGCGGAATTAGTTGTCCGAGTCCCGATAAGAAACGAAGAGATGAAGGAATGGATCGCGGAAAATCGGGAGAAAATGGATCGGGTCATGGGCAAATTACTGGAGGATCTTTACGAGACCGAGCAATTGTTGAAGGGGTAGCCGAGCGGCGCAAGAAGCGACTTAAGGCGGCGCAAGCGCTAAGGGTGTATCTTGTTTTCGGGCTTCTCTTAGCGAAAATATCACCAGTCAGATCAAAATACAGTTCACACAAGAGGAAAGATCATGATACCAACGTTCCAATCACTAATGCTTACATTGCTTAAACTTGTTTCAGATGGAAAAGAGCACGAATACAGGGACCTGATTGAAAGTTTGGCAGTCGAATTTAAATTGACAGACGAAGAAAGAAGAGCAACCCTGGCCAGTGGCAAACGTGTTTTTAACAAAAGAGTTAGCTGGGCAAAGACCTACTTGAAAAAAGCGGGCTTGCTTGACTCTCCAAAACGAGCGACTTTTGTAATTACGGACTTGGGCAGGCAGACTTTAGCCCAAAATCTTGACCGAATAGATGTAAAGTACTTGAGACAATTTCCGGCTTTTTTAGAGTTTTTGAATGCTTCGAGAAGCAACAGTGAAATCGAGGACGATGAAACGGCAATTATTGAAAATAGCGAGCAGACGCCTGAAGAAAACTTAGACAAGGCGTATCAACAAATAAGAAAATCGTTGGCGTCAGAACTACTTCAAAAAGTTATTGACCTCTCTCCTGCGTTCTTTGAGCGACTTGTAGTGGATCTTTTAGTAAAAATGGGGTATGGCGGTTCCATCAAGGATGCAGGAAAAGCAATAGGCAGAAGCGGTGATGAAGGAATTGATGGGACAATAAAAGAAGACAAACTTGGGCTTGACATCATCTACATTCAGGCCAAGCGTTGGAAACCGGGAAATGTTGTTGGCCGACCGGATATTCAAAAATTTGTGGGCGCACTCGCCGGGCAGGGAGCTAAAAAAGGGATCTTCATCACAACATCAAGCTTCACAAAGGAAGCATTAGAATACATGCCCAAAAACGAAACAAAAATCGTTCTCATAGACGGCGAACAGTTGGCCCAACTCATGATTGACTACAACATCGGTTGCTCCACACATCAGACGTATGAACTTAAAAAAATTGACAGCGACTATTTTGGAGAAGAATAACTGATGTTGCGCATGAGCAGCGTGGAGCGTCCTGTCAGCGTCTAACCTGTTCGGTGAAACCTTTTGTTTTCTGACCACAGAGGACTCGGGGAAACGCATAGAAAAACACTTCCAAAGTTCCTGGCGCCATCCTGTCATAGCCATGCTTTACTCCATAGGCAGCACTTTTGGCGCAAAGCCGTTCTTGGCTGCCTCTAAGAATTGTGCCGCGGTTTCCTGGATGGTTTGTTCTATTGGTCGGTAGGCAAATCCGCCGACAGAGAGCGATTTAGCGTTGCTGTAGGAGAAGCGGCCCATCGAGGCGCGAGCGCTGTCGCGGGTGAGGAGTGGGTCGGCGCCTAAGAGCTGGGATTTGAGCCATTCGAGGCGCCAGCCGATTTCAGCCAGGAATGGGGTTACTTTGATAAAGGGCCGTCGGACGCCTAAGGCGTCAGCGATTTGGAAGAACAGGTCGCGGAAGAGCATATCCTGAGCGCTGAGGATGTAGCGCTCGCTCTGGATGCCGCGTTCCAGCAACAGGACGATGAACTGCGCTACATCGCGTACATCTACAAAGCCGTTTTGGCCCATGGGGTAAAGTTTCATGCCTCGATAGATTTGCTGGAAGATGCGTCCTGTGCCCACATTCCAGAAGCCGCTGCCCAACACCATAGCAGGGCTAACGATGGCAATGGGCAGCCCTTCGGCGTGTGCGCGCCAGACTTCCTGTTCGGAGAGGTACTTGCTGATGGCATAACGTGTATTAGTGGGGCTATCCACCCAGGCGCAGGTTTCGTCGAGCTGGGGCCGATTGGGCGCGCGCCCTAAGGCGGCAATGCTGCTGACGTGCACGAAGTGGCGCACGCCGGCGTCGAGCGCAAAGTTAACCATGTTGGCCGTGCCTTCTACGTTGACGCGCATCATGCGGCGCTCATCGGAGGAGCGGAACGACACTACCGCCGCGCAGTGGCACACGTGCGTAACGCCCTGGAACGCTTCCTCTAAGGCAAACAGGTCGGTAACGTCGCCTTCTACCCATTCGACCTGGTCGGCGACGTCGCGCACCAGATCGAGCGGGCTGGTGCGGCGGCGCAGGGCGCGCACGGCATAGCCGCGCTTCAGGAGCAGGCGGAGGGTATAGGCGCCAATGAAACCGGTGGCGCCGGTTATCAGGACTTTGCGGTCGGTTGTCATTTCCGAAACGTTTCGATGTATTGAGCCAGGGATAAGATTTCTTCTTCCGTTAACACGGCCCCGAAGGGCGGCATGGTATTTTTGCCCATAGCGATCTGATGGATGCGCTCTTCTAATGAGAGGACCGACCGGGAGAGATCGGCAGCGCCATTGAGGGCCAAAGTTCCATCGGCGCCATGACATAATACGCAATGCTGGCGGTAGAGGGTTTTTGCATCCGGCGGCTCATTTTGGCGTGTTGGCGCCTCGGCGCCACACGAGGCCAGCAGACGTGCAAAGGCAAACGCAGCTGCCGCTACAATATAAGTTCTTGGTTTGCAGCCTTTTTTCATGTGTATGCTATAGTGATTTTGATATGAAGATTGCCTTCTTTTCGACGCGCTCCTACGACCGGGAGTATTTTGACCGGGCCAACGAACAGGCTCGACATCATCTTTGGTATACTGAAGCGCTGCTTCGCGAGGAGACGGCTTCGCTGGCGCAGGGCTACGAAGCGGTGTGTCTTTTTGTGAACGACCGCGTAACGGCGGCGGTGGCTGAAAAGTTGGCAGCAGCAGGCGTCCGGCTGATTGCGCTGCGCTGTGCGGGCTATAATCAGGTGGATTTGGCGGCTACCGATCGGCACGGTCTGACGGTCGTGCGCGTGCCGGCCTATTCGCCGCATGCGGTAGCCGAACACACCGTGGCACTCATTCTGGCGCTCAACCGAAAGACGCACCGCGCTTACAACCGCGTACGCGAAGGCAACTTCGCGTTGGAGAACCTGATGGGTTTCGACCTGTACGGCAAGACCGTCGGCGTGGTGGGCACGGGCAAGATTGGCAAGGTGTTCGCCCAGATCATGATGGGCTTCGGCTGCCGGGTGTTGGGTTACGACCCGTTCCCAGATGCTGAACTGACTGCTGCAGGAGTGGATTACGTTTCGTTGGAAGATCTACTGAAGCGCTCGGACATCGTCTCGCTGCACTGCCCGCTGACCGAGACGACATATCGCCTCATCAACGCCGATAACCTTCACCTGATGCGCCGGGGCGCCATGCTCATCAATACCGGCCGCGGTGCGCTGATTGACACTCAGGCCGTTGTTCAGGCGCTCAAGAGTGGGCATTTGGGCTATCTGGGCTTAGACGTCTATGAGCAGGAGGAAGGGCTTTTTTTCTACGACTTTTCGCACGAAATCATCCAGGACGACCTGATTGCCCGCCTGATGACGTTTCCCAACGTGCTCATCACCTCTCACCAGGCTTTTTTCACCCATGAGGCCATGACGGAAATTGCCCACACGACGCTGCAAAACGTTACAGCCTTTGAACAAGGGCTGCCGCTGGAAAATGTAGTGCGCCGCGGCACGTAATTTTATTCCTCCGGGACTTCCACGATTTCTTCATCCTCGCCGGTTTCGCTCACTAAGGCCTTCCGTTTTGAGATTTCCAACGAGTTAGCGCGCATTTCGATGTATTCGTTGCGGTTGCGCGCGATGTCGGCAGCCAGATAGAGCGCCCGGATGAAGGAGGTTTCGTCGGCTTCGCCTTTGCCAGCGATGTCGTAGGCGGTACCGTGGTCGGGCGAAGTGCGCACGGCGGATAGCCCTGCGGTGTAGTTGACACCCTCGCCGAAGCCCAGCGTTTTGAAGGGCGCCAGGCCCTGGTCGTGGTACATGGCCAGAATGGCGTCGAACTTGCGGAACATGCCCGAGCCAAAAAAGCCGTCGGCAGGGAAGGGCCCATAGGCCAGCGCGCCGCTTTCTTTTGCCTGTTCGATGGCAGGGCGAATGATGGTTTCCTCTTCCTGGCCGATGGCGCCTTCGTCGCCCGCGTGCGGGTTGAGGCCCAGCACGGCGATGGTGGGTTTGTTGATGCCGAAATCCACCTTTAGCGTTTCGGAAAGGATTAAAATTTTCTTGAGCACTTTCTGGGTGGTGATGGCGTCGGGTACTTCACGCAGAGGAAGATGGCCGGTAACTAAGCCCACGCGCAGGTCATCGGAGATTAACAGCATGAGGGACTCTTTGCTTCCCAGCGCTTCAGTGAGGTACTCGGTGTGTCCTACGAAAGGGAAGCCCGCCATTTGCATGGCTTTTTTGTGAATAGGGGCGGTTACTAAGGCCTCTATGCTGCCCGCTTTCAGGTCGCTGACGGCGCGCTCTAAGGCTAAGTACGCGCATTTGCCGCTGACCTCGGTGGGCTTGCCCAGTGTAATGTTGACGTTGTCCGTCCAGCAATTGATGATGTTGATACGGCCCGGCTGCGCTTCTTCAGGCGTGCTAATGGAGAAGAACTGGATGTTTTCTGGGGTGATGATGTTCTTGTGGTAAGCGACGACCTTGGTGCTGCCGTAGATGACTAAGCGGAATTGCTGGCCGGCTTTTTTGACTAAAAGAGCCTTTAAAACGGTTTCCAGGCCGATGCCGTTGATGTCGCCGCAGGTGATTCCGATGGTTATGCCGTTGTTCATGTTTGTGAGAGAGCCGGTGAAGGACAGGCGTCTGCGGAGCGGCGCGCAGGCGCAGGCGAGCGCGAGTGGGCAGTTTTAGCGCCGATAATTTCGGAGGAAATCAAACAGCAGGCGCACACCCACTCCCGTACCGTCTTTGGGACGGTAGCCGCTTGGGGCGCGAAGGTACGCCGGGCCGGCGATGTCTAAATGCAACCACGGGTAATCAGTGAAGTATTCTAAGAATTTTCCGGCGGTAATCATGCCGGCTGGGCCGTGACCCATGTTTTTGAGGTCGGCGATGCTGCTTTTGAGGTCTTCGCCGTATTCGTCCCAGAGGGGGAGTTCCACTAAGCGTTCGTAAGTGCGCATGCCGCTGGCCTCTAAAGCGCGCTTGGTGGCAGCATCGGCTGTGCCCATGTAGCAGATGGCGTGGCTACCCAGCGCGCGCACAGCAGCGCCGGTGAGGGTAGCTAAGTCGAGCGCCAGTTCGGGTTGGTAGCGTTTGGCATAGTGGAGGGCATCGGCTAAGATGAGGCGGCCTTCGGCGTCGGTGTTGGTTACCTCCACTGTGGCGCCGGAGTGCATGCGAATGACGTCGCCGGGCATGAGCGAGCGGCTGCCTACTTTGTTGTCGGTGATGGGCAGCAGGCCGACGATATGCACAGGGAGTTGCGTTTGGGCCACTGCGCAAAAAGCGCCTATGACGGCTGCCGCGCCGGCCATATCGCATTTCATGCTTTCCATGGCTTCGGGCGTTTTCAGGCTGAGGCCACCGGTATCATAAACGACGCCTTTACCTACCAGCACTACCGGGCGTTCGTTGCGCGGAGCCGAGGGCTTCCACTCTAAAATACAAAACTGCGGCGGCATGTCGCTGGCCTGACTGACGGCAAGCAGACCGCCCATACCTAAGGTGCGAATTTCGTCGGCACCCAACACTTGAATAGAAAAGCCATAGCGCTCTGCCGCAGCACGCGTTGCCTCTACTAAGCGTAGCGTATCTAAGTGTGAATGCGGCTCGTTGACCAAGTCGCGCGTCAGGAAAACCGCCTCAACCAGCGCATTCAGCTCTTCTACGGCGCCCGTAGGAGCGGCATCGCAAACCCACTGAACGCGCAGGTCGGCAGCTGCCTTTTTCTCTGGAGTCGAGTAATGACGGGTGAACTGGTAGGCGCTCAGCAACAGCCCTTCCAGAAAGGCCAGTGTGGTAGGGTGCGGGCAATAGCTCTGCACGGCTACCGACTCGGCTTTGTAGTGTCGGATATCGCGCAGCAGCTGGCTGGCGGCCTGGCGGGTTTTTTCTAAGTGCACGGCATTGTCGGCGACAGCATCGTCGAGCAGGCATACGAACACTAAGCGTTCAGCCTGCGGAAAGCAGCAGGCGTTGATGCCTTTTTCTACGGCCCGTTGAAGAAAGAGGCGCTCGCCTGGAGTCAGGGCAGCCAATAGCAGTTCGTAGTCGGAGCGGAAGGCGAGCAGGATGACATTTTCATGAGCAGGGCAGTCGGCTGCAGAGATCAGGTGTAAGTATGGCACAAATCAACAGTCGGTTGGGTACCAAAGGCGGTACGGTTCAAAGCCTGGTTGGGAAAACAGGAGGGATGATGAGCGACCCTGATAGGTCAAAAGCGGTGCAAAGGTAGCCGTGATGGCTGCATTGCACCCTAAAAACAGCAAATAGAGGGCCAAATTGGCGTCAGGTAACTATGGGGCCCTCTACAAAGTACATATCTACTAAGCCCTTGTTGTGCACGGCTTTTTTGCCGCGGTAAGCGCAGCGGAAGCGATGGCGTATGGCTTCGTAGGTGGCTCCAGAGATGTTGATGCGCCCGGGCTCGCCCAGCATTTCGAGGCGCGAGGCGAGGTTGACAGCATCGCCCCAGATATCGTAGGCGAATTTGTTTTTGCCGATGACACCGGCGATGACCGGGCCGGTATGGATGCCGACGCGCATTTCGCGGAAAATGGCCTTAGGGTTGGTCTGGTTGCGGTGCTCGAGCCAGGCCATCATCTCTAAAGCGGCGCTAACGGCATCTAAGGGGTGTGTATCGTTGGGCACGGGCAGGCCACCGGCGCACATGTAAGCGTCGCCGATGGTTTTGATTTTCTCCAGACCATAGCGTTCGCAGATTTCATCGAAGCCCAGAAAACACTCGTCCAGCTCGTCAATGAGCTGCTCGGGCGTCAGTTTTTCCGATAGGCTGGTGAAGTTTAGAAAGTCAGTAAACACGACAGTAGCGCTAGGATACAGGCGCGGGGTAGCATAGCCCTGGGTGCGCAGTTCGTGGGCCACTTCGGCGGGCAAGATATTGAGCAGCAGCTGGTCGCTTTTGTGGCGTTCTTCCTCGATTTGCGCTTTTTGGCGTTCGATTTCGCGGTTTTGGGCGCTCAGGCGTCGGCTGGCCTGACGCGCCAGAAACCAGCCTATGGTCAGGAGGCCCAGAAGCAAAAGCCCAAAGCCGCCTACGGTATAGACGAAGCGCCGGAAGGAGGCCTGTTCGCGCTGCTGGAAGACCTGGTCTAAGCGCATCTGCTCGACACGGGCACTGTCGGCCTGCCGCTGGGCCAAGGCAATTTGTTCCTGTTGCTTGAGCAGGGCGATGGTGCGCTCTTTCTTTTCGGCATCTAAGCGCTGGGCCGCCAGTTGCAGTTCGCTGCGGGCCTTGAGGGCCAGCAGGGTCTGCTCGCGCAGGCGGACGCGGTCGGTTTCGCGTTGGGCCAGCAGGAGTTCGACTTCTTTTTCTTGGCGCTGGCGTTCCAGTTCGAGGTTTTCGTTTTGCAGGCGCAGGCGATCTTGTTCGTAGCGGGCGTTTTGGAGTTCGAGTTCGCGGATGTTCTGGCGGATAAGCAGGTACTTGATCTGGTTTTCGGCGGCGTTGAGCAGCGAGCGCTGCTGTTCTAAACGCTGTTGGCGCTCTTGTTCCTGCCGGCGCAATTCGTCGTTGAGCCGCAGGTATTCTCGGTAGGCGTGATAGGCCTTTTCGTATTCGTAGAGCTGGTAGTAGATGTCGGCGGCGGTGCGGTAGGTTTTGGCCAGCAGGTCGGGCTGTTGGGTAGCTTCGGCCAATTGCATGGCCTCAGTGTTGTGCTCCAAGGCGTGTTGCGCGTCGCGGTTGCTCAGGTAGATGCTGGCGATGAGGTGCTTGAGGGGGGCCAGAGCGCTGCGATTGCCTTGTTGTTCCAGCAAACGGCCGGCTTTGTGCAGGTATTCGATGCCGGCGCCCGTCTGCCCGGTGTTGTGCAGAGCAACTCCCATGTTTGCATAAACTACGCTCAGGTGGTCGCAGTCAATCCACTGGCATTGGAGTTCAGCTTTTCGGAAATAGTTCAGCGCGCGAGGATAATCGTTGAGCAGGGCATATTGCTTGCCTACGTTGTTGTACATGACAGCCCGAACAGCCGGGCTGCCATGCCGTTCTAAGATGTCTTCGATAGCCAGATAGTAGAACAGCCCCTTGCTTAGGTTCCCTTCGCTGTTATAGGCAGTGGCCAATTTTTGATAGACCTGGATGAGTTCTGGATGCTTTCCGGCGCTTTTGTACTGGCTGATAAGGCTTTTGTAGGCGACTTCGGCGCTGTCGTATTGCATGCCCAGCAGGAAAGCGTCACCGATTTTTTCTACCAGCATTTCGTTGGCGGGTGACAGCTGGAGGGCCTGGCGATAGTAACGGCGGGCGTTGGGATAGTCTTTTTCCCGAAAGAAGAGGTCGCCAATGCCGGTATACACCTCGCGCAGGACGGCTCGGTCAGATACCGGTGGCGGTGTTCGCTCCGTGGGCGTGAGTTTTTCTTCGGCCTCCAGAAAGAACTGAAGTGCTTCTTCAGGGCGTCCGTTTTGGGCGCGCACCTGGGCCATAATCAGATAGGCGCGGGCTATGCCGCCGTCGTAGCGCAGGTCACGGGCAATGGACAGGGCCAAATCGGCCAGCTGGTAGCGTTCAGCGTCGGAACGAGCGGCGCGCGCGCGATCGAGCAGCTCTTCCACCTGTGCAACAGAGTATTCCAGGTCGTCCAGCACCTGCGCCGATAGAGAGGGCAGCCATAGGGTCAGCAACAGGAGAAAGAAGGCAAAAGACCGCATACATGAAACGCTCAGCCAACAAAGGTACGCTCCTGGCAGGTTGCGCCAAGTCGGGGCGAAGCTTCAGGCCTCTTTCTTCAAGCCGGTATAGGGTACGGCCTGTCGCCCGATATATTCACCCAGCATGCGGTAGGCCTCAAACTGGCGCTCGTCGAAGTACTGGTCGGCCGTGCTCTCGTGTGGAAACGACGGATTAGTCCGCGCGTAGTTGCGCACATATACCGGCAACACCTCGCCATCAGGGGATTGCACCAACGACGACTTCAGGTAAATCAACCGCCCTTCCATAGGCGCGCTATCCCGGGCGGCGGGGTATTTGATTTTGCCCACTACCACACAGGAAGAAGAACGCGCGCCCGCCTCGGATTTTTCCGGCGTTAGCGGGTTGAGGTCAATCTCAATATCGGTGTTATAGATGGATTGCGCCAATCGCAGCGCCTGGCTGAAGGAAGCGAAAGAGAACTTGGCATCCTCTTCAAAATCCGCCACGACAATGGTGCGGCAGCGGCGTTGGATGAGCGGAATAAGGCCCAGGTTATCGCCTGTGTGCCCGCCGTCCGATACATAGACGCGGCGCGTTTTGGCTCCCAGTGCGCCCGTCATTTCACGCAGCAGGTAGAAGAGCCAAAACGGATAGCGCCGCATCAGCCGCGAGAGGCGCTCGCGCAGGGTGCGCTTCACAGGTATTCCCCTCCGCTCCAACTCCTCTTCGGTATTCTCTTTATGCAGATACCACGGGTTGTCAATCCAGTAGCCAGTGCGCAGATTAAGCAACGTGAGGTAAAAGTTGGAGGCAGCAAAGCTCATGTAGCCCATGCCGCCAGCCACGGCCGCTGCTGAAATCGTCATGGCGGTATTCAACTTCATGCCGCCGCCCCGATACTTATGGGTGCGGTAATAGCCCGTTGTGCGCGAGCCAATAAAGTACTTAGAAAAAATGAAATGATCGCTCTTCTGCGTCTTTTGCGCCAAGTCTTCCGTGCCTTGCAGGTTGAGGGCGGCCACAATAATGTGGTATGGCCCTTTGCCGTTGCCGTCGCCTAAGCTGGCCAGACGCAGGTTTTCGTGGTTACGCAGCGTTACGTCGAAGAGGCCTTTTGGATGCACCTTTTGAGTCTTATCCCTTTGGACGGACTCCGCCCCGCGCTGCACGCGCCCATCAGTACGCAGAAACGCCTCCGTCAGACGGTCGCGGTAGAAATAGTGCAGCGAAATGTCGTTTGAGTTGGCCGCGAAGCCCAAAAGCGTCAGCAGCCCGCCAAAACCCAGCAACATCCAAAAGGCCACCCAAAAGCGATCGGAGGCCTCCTTCACCCACATCTCTTCCAGCTGGAAAAGCACCGTCGAAACCCAGGCCAATGCTAACCCTATCAGCAAGAATATGGACAGAGTGAGCAAAGGCTTTTTTATGGCCTCAAGTAGCCTTTCCCACAAACTGCCGACACCGCTCTTGCCCGCCAGCGTTTGCGCTGTGAAATAATATGCCGTGGCCACAGGCACAAACGAGAACAACAGGCGCACCAGCAAACCATGCTTGCCGAAAAGTAAAATGATTCCTAATGGAAACAACAAAGCCATCACCAGGCCCAAAAAGGCCGCTCCCTGAATACCCGTGTAGAATGAACGATAAAGCCGACCCGCCACTTTCTCTGAAGCATTGTTGACGAAAAAGAGGGACGTTGCCACCACAGCAACAAACAGCAGCCCCCCGGCAAAAGCCGAGGGTAAAGCCATCATCACAAAATAGCCGCGCTCTTCCACGTTTAAGTAACCCATCAACGACAGCCCGATGGTCGTCGCATAGGCCAGAATTGGCCCTGCCAGATAGGCTACCGCCAGAAAGCGCTGCTCAAACTTGCCGGCTACGTATCGAAACACGTTCAGCCCGCCCGGCCTATCGTAGTATTCGTCCGTTTCAGGTTTTTTGTATTGCGCTTCAACGCTTTCCATCTGAGCTACCCGAACGGGGATCCGACGCGAGAGGACTACTGCCACCCATGCCGTTAGGCCGCCCAGCACGAAGAAAAGCAGCACCAATGGCCAATGCACGTTCATCGCGTGCCATACTAAGTACAACTGCGGCCAAAAATACCAGGAAAACCAACGCGACATCCGCTCGCCCACCGACAACTTCTCCAACAACTGGTCAGAAGTCCAGTAATCGGGTGGAATGGGTGCTCCCGCATGGTGTTTATTGTAAAAATCAACAGGGTTCTGGAGCTCCTCTACAAGGCGCCCCTCCGACATGGCGGCAAACAACACATGATGCACCAAAACCACCACCGACAACAGCAACAGGAAAAGCGTCAGGTGGATCAACAAACCCGAAACCACAGCTCCCACTGCCCGGCTGACATCCCAACCCAAAAAGCCGCGCCGGGGCGTCAGATACTCTCCATACCGACGCAAATGCAACAGCTGGTGCTTGGGCGTCAGCTTCGTTTTCTCCAGAGGCGCGTATTCATAGTCTATCTTGGGCGAGAGGGGGCAATCGTCCAGGCTCAGGCCAGCGTCCTCCGCTTTGTAACGCTCGTTCGGGTTAGGAGCAGGGCTATACTTCTCTACATTATTCGGCTCGCGGCTTAGCAACGACGAGAGGCAGCAGCCGATATATCCGCCGCCCGACACCGTGCTCAGGTAGTCGAACTGCTTCAAAATATCGGCCTCGATGAAAGCCTGAAAAAGGCCAAAGCCCAGCGTGGCCGCCCGAACGCCGCCGCCCGAAATGGACAGCCCAACGAGGTTGTCCTCCGTGGGCGGCTCCAGCCCGTTCTTCTGGCGCCGCTCGTTCAAATAGCGCTCGCGCTCAACCGCTACGATGTGGTGCGTGCGCTCGACGTAGTCAGGTGGATTGTGCGGGTCAAAGGATGGAGGTGTTGGCGTTGACATAACACAAGAACAGGGTCAGGTGTGAAACAAAGAGAACATGAGAGCACCCGCCCGCCACCTTCTCAACGCCTTAAAGATATTTCTCAGCGTCTTCGACTACTACGCGAATGGATGCGCGCTTGTGCCGGTTGGGTACTGTGCCGAACACGTAGTCCCACAACGGCGAAGATACGCCAAACATGACATCCTCTTCACTGTAGTGGTGAATAGCGTGGTTAATCCACAAAACTCGAAGCGCGTTCTTAGGCATTTTGAAAATATGCACCGAATAGTGCACCACTAAGTAAAGCGCGTACCCTACCATAAAACCCGCTAAGAACGAAAAGGCGTACTGACCCAGAGTCAGCCGAAACAACCCCAGCAACACGGTGCCAATCACAACGCTCAGCACCGGCGGCATGGCCAAACGGCTCTTATCCTTAGGATAGGCGTGATGCACGCCGTGCATCGTCCATTGGAATTTACGCCGCCTTTCGGTCGTCGGCTCAATGTGATACACATAGCGATGGACTAAGTACTCCACCAGCGTAAAGAACAGCATTCCTCCTAAGAAAAGGCCCATTATCTGGATGTTGCTCAGCGCTGTGGCCGCTTTCGTCCACCAGATAAGCCCAGCAGCATACAGTAAAAACAACGACACCGGCACGGCAATATGCGTGCGTGTCAGGCTGTCTAAGAACCTGTTGTTGAACAGCCGAACCGAAACGTTCTCGTTGGAAACAAACGGCTTTTGTTTCGCACTATTCATAGCAAAAGGCAAATGCGCTCGTCGGGCGACCTTGGTTTTTAAAAAAGCGGGCCAAAATTAGCGCGTCTTACGGAAAAGCACTCTTTGTTTTTAGCAGATTGTGTTTTCTTCGAAGAAAATACACCTAAATCGTGTCATGTACTGGGAAAGGTTATTACATTTGCATCAAGCCGGGAGATAAAATACCTTTATCCTATTCACTACAAAACAAAACGCATCACACATGAACACCACATTGACTTCTTCCGCGATAACCCTGATAGCCGGCTTCCTTGTGAACAAGTTTTTACCGGCAGGTTCGGCCACTTGGGCGCTGCCGCTCATTAGTGCGATTGCTGGCGTTGTGCTCAAGCAAAACCCGAAGATGGGCGCTGCCTCTGGCGCTTTGGGTGGCGGCGTATTGGGTATTCTGACCAGCCTGCTGGGTGGAGCAGCCGGTCCCAGCTTAGGCGGTATATTGGGTGGCGCTCTCGGCGAGGGCGGAGCGGGTGATCTGATTGGTTCGCTGCTGGGTGGCGGCGTCTTGGGCGGCGCTGGCGGCGGCGTTGGCGGCTTTGTGCAGGGCTTGCTCAATAAGGCTAAAGCATAAGAACAAACGTTCGTTTCGTCCCCTATTTTCCCCTGCCAGTACCCGGCGCTGGCGGGGGATTTTTGTCTGCTTACCTTTGCCCGCATGCAAAAAAAGGCGCTCCTATCGGTAAGCATAGTGCTGGCGGCGTTGTGGGCTGCATGCCAACGCCCAGTGCCGTCGAGCCGCTTCTCTGCTCTCGCCGAGGCTTACTGTGAGTGCACGGCTACGCTGGTGCAGCTCAACCGGGCAACGGATACTTTAGACCATAAACATCTACCGCAACACTTCCGCCAAATCGAAACAGCCTACCGGCAAGCGCGCGATTGCATGGCCGCCGCCATTGGGCAATACGGCCTGTTGCAAACCGCCGAACTGGATAGCCTGACGCTGCTGCTCCAACAGCGCTGCCCCGGCGTAGCACATCAGCGCGATCTACTCGAAGAATTGCTGAGCAAATAACCACCGTTCAACCACTACCACAGCCCACTCCCTATGGCCTACATCGCCATCGAAGGTATGCGCTTCCACGCCTACCACGGTGTTCACGAAGAAGAGCGCCGCACCGGTGCCGACTACTTAGTGGATGTGTACGTCCAGGTAGATATTGCCGAAGCTGCCAAAGAAGACAATATTGAAAAGACGGTTAATTACGAAACCATCTATCGGTTGTGCCAGATGGAAATGAGTCAGCCGCGCAAACTTTTGGAAACGGTGGTCTCCTCCATCGTGGAGCGCATGAAAAAGCAGTTCGACAAAATGATTGCTCTGAAAGTGTGCGTCCGCAAACTCAGTCCGCCTTTAGGAGGCCAGGTAGCTTGCGTTTACGTGCAGGAGGAAGTCGGCTTCATAGCTGAGTGCCCGCGCTGCAGGAAGCAATTCATTAATTACTCCCCTAAAGATTGCTGGGAGCGCTTCCCCAACCTGCATCCCGCCACGAAAGAAACCCTGCTGCGCCAATTTGGCGGCAAATGCCTATGCGACAAATGCCTCCAGTTCTACGCTGGCTAAAGTGTTGCCGCGGCTCGAACGGCTTCGCCATCAGGCGTCAGCGCCTGTAAAAACACTTCTTGCAGCGCATTGACAGCGCCGGCTTCCGCAGGAATCTCTACCCGAACATAATTGTCGGTAAAACCGCCCAAAAACGCAGGGTCTTTGTGGGTCTCGAGCAAAACAGAGCGCACCGTACCTACGTATTGCTGATAAAAATGCCGGCGTTTCATCTCCGAAAGCCCGCGCAGCGCCTGATTGCGGCGGCGGCGTTCCTCCATAGGCACAGCGCCAGGCATGACAGCCGCCGGCGTATTGGGCCGTTCAGAGTAAGTGAACACATGCAGATAGGAAACATCCAACTGCTGGAGGAAGCGATAGGTTTCTAAAAAATCCGCCTCCGTCTCGCCCGGAAAGCCCACGATAACGTCGCAGCCAATGCAAGCGTGCGGCATGTGGCGCCGAATGGACTCCACGCGCGCGGCGTACAGGTCGCGCCGATAGCGGCGGCGCATATCGCGCAGTTGTTTGTCGTTGCCCGATTGCAGCGGCACGTGGAAATGCGGCATAAAACGCCGGCTTTGCGCCACAAAGGCGATGATTTCATCCGTGAGCAAATTCGGCTCTATGCTGCTGATGCGAATGCGCGGCACATTTACTGCGTCGTCTAAGGCGCGAATGAGATCAATAAAAAGCGCTTCTTTTTTCGGGCGCTCGCCCTCAATGACTGCTGTCCCGTTGCCAAAATCGCCCAGATTGACGCCAGTGAGCACGATCTCGCGCACCCCCTGTTCCGCCAGACGCTGTGCGTTGGCCACAGCGTTCTCCACTGTGTCGGATCGGCTCGCGCCACGCGCCTGCGGGATGGTGCAAAACGAGCACTTGTAATCGCAACCATCCTGTACCTTCAAAAAAGAGCGCGTGCGGTCGCCAAAGGAAAAGGCCGCATGAAACGTATTCACTTCGCGCACTTCCCCGGCTCGCACCATGCCTTTACCCTGAGCCTTCGTTAGGTCGTCCACATAGTCCAGAATCCGAAACTTCTCTCCAGCGCCCAGCACCAAGTCCACTCCCGGAATGTCTGCAATCTCCTGGGGCTTCAACTGCGCGTAACAGCCTGTAACCACCACAAAAGCGTCGGGCCGACGGCGCAGCGCCTGGCGCACGACCTTCCTGCACTCGCGATCGGCTTGCTCCGTCACCGAGCAGGTGTTGATAACATAAACGTCGGCCTCCTCCTCGAAGCGCACAGGCAGGTAGCCCTGCTGCTCGAACAGACGCGCCAGCGCCGAAGTCTCCGAAAAATTCAACTTACAGCCCAGCGTATGAAAGGCAACTGTGCGTGGCGTGGCCATGGCATTAACTCGAAAAAGCGCGCAAAGGTACGGCCCTTGCAACTGTCAATACAAACACCCCGACCGTATCCGACAGGCGGCAGAACGCTTCGTCTGCCAAAAGAACGCATTTATAAAACGAAAAAGTGTCAAAAAGTCAGGTTTTGGGCCGTGGCATATTCATTGATATATCAGAGCGTCAAGCCTATTTTTGGAAACACAACTGTATTTAGATAGACTGCTCAAATCTGCTTTTATCATGGGAAAAATTATTGGTATTGACTTAGGAACTACCAACTCCTGCGTAGCCGTCATGATGGGCAACACGCCGGAGGTAATCGCAAATGACGAGGGATCGCGCACGACGCCTTCCGTTGTTGCCTTTTTAGATAACGGTGAGCGCAAAATAGGCGCTCCGGCCAAGCGCCAGGCGATTACCAACCCTAAGCGCACGATCTTCTCCATCAAGCGCTTTATGGGAATGCGTTATAGTGAGCGCACCGATGAAATCGCGCGCGTACCCTATAAAGTGGTGAAGGGTGAAAACGACACCTGCCGGGTAGAGGTAGATGGCCGCGTTTACACGCCGCAAGAAATTTCGGCCATGATTCTTCAAAAAATGAAGAAGATTGCCGAAGACTATCTGGGCGAACCCGTAACGGAGGCCGTCATCACCGTGCCGGCTTATTTCAACGACTCCCAACGCCAGGCCACCAAAGAGGCCGGTGCTATTGCCGGCTTGGAAGTGAAGCGCATCATCAACGAGCCAACAGCCGCCGCGCTCGCTTATGGCTTAGACAAACGCGATAAGGAGATCACGGTGGCGGTGTACGACCTCGGTGGTGGTACGTTCGATATCTCCATTTTGGAGCTGGGCGGCGGCGTCTTTGAGGTGAAATCTACCAACGGCGATACCCACTTAGGCGGCGACGATTTCGACCAGGTGATCATCAACTGGTTGGCCGACGAGTTCCAGCGCGAGGAGCGCGTGGACCTGCGCAAAGACCCCATGGCCCTGCAGCGCCTGCGCGAAGCTGCCGAAAAAGCAAAAATTGAACTCTCGTCGGGCTTGGAGACGGAAATTAACCTGCCCTACATCACCGCCGTTGACGGCGTGCCCAAGCACTTAGTCAAGAAGCTCTCGCGCGCTCAGTTCGAGAAAATGATTGACCACTTAGTTGAGCGCACTTTAGGCCCTTGCCGGAAGGCGCTTGAGGATGCGGGTCTGAAGCCCCAAGATATTGACGAAGTGATCTTAGTGGGCGGCTCTACGCGCATCCCGCGCATCCAGGAGGCTGTCGAAAACTTCTTTGGCAAGAAGCCCAACAAGAGCGTCAACCCCGATGAGGTGGTGGCTGTCGGCGCTGCCATTCAAGGCGGCGTATTGGGCGGCACGGTGTCTGACGTCTTACTGCTCGACGTAACCCCGCTGTCCTTAGGCATCGAAACGCTGGGCGGTGTTTATGACGTCATCATCGAAGCCAACAAAACCATCCCCATCAAGCGCTCGAAAATTTACTCGACGGCTGCCGACAACCAGCCGCAGGTCGAAATCCACGTCTTGCAGGGCGAACGCCCTATGGCAAAAGACAACCGCTCGGTCGGGCGCTTTATCTTAGACGGCATTCCGCCGGCGCCGCGCGGCGTCCCGCAAATCGAAGTAACCTTCGATATTGACGCCAACGGTATCCTGTCGGTAACGGCCATGGACAAAGGCACGGGCAGGAAACAAAACATTCGCATCGAAGCCAGCACCGGCCTGAGTAAGGAGGAAATCGCTCGCATGAAAGCCGAAGCCGAGGCCAACGCCGAAGCCGACCGCATCGCTCGCGAACGAGCCGAAAAACTCAATATGGCCGACTCGCTCGTCTTCCAGACCGAAAAACAATTGCGCGAATACGGCGATAAAATTCCGGTTAATCTGCGCGAAAACATCGAAAAAGCCGTTGCCGACCTTCGCGAGGCGCACAAAGTGCAAGACCTTAACCGCATAGACCAGGCTTCGAAAGCCTTAGAGGAAGCCTGGGCGGCCGCCAGCCAGGCCATCTACCAGAGCTCGCAAGCCAGCAACGGACAAGGCACTAGCACAGGTACTTCCGCAGATGCCGGCGCCCAGGACGTGGAATTTGAGGAAGTGAAAAACTAAACCCGCCCCCGGGCACGAGCACAGGCACAACGAGCCGCTTCGGAAACAGCCGAAAGCGGCTCGTTCTCTTTCTGAACGAAAGCCAGACCAAAATGTGCACATTTGCACCAGCGCTACAACCACCCTGCTACCATGCATAAAATAGACATGCACACCCACATCTTACCCGAAAAACTGCCCAATTTCGCTCAGAAATACGGCTACGGCGACTTCATCCACTTAGAACACCACCGCCCAGGCTACGCGCGCATGATGAAGGGCAGCGTGTTCTTTCGCGAAATCGGAAGCAATTGCTGGGATCCGCGCGTGCGCATCGTCGAGTACCTGCGCCATAACACGCCGGTTCAAGTGGTGTGTACCATTCCGGTCATGTTCTCCTATTGGGCAAAACCCGCCGATGGCTTAGACCTATCGCGCTTCCTCAACGACCATCTGGCCGCCATCGCCGAAGAATACCCCGAACACTACATCCCGCTGGGTACTATTCCCATGCAAGATACCGACTTAGCCATCCAGGAGCTCCAACGCCTCAAAGAACTGGGCTTCCCGGGCATTCAGATAGGCTCCAACGTCAACCAGCGCAACCTCGGCGAGCCGGAGTTCTTCCCCATCTTTCAAGCCTGCGAAGCGCTGAACATGGCCGTCCTCGTGCACCCCTGGGAAATGATGGGCCAGGAGCACATGACCAAATACTGGCTGCCCTGGCTCGTAGGTATGCCTGCCGAAACCTGCCGCGCTATCTGCTCGCTCATCTTCAGCGGCGTTATGGAGCGCCTGCCCGCGCTCCGCTTCTGCTTTGCCCACGCCGGCGGCTCTTTCATCCCAACCATCGGACGCATTCAGCACGGCTTCGAGTGCCGACCCGATTTGGTGGCCATAGACAACAACGTCCCACCGCGCCATTATTTGGGCAAATTCTGGGTGGACTCGGCCACCCACGACGCTCAACTCCTGCGCTACGTGCTCGACGTCATTGGCGAAGACAGGGTGTGCCTCGGCACCGATTATCCCTTCCCTTTGGGCGACTTAGAAATCGGCGCGTTTATCGAGCGCATGGGACTGCCACAGCAGACAGTGGAGAAAATTTTCCATCGCAACACGCTGGAATGGCTGTACGGAAAAGAGGTGGTGGCCGTCCGCCAGTGATGTTTTGCAGATGGCTTTCGGCGAGGTTCCTTGCTCATTTTATCCTGCACCCATGACCACCCTTCGCATTTACGGCATTCGCCACCATGGCCCCGGCTCTGCGCGCAGCCTGCTGGAGGCCTTAGAAACCGATGTACCCGACATTGTGCTGGTAGAAGGGCCGGCAGATGCGCAGGACATGCTGCCCTGGGTGGGTCATGCCGGGCTGAAGCCGCCCGTGGCGCTGTTGACGTATCGCCCCAAAGACCTTCGGCAAACGGCTTTTTTCCCGCTGGCGGAGTTTTCGCCTGAATGGCAGGCTATAGCCTTTGCCTTGCGCCGCCAGATAGCAGTGCGATGGATAGACCTGCCCATGGCCTTAGCGTTTGGCCTTGAGGAGGCGGCAGAAGGCGAACGCCAACAAGCGCCGCGCTACGACCCGTTCAGCGACATCGCGCGCATGGGCGGCTACACCGACCCCGAGCGCTGGTGGGAGGCGCACTTCGAGCGCCAGCAGCGTACGCCTGATGCCGGGGTTTTCGACGTCGTGCTGGCGCTTATGCGCGCCCTGCGCGAGGCGAAACAGGCGCGGGGCATTCCAGAAAGCCGCGAAACGCTCCTGCGCGAGGCTTTTATGCGGCGCGAAATTCGCCGCGCCCGCCGCGAGGGTTTTCAACGCATCGCAGTGGTATGCGGTGCCTGGCATGGCCCGGCCTTGGCAGATGTAGATGCGTTTCCGGCTAAAGACGACGAAGCGCTGCTCAAGCCGCTGAAGCGCCAGAGCACGCAGGCCACGTGGATACCGTGGTCGTTTGACCGCCTGGCGCGCCAGAGCGGCTACGCGGCAGGCGTATTGGCGCCGGCGTGGTATCAGGCGTTGTGGGAAGGCAATGCCGGCCTGGAGCGCTGGTTCGCGCGCGCCGCTCAGTTGTTGCGGCGCGAAGGCTTTGCCGCCCCACCGTCGCAGGTCATTGAGGCAGTTCGGCTGGCCCAGGTGCTGGCAGCGCTGCGCGGTACACCACTGCCCGGCATCGAGGAGCTGCGCGAAACAGCGGTAACCGTCCTGTGCGACGGCGCCGAAGCAGCCTACGTGCTGGTGGAGCACCACTTAGTGGTGGGCGATGTGCTGGGTCAGACGCCTGCGGACGTACCGCGCACGCCTCTAATGGCCGACTTTGAAGCGCAGGTGCGAAGCGCGCGGCTTCCGATGAGCACTGAGCAGCAAGCGCTGGAGTTAGACCTGCGCGAGGAGGCGCACCTGCGCAAAAGCCGCCTGCTGCATCGGCTGGGGCTGTTGGGCGTCCCCTGGGGCCGCGAGCAAACCGTGCGCGGGCGTAAGGAGGGGCGCTTTCACGAGCATTGGCTCGTGCGCTGGCGACCCGAGTATGCGGTGCAGCTCATCGAAGCCGGCCAATGGGGCGGCGCCATAGAGGAGGCCGCAGTCCATCGCCTGCGCTGGCAACTGTCGTCGGTGCGGGAACTGGCCGAGCTGGTCGCTCTATTGAATGCCGCTCTGCGAGCGGATTTGCCGGATTTGATAGGGCCTCTGTTGGAACGCTTGGAAGAGACGAGCGCTCAGGCGCAGGATGTGCTGGCCTTAGCCGACGCAGCCCTGCCCTTGGTGGAGGCGTTGCGCTATGGCCATGCGCGGCGCCTGCAGGTGGAGGCCGTGGAGCAGTTGCTGGAGCGCCTTATCCCGCGCGTATGTGTGCAGTTGCCAGACGCCTGCGTAGGGGTGCAGTACGAGGCAGCCGTAGAGACGCTCAAAAGGTTACTCTCGACTCAGCGGGCGGTTGACCTGTGGCGCCCAGAGGAGTACCGCTCCTTGTGGCAAGCGGCTTTGCAGCACATTCGCATTCGGGGAATGCCGCTGCTGGCAGGTTTGAGTACCCGGTTGCTGTTCGACCAGGAGGCGCGTACCCTCGAGGAAGCCGTGCGCGATATGCAACTAAACCTCTCTGCCGCACGCCCGCCGTTGGAAGCGGCGCAGTGGTTGGAGGGCTTCTTGCATGGAGGCGGCCTGCTGTTGCTGTACAGACCCGCCCTATGGGAAGCCGTAAACCAGTGGGTATGTGCCTTAGAGCCAGAGGCCTTTGAACAAGCGCTTCCGCTGTTGCGCCGCACGTTCAGCACCTTTGGCGCAGGCGAACGACAGAAGCTATTCGCATTGGCGCAACGCGCGCAATTGCGCACGGCCACGCCTGACCTACCCGAGTTAGATGCACAGCGCGTCGAACTGTTGCGCCCCTTGCTTCAGCGCCTTTTCGACTAAGGTCGTGCTATTTAGGAAACACGTATTGCCGCACATCCTCTTCGCGCACCACGTTGTCGCACAGGATGAGCAGGCGCTCCACCACGTTGGCCAATTCGCGAATATTGCCCGTCCAGTTGTGTTCCTGCAGGGCGCGCACGGCCTCAGGAGTAAACTGCTTGGGCGGATGCCCGTAGTCGTCGCTGATGCGGCGGTTGAAATGCTCGATAAGCAGCGGAATGTCGTCGCGGCGTTCGTTGAGCGAAGGCACGGGCACGACGATGACGGCCAGCCGGTGGTAGAGGTCTTCGCGGAAACGACCACCTTCTATTTCCTTGCGCAGGTCTTTGTTGGTGGCGGCGATGACCCGCACGTCCACCTTAATTTCTTTGGTGTCGCCCACGCGCGTGATCTTGTTTTCCTGCAGGGCGCGCAGCACTTTGGCCTGGGCGTCTAAGCTCATGTCGCCGATTTCATCTAAGAAGAGCGTGCCGCCGTTGGCCTGCTCGAATTTGCCCGGGCGGTCGGCGATGGCGCCGGTAAAGGAGCCTTTTTTATGCCCAAACAATTCGCTCTCAATGAGTTCGGAGGGTATAGCAGCACAGTTGACCTCAATCATGGGGCCGTTGGCGCGCTGGCTTCGTTCGTGTATCCAGCGAGCCACCAACTCCTTACCGCTGCCGTTGGGGCCGGTGATGAGTACGCGGCTTTCGGTGGGAGCCACCTTGTCCAACATGCGTTTGATTTCCTTGATGGGCGCGCTCTCGCCAATCATGGTCACGCCTTTGGTATTGCCCTTTACCTGCTTTTCTAATTTCTGCTTGGTAACAACCAGCTCGGCTTTTTCCATGGCGTTGCGCACCGTGATGAGCATGCGGTTGAGGTCAGGCGGCTTAGAAATGAAATCGAAAGCGCCCTTTTTCACCGCTTCAACGGCGGTGTCAATAGTGCCGTGTCCACTGACCATAATCACCGGCGTCTCGGGAGAAAGCATCATAATTCGCTCCAGCGCCTCAATGCCGTCCATTTTGGGCATTTTGATGTCCATGATGACGACGTCGTACTTCTGACTTTGTACTTTAGAGACGCCCTCCTGGCCATCGGCGGCCTCCTCGACTTCGTATTGCTCAAACTCGAGGATTTCGCGCAGGGTGCGGCGGATGGGCGCTTCGTCGTCCACGATTAAAATTTTAGCCATGAAAATGCTCCGGTTGATGTGTTAGTGGGGCACAAAGAAAATGGCTTTTCGGCAAACATCAGCAAGGTGGTTAAGAGATTTATGCGGGCGAAAAAAGATACAGCCGATCTCATGCAGGTAGTGTCTAATTCTGGCATTTGATGCGACTTGTTGTTGGAAGCGTGCGCATTAAGCCTAACTTTGCCAGGCGGCCATTGCACTTTGGCCAATTCTCTTTTTTTATTCACCCAAACGTTTTCTATTCATGAAACAACGACTACTCACCTTGCTGCTCTTTGCCTTTTGCACCAGTCTGTGGGGGCAAAAGGTCATCTATGTGCGCTCAAATGCTACCGGGGCCAACGACGGCACGTCCTGGCAAAACGCTTTCACCAACCTGGCGGCGGCGCTGACGGCTGCTCAGCCGGGCGACCAAGTGTGGACGGCTGCGGGCAGATACCGGCCCACGGCTGCGGATACGCCGCTGACGGTGAAGGCCGGCGTGGCGCTTTACGGCGGCTTTGCCGGCACCGAAACCACGCTGGGCGCCCGCAACCCAACGGCAAACGTAACCATACTGTCGGGCGACATTGCTGGCAACGACATTCCGGGCACGTTCAACCAAAACCGCACCGACAACGCCGTGCACGTGGTAGAAGTCATCCCAACCGCTAATCCTGACGCGCGCGCTATCGTGGACGGCTTCACCATCTCCGGTGGCCAGACGCTCGTCGGCGCCAGCGCACCCGACCTGTCGCGCCGCGGCGGAGGATTGCTGGCCAACGCCAAAGTTACCGTGCGCAACTGCCGATTCGTGGACAACAACGGCGATACCGGCGGCGCCTTAGCCGCTGTGTTGCCCGGCGCCAGTGGCATCCTCGTGGAGGACTGCATCTTTGAAAAAAACAACACCTCTCTGCTTTCCTCCGGCATCTATTTCCGCGACTTGGCCGGCGGCAGCACCGTACGCCGATGCATCTTCCGCGAAAACAAAACCATCCGCGGCGTGCTGTACGCCATCACATCGGCTAATATGGTGGTGGACAGCTGCCAGTTCCTCAACAACGACGCCGGCAACACTCCCTGCGCTGCCCTGTACACCTGGCAAACAACTTTTACCCTGCGCAACAGCCTGTTCCGCGGCAACCGCTCCAACGACTTTACCGGCATGTACAACGATGGGCGCAACGGCATCTTCCCATTCCTCATCGAAAACTGCATCTTCGAGGAGAACGTCGCCGTGGACTCCGTGAATACCGGCAACCTCGCCACCGGCGGCGCCATCTTCAACGCCACTGCTACCTGCACCATCCGCAACTGCGTGTTCCGCAACAACCGCGCACATCTGGGCGGCGCTATCTATCTCAGCGACAAGACTCCTGGCCAGAAGACCGTCATCGAAAATTGCACGTTTGACGACAACCGCGTCTTCCCAGCCGCCAATACCACCGCCGCGCGCGGCGGCGCCTTCTACAGCCTCAAGGGCAACTATGAAATGCGCAACTGTACGTTCCGCCGCAATTCTGCCACCACCAGTGGCGGACACATCCATAACGCTGACTCAACACTCTCTCTCGTCAAAATCTGCCGCTTTGAGGGCGCTAATGCCACCTTTGGCGCAGCGGTGGGCAACTACGCCGCCGGTACAGTGGCCGTTTTCGACAGCTGCGTCTTCTCCGGCAACACAGCAGCTACCAGCGGCGGGGCGATATCTACAGCCTTCACCGCCAGCACTACGGTGCAAAATTGCAACATCGAGTCGAATGCGGCCCGCTTCGGCGCCGGGCTGTTCGTGCAAAACTCGCGCTCGCGACTGACCATCCGCAACACGGCCATCGTCAGCAACAACGCCCAGGCGAACGGCGGCGGCGTGAACATCTCGGCAGGCGTGCCGCTCACCATCGAAAATTGCGAATTCCTGTTGAACGCCGCCGACATTGGCGGCGCCATCAATATCGCCGACGATACGTCCAACTTAGCGCTGCTCGTCGCGCGCAATACCGTGTTCCAGAACAACTTCGCCAACAGCCAGGCCGCCGGTATCAACCTCTCCAACGCCGATGCGGAGCTGTACAACTGCCTGTTCTACGCCAACAACAACCTCTCCTCCAACGGCGCCGGCGGCGCTATCTGCAACAACGCCACCAACGGCAGCGGCGGCCCGCTCTCCCAGATCAGAGCCGTTAACTGTACCTTCGTCGAAAACGTGGCGCCCATCGGCGGCGGCATCGCCCAATGGCAGGACACCGCGGGCGGCACCTCCATCCTCAGGCTGCGCAACAGCATCCTTTATGGCAATACCGGCAAAGACTACGAAGTTGAAGACGGCAAACCCACCGTCATCTCGCTCGGCGGCAACCTCTGCGGCGATGCAACACTCAATGCCGTACTGACGCAAACCAACGACCAGAAAGGACTCGACCCGCTGTTCGTAGATCCTAACTTCTTCAACTTCCGCCTGAAAACCGGCAGCCCGTGTATTGACAAAGGCGTAACCGGCTCCGATGTGCCCACCACCGACTTAGACGGCAACCCCCGCGACGCCAAACCCGACCAGGGCTGCTACGAGTTTATCACCTCCAGCATTCGTGACTTAGCCCAACTGCCCAAACCGCTCCGCCTGATGCCCAACCCCGCTCGGGAGCAAACGCGCTTCGAGGTGGAAGATGACTGGAGCGGACAGGGCATTCTCCGCCTGACCAATGCCTCAGGCGCCGAAGTGCGCTCCATAACCGTGCAAAAACCCGCCGGACTGTGGACGCAAACGTTCCACGTCGGCGACCTACCGGCAGGCGCTTACCGCGTCAGCCTGTTGTTGGGCGAACGCCGCTACGAAGGGTATCTGGTCAAAAAATAGCGCCACGAGCATCTGCCGTTGGCCAAAACGCCCTTAACGACGGACAAAAAACACCCTGCCAGCCGTCGCGTCGAGCCTTCGATGCGGCGGCTGTTTCTTTTATGGAAAACCAGCCCTCAGCCCTATTGCGGCCAAAACCAGACAGCCCCTTCCGTGCGTTATAGCATTCGAAGCGGGCGGGCCAGAAACCCGCTACCTTTGCTGCCCATTTTGATTTTTTTGAAGAAAAGATGAAAAAGCCTGTTTTGCGCATAGCGCTCTGTGTCGTGTCGGTGTGGCTGATGTTTGCCGGGACTGCCTTTGCCCAGCCCAACCCTGAATTGGCCAACCAGTATTTTAAAGATGGCGAATACGAAAAAGCGGCTGAAGTATATCGCCAGCTCATCGAGTCGAATAAGAATTTAGCCGAGATTTATTTCGACCGCTACCTGACGTGCCTGCTCAACTTAGAGCGCTACGAGGAGGCTGAAAACGCCCTGAAAAAGCAGATCAAGCGCTCGCCTGGCAACACGCGCCTGTATGTCTCCTACGGCAACCTCTACGAGCGCATGGGCAAAACCAACGAGGCCCAGGCCCAATATGAACAGGCCATCGCCAGCGTGTCCGCCGACTACTCGTCGGTCTATTCGCTGGCCGAGGCCTTCGCCCAGACCGCCAAATTCGACTACGCCATCCGAACTTACGAACGCGGCAATCAGCTGGCTAAAGACCCTCGCCGCTTTGCCTTTCAATTGGCCGAAATCTATCGGCGCAAAGGCGACACCCCTCGCATGATCGAGTACTACCTGAGCCACCTCGAGGCCGACCCTTCGCGCATGAGCATCGTGCAAACCCAACTGGCGCGCTATCTGCCCGAAGCCGAATACCCCGAATTGCAGCGTCAACTCTACGCGCGCCTGCAAAACAAAGAAACCGCCGAACTCACCGAGATGCTGGCCTGGACGTTCGTCCAGCGAAAGGACTACAAAAACGCCATGCGCCAGTACCGTGCCTTAGACAAACGCCTCAACGAAGTCGGCCAGCGCGTGTTCCAGCTGGCCAACGACGCCGCCAACGCTCGCGACTACGATGCCGCCATCGCTGGCTACGAGTACATCATCCAGGAAAAAGGCCGTCAAAATCCCTTCTTCTTCAGCGCGAAAGGCGAACTCATGAAAACCCGCCGGCGCAAGATCACCGAAGGCTACAACTATACCCAGCAAGACCTCCAGGCCTTGGAAAATGATTACGAGCAGTTCATCGCCGAATACGGCGTTAGCCGAAGCACAGCGATGATCATCATCGAGCAAGCCGAACTGGAAGCGCTGTATATCAATAACTTGCCTAAGGCTATCCAAATCTTAGAGACGCTGATCAACACTCCTGGCATTCAGCGCGCCACCGTGGGCCGGGCCAAAATCAACTTAGCCGACTATTATCTGATGAGCGGCGACATCTGGGAAAGCACCTTGCTGTACAGCCAGGTGGACAAAGAATTCCGCGAAGAAATGCTGGGCCAGGAGGCCCGCTTCAAAAACGCTCGACTCTCCTATTTCAACGGCGACTTCGAATGGGCACAGGCGCAGTTCGACGCCCTGAAGGCCTCCACCTCCAAATTGCTCTCCAACGACGCCATTGACCTGTCGGTGTTCATCATGGACAACCTCAACACCGACGCTACGACCGATGCCATGGCCATCTATGCCCAGGCCGAATTGCTCGTGTTCCAAAACCGCTTTGCCGAAGCCCTGTACCTCCTGGACAGCCTGCGCACCACCTTCCCCGAAACCAGCCTCCAGGACGATGTGCTCTACCTGAAGGCCCAAATCGCCGAAAAAAAGCGCGAATACCAACAAGCCGCCGATTTGTACGCCATCATCGCTGAAAAATACCCGGAAGACATCCGCGCCGACAACGCCCTCTACGCCCGGGCCATCCTCTTGGAAGAACGCCTCGGCCAACCCGAAAAGGCTATGGAACTGTACGAGAAAATCTTTGTGGACTACTCCAGTTCCGTCTATGCGGTGGATGCCCGCAAGCGCTTCCGCATCTTGCGCGGCGACAAAGTGCAGTAGCGCGCTTCCGCTTTATTCCTGCGTTTCCGTCGGCTCGATAATCAGCGCCGGCGGTGGCGCCTGTTCTGCTTTTTTCAACTGATACAGGAGATACAGCAGGATGAGCAGCACGACGACAGACAGCAACACGAGGTTGCGGATGGGAAACGGCTCGCGGGTATGACGACGAAACATGGCAACAGATAGAAATCAGGCCTCCAGACCGGCGCGCTTTCCCGTTTTTTTAGGACATTTGCCCTGAAATGCCCTCCAGGCCGGTTGTGCGCTGCCGCGGCAGTGGTGTTTTTTTATGAAAAAATGCTTTTCATCGAAAGCCGCTCAAAGGTAAGCCAAAAGCGGCGCTGCGCTGGTGGGGCGCTCAACGGTAAGTTGTTATGACGGAGGAGAACATCCAGCACGTGTTTGGCCAGGTCAGCAAGTCTTTAGCATTGGAGGCCGCCGAGCCGCCGCCCGACGAGGCGGCCTTGCTGGCGCTCATCGCGGAGCGCGTCGCTGAGTTGCTGGAGCATCAGCCTGAATACCTGATGAGCCTGCTGTACCGGCTCGATGTGTTGGAAGAAAAGATAGCGCCGGTCATGCGCGGTCATAGTGAAGAGCCGCTCCCTGTGGCGCTGGCCCGCCTCATTCTGGAGCGGCAAAAGCAGCGCATCGAAACCCGGCGCACTGTAAAGCCGCATCCGATGAATAGGGATGAAGCCGACGAGTGGGCGTGGTAGCGCGGGGTTTAGGCGTCGTCGCGCACAATGGCGATGCACTTGAGTTCAATAGCGATGGGCGTGGGCAGGCGGTCAATGCCTATGGTAGTGCGGCAGGGCTGGTTGTCTTGGAAGTATTCGGCGTAGATGCGGTTGAACGTGTGGAAGTCCCGTTCCAGGTTGGTCAGGAAAACAGTAACGTCCACTAAGTCTTCCCAGCGGGCGCCGCAGGCTTCGAGCACGGCGCGCACGTTGCGAAAAACGGAATGCACCTGTGCCTCGAAGTCAAATTCCATATAGTTGCCGCTGGGGCTGCGCTTGAGGCCCGGCACGCCGTCGGTTTCCGGGTCGCGGGGGCCGATGCCGGAAAGGAACAGCAGGTTGCCTGCGCGGCGGGCGTGGGGGTATGGGCCCACGGGCTTGGGCGCGTTTTGGGCGTCGAATTTTTCGGATGTAGCCATGCTGTCGGGGTGCGTTTGAGCGCGGGCGCCGCTTAGATGGCCCGGTTAGGGTCGAACTGCTCTAAGTAATCCGCCACGCGGCGCAGGAAGGAGCCGCCCAGCATGCCGTCCACGATGCGGTGGTCGTAGGAGAGCGACAGGAACATCATGTGCCGGATGGCGATGACGTCGCCATGTTCGGTTTCGAGCACGGCGGGCTTTTTCCGGATGGCCCCCGTAGCCAGGATGGCCACCTGCGGCTGGTTGATAATGGGCGTGCCCATGACGTTGCCGAAGGTGCCTACGTTGGTCAGCGTGAAGGTGCCGCCCTGGATTTCTTCGGGCTTCAGCTGGTTTTGGCGCGCGCGGTTGGCCAGGTCGTTGACGACTTTCGTCAGGCCCACCAAGTTCAGGTGATCGGCGTTGCGAATGACGGGCACGATGAGATTGCCGCTGGGCAGGGCCGTCGCCATACCGATGTTAATGTCCTTTTTTACGATGATGCGCGTGCCGTCCACTGAGGAGTTGATGAGCGGGAAGTCGCGGATGGCGCGCGCAATAGCCTCGATGAAGATGGGCGTGAAGGTGATGTTTTCGCCGTATTTTTTGCGGAATTCGTCTTTGATGCGGTTGCGCCACAGCACTAAGTGGGTTACGTCGGCCTCCACGAAAGAGGTAACGTGGGCGCTGGTATGCTTGCTCATGACCATGTGCTCGGCAATGAGCCGGCGCATGCGGTCCATTTCAATGATTTCTACGTTGCCCGAAACGGACGTCGCTGCGGGGGGTGCTGCGGGAGCGGTTGTGGGAGCCGCTGTTGGGGCAGCGGCGGGAGCGGCAGTGGGCGTCGAGGTGAATGCCGCTGTCGCTGCGGACGTGGCGGCAGACGCAGTTTTGCGGTGTTGTACGTAGGCGAGGATGTCTTTTTTGGTAACGCGCCCTTCCAGGCCCGAGCCTGGGATGCGGTCGAGTTCGGCCTGAGAGATGCCTTCCTCGCGCGCAATGGTGCGCACTAACGGCGAGTAGAAGCGTCCGCTGGCCGCCGCGGTGCTGGGCGCAGGCTCGGCGGGCGCAGTCGGCACGAAGGGCACCGATACCGCAGCAGGCTCAGCCACAGCCGGCGTCTGGCCGTTGCCCGATGCTGGTGCGCTCACCGCCGGAGAGGCCGCTGGCGCCGCCGCCGAAGCGTCCGTCTCGATAATGGCAATGACGGTATTGATGGGCACTACGTCGTTTTCCTTGAACAACACTTCCACGACCACTCCCTCCACCGGAGAGGGCACCTCGCTGTCCACCTTGTCTGTGGCGATGTCCAGCACGGGTTCGTCCAGCGCCACCCGGTCGCCGGGCTTCTTGCGCCACTTCAGGATGGTGGCTTCCATAATGCTTTCGCCCATTTTGGGCATAATGAGTTCTACGCGCGCCATTCCGTTTGCGAATTGTTTGTGTTAAGGCGGCGCAAAGGTAGGGCATCAAAACGGTGTATGGTTGACATGAAAAGGCCATCCAGACGAAAACCAGCAGGCGACACTCATCGCGGGATTTTAAACGCCTGAACGGGCTTTTTGGCCCTTTTGGGTGGGATAACGGGCTAAATGTGGGTTCGGAAAGGTGCATTTAGCCCGTTATCTGCTTTTTTTTATCAAAAAGACTTAATTTTGCGGGAAAAGAAGCGAGGATGGAGCCTTTTATTGGCCGACATAAGGAGCTGCAAATATTGCGCGCGCTTTGGAAGCGCGAGCGTTCTGACTTTGTCGCCATTTTCGGGCGTCGGCGGGTGGGCAAGACCTTCCTGGTTCGGGAGGCTTTTTACGGGCAGTTTGATTTTCAGGTAACAGGTCTGGCCAATACCACTACGCGGAGGCAGTTGGAGAATTTCCATGCCGCTCTACTGAGCGCTGCTTCTGCCAGGCAGGACTACCCTATGCCTCAAGACTGGTTTGAGGCCTTTCGGCAATTGGCCGACCATTTGGGCGGGCTTCCAGCGGGCCGTAAGAAGGTCGTTTTCATAGATGAGCTCCCGTGGATGGATACGCCTAAGTCGGAATTCATTTCGGCGCTCGAACACTTTTGGAATGCGTGGGCAAGCGCTCGTGCTGACATTTTGCTCGTCGTCTGCGGTTCGGCCTCTTCGTGGATGATACATCGCTTGCTCATGAACACCGGCGGGTTGTATAACCGCGTAACGAGTCGGATAAAATTGGAGCCGTTTACGCTGGCCGAGTGCGAGGCGTATTTCACAGCGCGCGGCGCAGCTTTCAATCGCTACCAGATTATTCAGCTCTACATGGTGTTGGGCGGCATCCCTTTTTATTTAGAGCAAGTAGACGTGAGCAAAAGTGCGTTGCAAAACATCAACGACCTCTGCTTCGCTGCTAATGGATTTTTGCGTTCGGAGTTCTCATACCTCTTTGCTTCGCTTTTCAAACATTCGGAGCGGCATGTAGCCATTGTGGAAGTGCTTGCCCAAAAGACAAAAGGCATGGTACGCGAAGAGATTATCCGAAAGGCGGGGCTGCCCAATGGCGGCAACACAACTAAGGCCCTGCTTGAATTGGAGGAAAGCGGATTTATCCGGAAGTATCAGGCCTTCGATAGGCGAAGCAAGGAGGCGCTTTATCAGTTGGCTGACTTTTATACGCTGTTTTACCTCAAGTTCATCCAGCCCTCCAGCCATTTGGATAACTATGTATGGAGCGCCGATGCCCCGGCTTTCAACGCCTGGAGCGGTTACGCTTTCGAGCAGGTGTGCCTTCAGCATGTAGAACAGATCAAGAAAGCCCTGGGAGTCAGCGGTGTTATCACCCGTTCCTCGGCCTGGACAGGCGCCGACGGAGACCGCAAAGCACAGGTGGACTTAGTCATAGACCGTCGCGACGGCGTCATCAACCTCTGCGAAATCAAGTTCTCTACCGGGCTGTTCTCCATAGACAAGCGTTATGCAGAGGAGCTGCGCGAAAAAGTCGCTCTCTTCAAACGGATTACAGGAACAAAAAAAGCGGTTTTTCTTACCTTCATCACCACCTTCGGCCTGGCCTCAACACCACACACCGGTGGACTGGTGCAAAGCGCTCTGACGATGGACGCGCTATTCAAATCCGAGTCATGAACCGCAACGCCCTTAGTGCCCAAACGAGCAAAAGCCGCAACTTTTAGCCTTTTTTAACACATTCTTGACCCGCTGCCTTTGCCGTTTTTGCGTCTACGGCGTTGTTTGTCAGGACTTACTTTTGAGACCTAACTTTCCCGATCTATGCGATACGCTTATTTGCTTTTGCTTGCCTGCGGGCTGTTGGGTGGCCCGGCGGCGGAGGCTCAGTACTTTGGGCGCAACAAGCCGCGCTACCAGGAGCACGATTTCCAGGTGCACGAAACGGAGCACTTCCGCATCTACGACTATCTGAAAAATCCGGACAGGTTGCGCGAGCTGGCCGCGTCTGCCGAGTTGTGGTACCGCATGCACCAGGCCGTGCTGCTGGACACTTTTAGGGAGAAAAATCCGATCATCCTTTACAACGACCACGCGGGTTTCCAGCAGACCAACACCATCATGGGCGATATTGGCGTAGGCACGGGCGGCGTGACGGAGGCGCTGCGCAACCGCGTCGTCTTCCCGGTAGCCATGACCAACCAGCAGACACACCACGTGCTGGGCCACGAGCTGGTGCATGCCTTCCAATACAAACTCATTTTGGAAGGCGACTCCACGACGATGCGCAACCTGGGCAACCTGCCGCTGTGGATGGTCGAAGGGCTGGCCGAATACCTGTCCATCGGGCGCATTGACCCGCATACGGCCATGTGGATGCGCGACGCCGTCAAGCACGACGCGCTGCCCAAAAACTTCCGCGACTTAGACAGCGGCAAGTTCTTTCCCTACCGCTGGGGGCAGGCCTTTTGGGCCTTCGTTACGGGCGTCTATGGCGACGGCGTCATCAACCCGCTCTTTGTCAACACGGCGCGCTTCGGCTTAGAGGGCGCCGTGCAACTGGTGCTGGGCGCCACGGCCGACTCGCTCTCGGCAGCCTGGACGCGCACGCTGCGCAACCACTACGGCCAGTGGGTGACCAAAGACAAAAAGGAGCGCTTCCCGGGCAAACGCCTGCTGTCGGACGACAACTTCGGCTCGATGAACATCTCCCCGTCCATCAGCCCCAACGGCAAGTACTTCACCTTCCTGTCGGAACGCAACCTGTTTTCCATTGACCTGTACCTGGCCGACGCGCGCACGGGCAAGGTGATGCGCAAGGTGGCCAGCAGCGCTCAGGATGGGCATATTGACCACTTCGATTTCATCGAAAGCGCCGGCACGTGGGCGCCCGATAGCGAGCGCTTCGCCTTTGACGTCTACGAGCAAGGGCGCAGCGTCCTTATCATCAAAGACGTTTTTTCGGGAAAAACCTTAGAGCGCATCGCCATACCTGGCGTGCCCGAATTCAGCCACCCGGCCTGGAGCCCCGATGGGCGCACCATCGTCGTCAGCGGCTTAGTGAACGGCCAGACCGACCTGTACGCCTACGACCTGAAAACCAAAAAAGTGCGCCGTCTGACCAACGACCGCTATTCGGAAATACACCCCTCGTGGAACCGCGACGGCTCCGTACTGGCCTTCGCCACCGACCAGCTAAGCATGGAGCGCGGCCGCACCAACGGCGCCTGGCGTATGAACATCGGCATCATGGACATGGCCAATGGCTACACCGAAATGCTCGACATCTTCGCCGGAGCCGACAACGTCAACCCCCAGTTCGATGGCCAGGGCAACCTGTACTTCCTGAGCAATCGCGACGGCATGCGCAACCTGTACTACTACGACCGCGTTACCAAGCAGGTCTTTCAGGCTACCCAAATTGAAACCGGCATCAGCGGCATCACGCACTACGCTCCGGCCATCGCCGTCGCGGGCGACCGCGTGCTGTACACCCTCTACAACGAGGGCAACTATGAAATACACCAGGCCCGCGCCGAAAATTTCGAGAAAAAAGAGGTGCGCGCCAACGCCGTGGACATGGCCCCAGCTGCTCTGCCGCCCTTTTCGCCGGGCAAACGTGATGTAGTGAACACAAACTTGCGCCTGATGGACCTCAACTTCAAAGAGGTGCTCGACACCATTACGCTGCGCAAGATGCCCTATAGGGCCAACTTTTCCCTATCCTACATCGGCGGCGGCGGTGGCATCGGCGTTACCACGGGCAATACCTCTTTCGGCGCTGCCACCGGGCTGGCCGGAGGCGTGGACATGCTCTTCGACGACATCCTGGGCAACAACCAGCTGTATGTCGGCTTAGCGGTCAACGGCGAAATTCAGGATGCCGCCGGTATCTTCTCGTATATCAACAATAAACGGCGCTTAGCCTGGGGCGGCTCCTTCTCGCACATACCCTTCCGCTCGGTAGCTTACTATGGCTTGCGACGGACACCCGTAGAAACCCGCCCCGGCGTGCGGGTCATCGCCATAGAAGAGGTGTTGGGCATTCAGCGCCTCTTCCAGGAGCGCCTCAGCGCCTTTGTGATGTATCCTTTCTCCACTACGCGCCGTATTGAACTGGGGGGAGCCTACGAGTTTTACAGCACGCGCACTACCGAGTATTCGACTTTTTACGACCCGGATACATATCTGGCCCTCGGTTCACGACGCCAGCGGGTGCCTGGCTCGGCGCAGCTGTCGCTGTTTAATGTCAACACGGCTTTGGTAGGCGACAATTCGTTCTTTGGCTTCACCGCTCCGCTACAGGGCTGGCGCTACCGCCTCGGCTTCGAGCAGTTTTTTGGCGACTTCAACTTCTCCACTGTGCTCATTGACGGGCGCCGCTACTTCCGCCTTCGGCCCTTTACGCTGGCCATGCGGAGCATGTCGTACGGGCGCTTTGGCGGCAATTCCAACCAGGTGTTTCCCTTCTTTTTGGGCAATCCCTGGTTTGTGCGCGGCTACGGCTCCAACGACCTGTATACCGCCGACACGCTGCTGGCCGAGCGCATGATCGGCAGCAAGATGTCGGTGGCCAACGCCGAGCTGCGCCTGCCCTTCCTGGGGCGCAAGCCGCTGAGTTTGGTCAATTTCTTCTTGCCGGTGGACTTAGCCTTTTTTGCTGACGGCGGCGTGGCTTTCTTTAATTTTAATGACTTGGAGCAGCGTTCGGAGCAGACCGGACAGGTCCACAAGCCGATTTTCAGCGTGGGCGCTTCTATTCGCATCAACCTGTTTGGCGCCGTAGTGCTGGAGCCGTACTACGCCCTGCCGCTATCGGCTAGGCCCGAAGCGCGTGAATGGCGCTGGGGCTTCAACATCCTGCCCGGCTGGTAAGGCGGTTGCCTACTTTTGCGGCTTTCTGGCATGAAGAGGAATTTCATAGCGTTTGCGGGAGCCCTCCTGCTGGGAGCGTGTGCACGGATAGGTTCGCCTGAAGGGGGCCCGAAGGACACTGCGCCCCCCCGAGTAGTGGAGGCAAAAAGCACGCGCAACGGTGCGCTGAACTTCCGAGAACGCGCCATCTACCTGACGTTCGACGAGTGGGTAACCCTCCAGGAAGTGAACTCTCAGGTATTTGTCTCGCCCCCGCTGGCGAAGCGACCCGAGGTTACACTCAAGGGCCGAACGGTCGTTTTTCGCTTCGACAAGGACGAACCGCTGCGGCCCAACACCACTTATACCATCTTCTTTGGCACAGCGGTGCGCGACCTGCACGAGGGCAACGTAGCCCAAGACCTGCGCTTCGTTTTCTCTACAGGCGACCACATAGACAGCACGACGCTGGTGGGCGCCGTGGTGGATGCGTTCAGCAATGAACCTGTGGAAAACGCCTCCGTTCTGCTGTACGACAACTTAGCCGACAGCGCTGTCGTCGCGGAAAGGCCGTACTATCTGGCGCGCACCGATAAAAGCGGCCAGCTGCGCCTGCCTAACGTGCGCCCGGGCACGTACCGCTGCATAGCCATCGAAGATGCCGACCAGAACCTGCGCTGGCGACCGGAAAGCGAACGCATTGGCTTTCTGGACTCTTTCGTGGTGGTGCAACCCGCCGACACGTTGGTGGCCGTGCCCGTGCTGCGGATGAGCGCTCCTGCGCCTGCAGGTCGTTTACTGGCGCGCCGCGTCAACCAGTACGGCGCCGTGCGACTGGGCTACGGGCGCCTGACGGCCCTGCCCCAGCTGCGCGTGGAGCCGCCCGCCATACGCTACCTGCCCACGCGCGAGCAAGACACTCTCATCGTCTGGTACGACAACCCCGACTCTCTGGCCTGGACGCTCTTTGCCAATGCCGATACCGTGCCCGTGCGCGCCTTAGCAAAAGCCGCCTTCCTCAAACAGCACCGCCTGTTCTTCGGCGATGAGCGCCTGACGCCGCCACCTGGCGGACGCCGCCCCGCGCAGCCTGCAGCGCCTACAGCCCTGCCGCCGCCGCGCACGGTGAATGTGCGCTCTGGACGCCCGGTGCTTGTGCCCTTCAACGCACCGTTGACCCGCGTGGATACCAGCCGCGTCGTCTGGCTGGCCGACAGCACCGAAATGCGCGACTTCACCCTGTCTCCAGACTCAGCAGACCCGCTCGCGCTGCGCCTGTCGCTCAACTGGGAACGCGGACGCCGCTATACGCTGACCCTATTGCCCGGCGCGCTGATGGATTTCTGGGGCGCCACAAACGCCGACACGCTGACGCGCTTCTTCTCCGTACCCACCGAAAAGCAGGTTGGCACACTGGCGTTGGTGTTGGAAAACCTGACGCCCGGAATGGCCTATATCCTGCGCATCCTGAACGGCAACACCTTGGAAGAGGAGCGCCTGCTCGTCGCCGAGGGTCCGAAGCAGCGCGAGGTGTTCGCCGACCTCATGCCGGTCGCTTACACCGCGCAACTCATCGAAGACGCCAACCGCAACGGCCGCTGGGACGGCGGCGACTACTTTGCCCGACGGCAACCTGAGCGCGTTTTTTCCAAAAAACTCGACGCCTTGCGCCCCGGCTGGGACTCGGAGTTTTCTCTGCCCGTGCCCGCCGATACGCCCCGCCGCCGCCAGTAAACCCGCGTTATCGCCTTTGCCCTTTCGCTTTTGGCGGACGGCCCAGCAGATCGCGCCGGTCTTTTTCATCCAACACCGGGTAGGGGCGAGGCGCCTCCTCCTGGCTATCGCGGAACACCTTTTCTACAAACACCCAGCGACCTTTTTCCAACTTGAAGCCGTCGTAGCTGCCGTCGGGCACGTGCGTAATGCCCTCCGCAGTATGCGGAGAAGGCCAGGGAATCAGGTGGTCGAAAAGCACCATCTTGTAGTAGTCGTCCCAGTTAAGCCGCACTTTGGCCTCGGCAGAATATTCCAGGATGAGGCGGTGCTCGCCCAGCTGGCCGTTGCGCTCAAAAACGGGCGCACCCAGTACCGGCTCGCCTTTAGCGTCGAAGGAGAGCACATCCATCACCTTGCGCTTCTCAAAAAACGTATGCCCATCGAGGCCAAACAGCAGGTACATCCGCCCTCGGCGCGTCTCGAAGGGCCGCAGGTTGTAATAAACAGCGCCGTACCAGCGATTGGGCGGCAACGCTTCGCGAGTAGGCATGTCGGACAGTTCAAAACGCCGGTCAATCAGCGGAAAAAGCTTCAGCTCCCGCTGGTTCATTTGAATAGCCCCGTAGTGCCGATACGTGGAGTCGTTCACAAACAGCTGCCAGGTGAAAATACGAAAAGAACTATCCGGCGGCGTCAGGATGGACACGCTTTTAAGGCGCTCAAACGGGTAGCGGAACGAGTTCTCCGTCTTCAGCGCGCGTACCAAACCGGTGATGAGGCTCTTGCAAGCCAGAAAGCGCATCTCCGAGGAGGTGTCGTTCGTAATCGCAAAAGCCAGTATCGCCAGCGTATCCTCAGCCAGCCGCAGCTGCTCGCGCGCTTCGGGCGCCAACACGCCCGCCCGTTCGACCTTTTGGGAAAAAACGGGCGCCACAAGCCCCAGAACCAGCGCCAAAAGCGCCCAGTACCGGCCAAGCCTGTCTGGCCTGAAAATGAAAGCCAAAAAAAAGGCCGGCCTCCCCTGCCAACCAAACTTGTCGGGCCTAAAAACCACCCCATCCGAAAAACAGTGCTTGATGTCCATCCTGCATTTCAAAAAAACCCTCCCTAAACGACCACTTACCTGAGCAAATTGCAAAACATGGGCAACAGCAGCGCACAGCCCTACCTTGCCTCTTAGCCCACAGCCCTCCTTCCCTTACCGCGGCAGCAAATCCAAAAACACAATTGCCCTCAGCCTGAGCGACTCGGCGACTTGCTCTTCAGGAGAAAGAATGCCAAGCCTATTCGCCTGCCGGCGGTACTGGTAGGTCAGCTGCAGCGTACTGATGCTCCAGAACACGTAGCGTATGCTCAGCTCGCCGCTCCAGCCGACGTCGTAAAGGTTGAAACTTCGGTCTATGGGAAGGTCTCTGGGCTGCAACTTACCGTCGTCCTGCAATTCCAGCATCTGCGCATGAAAACTTCGACTGCGGTAATAGCTGGCCGCTCCCCACACTTGCCAGCGCGTGCCGGCAAACCAGTCTAACGTCAGGCCACTGGCCAGATATTCGAAGTCCTGGCGCAGGAAGAACCAGCCCGGTATGGGCTGTGGGTGAAGGGTCAGGCGGTCGGGTTCGCGCCCGACCAAGGCGTTTGCCCGCAAGCGCCAGGCCCGCCGGAAACTCCAGGAGGCGTTTGTTGAGACGCTGAAACTGGGGTGTTCGCCGCGCAGTGTCGTTTGCCCATTCGCCTTGAGATGGAGCGCCGCTGAACGGAAGTTGCTTTTTCAATATCCAGTTTATTTTTCACGATACTACAAAAATTGGCAGGGTTGGAGTGCCCGGAGGCATTTCTCCAACCCTGCCGAAAAGGGAAAGCCGGGCGCTGCGGTTACTGCTTCACCCAGGGCGTTGTCCAGGTCTGTCCTTGCGCATCAATGGCCTGCAGGTAATACAGACCCGGCGGCAGGTGTGCAATGGCGATGTTCTGACGAGCGTCGGTCGGCGTCAGCGTTTGCACCCATTGCCCGCGGGCGTCCAACAGGCGCAGGGCAGTGGGTTCGATGCCAGCTATTTCGAGGCGGATGCTTTCGGCGGCCGGGTTGGGCAGCACGCGCAGACGCGCCTGAGCGCTCAGGTCGCGTGTAGAAATGACGTTATCCACCACCACAGGCCCCAACGTCCGTGTGCAGCCGTTTTCATCCGTAACGGTGAGCACGTAGCGGCCAGCATTCAGGCTGTCTAAGTTTTGTCGGCTGGCAAACGGCTGATTGTCTTTCGTCCACTCGAAGCGCAGCGCGCCCACGCCACCCGATACCGA
>JANWVR010000131.1 GCA_025056735.1 Saprospiraceae bacterium
CGCGGTTGAATTTGTCGAATTGGGACTCTTTGTTGCTTTCGCTTTCCAAGATTTGCCTGATGCGGATGTCCTGTCGCAGGAGTTCGGAGAGGAATCCTTCGAGGACGTCGAAGTTGGCTTTGTTGCGCAGCAGGCGTTTCAGGGCCCAATCGAAGCGAACCAATTTTTTCGGCATGGCGAGGGTGAAATTTTGCTCAAAAATACGGCAGTGAGCGTGTGCGGTTATCACCATTCTAACCGCCAGCTGATATTCGGCACAAAGCCGAGTTGGTTTTTGGTAGCCACCTGGCGTAGGAGCGGGTCATAATAATAGTAAGCGATGTTATTGCGGATTGTGGCGTTTTGCAAATCGAAGGCCAGCAGGCTATTGCGGCGCTGGCCGATGTGTCGGCGCCAGTAGATGCGTAAATCAAGGCGGATGAAGTCGGGTAGCCGGATAGGATATCCGTTGGCGAGGTCGTACACAGTTGCCTGTTTGGCGGCGGAGGCAGTGGTGTCCAAGGGGGCAGCGCGTTGTCCGCCGACCCAGACGAGGCGGCCGTTGACACCGAAGGTACGCAGGCGTTCGGGCCAGTCGTCAAGTGTCCATTCTTTGCCGGCGATGAAGTTAGCCATATAGCCTGTGTTCCATCGGCTCAATCGCTGCACCTTGTCGGCGCCGGTATAGCGCGCTTGCAGAAGTGTGGTGTTGGCCAGTAAAAACCAGCCATTGGATAGAAACCTTTCAGCAGAGAGCTCTGCGCCGGTGTTTTGTGCCTGACCCTCAGCCACAAGCACGCCCAGGGGTTGTTGCTCGCTAATGTTACTTAGATGCACTGGGCCAACAGCGGGTATGCCTCTCTGGCGTTGATGGAAGACCTCTGCGCGTAGTCGCCACCAGTCGTTGAGTGTCCAGGAATGCCGGGCAGAGAGCTGAAGCGCGTGAGCGATGGAGACGCCAATTAAGCGGTTGGCTTCGGCGGCGTTGTTCGGATGGAGGGCGTAAAACCACAGTGGATGCGTCTGGCTGTTCAGGCCGGCGAAGAAGGCCAGTTGGTGGCGTTCGTTCAGCCGTTGTACTACGGTGAGCCGGGGCTCCAAACGGCGGCTGCTTGTGTGCTGGCCGGAATGCCACAGCAGGTTGTGCAGACCCACTTGCACTTGGGTGCGTTCGCTCGGAGCCGTCCAATAGAAGCTAACCCAGGGCTGGAGGGTCAGCGTTTGCGCGTTTGAAGAGTAGAGCAGACTGTCGCGGCGTTCGGCGCCAGTGTCGAAAGAGGCGTATTGCGCCAGCAGACCTGCCTGCCATCGCCGGCGCGAATGCGACTGGTGCGATAGGCGCAGCGACAGACCGGCACGAGCCTCTAAGGAGGTGTCTCTTTCGGAGAAGAGGTTTCTGGCCTCAGCAGTGCGTGTATTGCGTTGAGCCGAGCCAACGGCGCTGACAAACAAGCGCGTTCGGGCGCCGAGGGCGGTGTTCCCGCTGGTGCCAAGCAACCCCGTGCTGGAGCGGAAGTCAATTTGAAACAGGTCTTTGAATTGTCGCGCATCAGCGCTGTCGCCTGGCGGTGTGAATCGGTTACGGCTGTCGCCTACAGCGCCAAAAATTGCCCATTCGCCGCCGTTTTTTCCGGAGAAGGCAGTTTTGAACGAATAGTCTTGAAACCAGATTTGCTCATTTCCGAAGGAAATGCCCATCTGGCCCAGCAAGCCGACGGTAGAGTAACGATAATTAAAAAGGTACGAATGGCCGCGTCGGCGGTCTAAGGGTCCTTCGGCGGAGAAGTCGAGGCCCAACAGGCTGGCCTGGGCGGTAAGTTCGTGGCGTTGGGCGTTGCCTTTGCGCCAGTACATGTCCATGATGCCGCCGAAGGCGTCGCCGTAGCCGGGCGGCAGCGCGCCGGTGAGCAGGGTGGAGTTGTCGAGCAGTTGGGCAGAGAAGAGCAGCACGCCGCCGGCGGCAGTGGTGGGCCGGTCGCTGAGCGTGCCGGCGTTGGGCAGGTGGTTAGGGTTGACGATTTCGACGCCCTCCAGCCGCCAGCGCACGTTTTGGGGGCCGTTGCCGCGCACCACGAGGCCGTTGGCCTGGTCATCGGCGTTGGCTACGCCGGCAAAAGCCATAGCTAAGCGGGCCGGGTCGAAGAAGGTGGCCGGGAAACGCTGTGTTTTTTCTCTTGTCAGCGGGATTTCGCCCAACGGCAGTAGCGTCTGCCGCTCAGCACTGGCCCGGATGACCACATCGGGCAAAGGGCGTGCAGAGGGCTTGAGCGTAAGGTCTAACGTCACGGCGCGGCCAGAAACAAGGCGAACCTCTGGCAGGAGAAGCGTCTCATAGCCTTGTGCCTCTATTGAACACAAGTACAACCCGGGCAAGAGCGACGTCAAGGCAAAAGCGCCCGTGCTATCCGATATAGCGCTTGGGCCGTTGTTAGAGCGTCCGTCTGAGAGGCGTATCGTCGCGCCGCCGACGGGGTATCCTGAAATGGCGTCGCGCACCTGGCCACGGAGGGCTTGTGCGCGAAGACTAAAGGGCGCCAAAACGCCCCAGAAGAGCATCAGCAGGTAAAATTGCTTCATGGGTGCATGCAAATAAACATGCTCCGAGCAGAAAGGACTGTGCAGCCTTCATCGGCTCGGAGCATGCGAAAGCGATGGAGGACTCTGGCTTATTCGCCGAAAATCTCCCGCAGTTTTTCAGCGAGTTGTTCGCCACGCAGGTTGCGTTGAATGATGCGCCCTTGCGGATCAATCAGCACCGTCTGCGGGATAGAGCTCACGGAATACAGAGCTGCATGTTCGCTGCGCCAGCCCTGCAGGTCGCTGATATGCGACCAGGTCAGTCCATCTTGCTCGATGGCGCGTATCCAGGCTTCGCGGTCGCGGTCGAGGCTGACGCCAAAAACGTCGAAGCCCTTGGATTTGTACTTTTTATACAACGCGACTACGTTTGGGTTTTCGCGGCGGCAAGGGCCGCACCAGCTGGCCCAAAAGTCAATGAGTACGTACTTACCTTTCAGGTGCTTGAGGAGCGAAAGCGTGTCGCCCTTCGGCGTGGCGCCCACAAGGTCGGGCACGAGCATGCCCGGCGTAAACGTGGAGGTGCGGCGCATTTCAGCCTCCAGAATGGCCACGTCGCCCAAGTCGTTGTTTTTAAAGGCCTCTATGTAACGCTGCGTGAACACAACCAGGTCCTGGTGATTGGCATTTTGCAGCCCCTTAATGGCGCCGCCAAAGGCACGGCGGTGGGCCATGGAGCCTTTGGGCAATTTGGCCAGATGGGTTTCCAGACCTTTCTTTATCTGGTCAGCGGGAGCGCCCAATTGCTGCAGGAAAGCGACGTAGTTCTGGAAGGCGTCAAACATTTCCGGTACCTGCTCATAGCCCGGGTCGGCTAAGTTGGCATAAGCAAAAAACTCACGCGCATAGAAGTCCACGATAGAGGCGGGCGTAGCGTTCTCCGAAACATCGTCGGGCCAGAGCAATAAAGTGGCCGAACGCCACAACATCGGCTGCGTCTTTTTCAGCTCAGCGATGAAATTGGCTTTGGCCTCATTGTGGGCCTTGAACTTTTCGCGAGCAGCTTGGATTGCAGCAGCATCGTTGCGCACGCGGGCGTCGCGTTGCTCATTGTACAGCTCTTCGCCCTGCAAGCGCAATTGTTCGGCTCCCTTGCGCAGGTTCTCGTACGCTTTATTGATTTCGGAACCAACCGTACGCCCTTTTTCCATGTACTGAGCGTTGGCCCAGAGGGTTAAATTCTTCTCTTTTCCTAGAATGATCGGTGTGGTCTGCACGTCGTTAAAGCCGACAAAGTACACACGCGGCTCACCACCTGGAAGGGTAGCCACATAAGAGCCGTCTTCCTGGCGCTGCCCGCGCGCAATTTCACGGGTAGCCAGGCCAAATTTTTCATACACGAAGATGTTCATGGCATTGGGCGGGCCATCTATAATCTTGCACACCAAGGTAACGGGTGCATCGGTGCTCTTCTTGGCCCCCGTAGTTTGTAAATACGCCTGTACAGGCAACGCTAAAAGCAGAAGCAAAAGCGCTTTCTTCATGTTTAGATTTGTTTGCTATTTTTTAAATGAAAAAAAGATGATGCAAAAGTACACACTCTGCTTTGGCGCCTCGTGCTAATTAGCGCAATGGCGCTTGCCAACAGACGTAAAGCAATTTTTCGGCCAGAAAATATCAAGGCGAGGCTAACTCTACAATAATTGCCCATTTAAACAAGAAAGATAGCCCATCGTATCGGGAGTTTGGAGCGCCATTTTAATTTCAAACGATAGATCACTTAACCAGCCGAATCGTATCAGGGTCGCTGTAGTACTCGGCTATGCCTTTGAGCAGTAAGCCGGCCTCCTCTTGACGGAATGCCTTTTGGCGCACAACATAATACGACCAGGTTCCAGGGCCGAGTTTAGCCAACTGGGCAGCCGGGAATTCGATGTAATCCATACCCGCCGCAGTGATGATTTCCATCGGCGTAACGGCACTTTGATCTGTTTTTTCCCACAAGATCACCCAGGCTTCGTTCTGGGTAATAGGTGGGCCGCTCCAGCGCAAGGTAGCCGGTTGGCGAATGGGGAGCGTTTTGCCCCCAAAAGAGAGATTGGAAATAGGCGGCATGCTCAGGACGAACTCACGGGGGCGCCCTCGAGTGTCTGTCCAGGCGAAGGAATGTTCTGTGGCAAAGGGGTTTTTCCCTTCCAATCGGTATGTAGTAGCGCTGTCTAACGCAATTGCCTGCATGGGTGTGCCGCGGTAGCGCACGCCGCCGGGTATCTCTGCTGGTCTTGCCTCATTGCCTGCACGGCGACGCACTACCATCTCGGCCAACGTCTGTCCTTCAGGCTTGAGGTAACGCACATAACATTCCACCTCTTCGGTAATGCCGGGCTCTGAAGGTCGGCACGCACATAACCATGCCAGCAGTAATAAAATAAAAGGAGGCCCAAAGCGGACAGATAGCATCATATCGCGTTGTTGAAAGGGTGTTGCCGTGCGGATACTGCCTTTTTTACCCGGCAAAATTCGAGCAACGCGCTGATGCCCTCCAAACATTTTACTCATTCGTAGAAGGCTTTCACATGCTCAAAGCAGGTATTCATACATTTGCCCTCCCGGAAGCGCTTTTTTCTTCCGGTCTTTGTGTTGTCTTTTGGGATGAAAAGAGTGCTGATTACCGATGACTGCCATGAGGCCCTACTTATAGGGCTGGAGCGTTTAGGGTACAGGTGCGATTTTCTTCCGGAGATTACACCGGCGGAAGTTGCCGGATGTATTTCGGAGTACGAGGGGCTGATTATCAACAGTAAAATTCGGGTGGATAGTGCTTTGCTGCAACGCGCTCTGAGGCTTCGGTTTGTGGGACGATTAGGCTCAGGGATGGAGATTGTGGATCGGGAAGCAGCGGCGTCGCGCGGTGTGGCCGTGGTTAGTAGCCCGGAGGGCAACCGGAATGCTGTGGCCGAGCATGCGCTGGGCATGTTACTGGCACTACTGAATCACCTGATCCGGGCTGACCGGGAAGTGCGACGGCGCATCTGGCGCCGGGAAGCCAATCGAGGCTTTGAATTAAGTGGTAAAACGGTCGGCATTATCGGTTTTGGGCATACCGGTAGCCAGTTCGCGCGCAAGTTAGCAGGGATGGAGGTGCAGGTCTTGGCCTACGATAAATACAAGACCGACTATGCCTCCGATATGCCTTGGGTGCGCGAGACAGACTTGCGCACGCTGCAGCAACAGGCCGACATCATCAGTCTGCACGTGCCGCTGACCGAGGAGACCCGCTATCTCGTAGATGCGTCTTTCATCCAACAATGCAAGCCCGGTTTCTTGCTCATAAACACCTCGCGAGGGGCTTGCGTAAAGACGCTGGACCTCGTGGAAGCCTTAGAGACAGGACAGGTCGGCGGCGCCTGCATAGATGTTTTTGAAAACGAGAAACCTGAGACCTTTAATCCGGAAGAGGCGGCACTTTATGAACGGCTATACGGCAGCGAGCGAGTTGTGCTCAGCCCGCACATTGCCGGCTGGACACATGAGTCGAAGCAGAAATTGGCCGAAGTGCTCTTGAAAAAAATCGAGGATGTCGTAGGGGCTGCGCCAACGCAGATGCGGTAAAAAGTGTCAGAAGTATTGCGTTCGTGTTTTTTTGGCCTTTGGAGCTTTCGAGTATTTGTTATCATTGCGCCCGTCTTTGTGTTAGAAACTCGAGGTAAATCGGTATCAAGATATTGATAATCATTTTTTTGTATAATAAGATTGCATCACCAACATCTGTTCTATGGTACGTTCATTACTACTGCTGCTGGCCTTGCTTTTGGTTGGAGAGCTGGCTTTTTCTCAGGTGGGCGTCACAGTGCTTGCCGGCAAAATTACCGATGATCAGGGTGAGGCTCTGCTGGGAGCTACCGTCAAGATCATGCGCGGTGCGGACTTGGTGCGCGGTACGCAAACGGATTTTAACGGCAACTATCGGGTAAACTTAGACCCGGGTAACTATGACGTTGAGGTATCCTATTCGGGCTATCAAACGCAGAAGGTTACTGGCGTCCGCGTGATTTCCAACACCATCAACACCTTAGACTTCACGCTATCGTCCAGTACGGTACTCAGCGAAGTGGTCATTAAAGACTTCAAAGTGCCGCTCATTGAGCAAGACAAAACCTCTGGCGGCCAGACGCTGACGTCGGAGCAGATCCGGAACCTGCCGACGCGAAGCGTGAATGCCATCGTAGCCACTACGGCAGGTACGACCTCCATTGACGGCGGCGCTGTAAACATCCGCGGCTCCCGTTCGAATGCGACCAACTACTACATTGACGGCATTCGGGTAGCCGGCACGCCTCCCCCCGTGCAGGACATCGAGCAGCTGCAAGTAGTAACCGGTGGCCTTGGCGCCGAATACGGCGACGTAACAGGCGGTATCATTTCGATTACGACCAAAGGCCCAGCGGACGTATATCATGGCACGGTGGAGGTGGAAAACTCCTACGGTCTCGATCCTTACGGTTGGTTCTTGGGCACGGCCAACGTCAGCGGCCCGCTGATCAAGCGCAAAGGCGCTAATGGCGCGCCCAGCAAAACCATCTTGGGCTTCCGGGCCTCGGGTCAGTTTCTGACTCAAAAAGATGACCGACCCTCGGCAGTACCCGTATATCGGGTTAAAGATGAACTGCTCGATACGCTCATCAACAACCCATTGATCCGTCAGAACGGCATCTTAGTTCCGCGGGCCGAAACTTATACACGCGACAGTGTCAATGCGCTTAAATATCGCCCCTATGAGGCGCGCCAGGAGTTCGACTTCACGGGCCGCTTAGACCTTCGCCTGTCGGACAACATGGACTTCAGCCTGACAGGAACTTATCGGGATGTACAGGATCAGTTTACGCCCGGCGGCTGGCGTTTGCTCAACAGCCACAATAATCCCACCTCTTATGGCTCTCGCTACCGGACGATTGCTCGCTTCCGTCATCGCCTGGGTGGTGACGGCGGTGGCAGCACCACTAAAGTGGGCATCTCCAATGTGAGCTACACCCTCCAATTTGGTTTCGAGCGCGGCAATTCAGAAGTGTATGACCCCAGACATCGGGACCGCATTTTCGAGTACGGCTATATCGGTCGCTTCAACTTTGAAGAGCGTCCAATTCCGGGCATCAATAACAGCGGGCGAATAGCGCACGTAGGTAATCTGCGCGCTTTCACGGGCTACGAACCGGGCCCGATCGTAACCAACCCCGGCCTGATCGCGTACAACCAGTATTCTACCAATCCGGAGAATATCAACACGTACTTTGCTCAAAATGGTATATTCTCGACGCTCTACAATAATATCTGGTCGAATATGCACACTAATGTCAACCAGATATATAATGTGTATCGTCGTTCTGAGAGCGATATTATTACTGCCATCGCCTCGGCTAACTTCGATCTGAAATTAGGGCGAGTAGGTACGCACAGCTTCCAATTTGGATTATTGAACGAGCAGCGCGTAGAGCGCAGTTATTCCTTAGCGCCTTTTGGTTTATGGAACCTGATGCGTCAACTGGCCAATGGCCATTTCAACGGCTTGGACACGAATGTGGTCATTGGCACCGTACGTGTGCCGCAACTCGGTATCGAAGTGCCTCGCTACGCCAATGCCGTCATAGACCTGCCCGATTTCAAATTTTATCGGACGGTTCGTCAACTGACTGGGCAAGGTTTGGCCAATTTCGTCAACACCGATGCACTCGACCCGCGCCAGTTGAGCCTGAGTATGTTTTCTTCGCGCGAGTTGCTTGACCAGGGCTTTGTGGACTACTACGGCTACGACCATACAGGACGTCGTCTGACAGGCAACGTAACGTTCAACGACTTCTTCACAGCGCGCGATGCCGACGGCATCCGCACCTTCCCAGTGGCTCCGTTGCGTCCGCTCTATCAGGCTGCCTTCCTTCAGGACAAGTTTGTGTTCAATAAAATGATCTTCCGTCTCGGTCTTCGCATCGAGCGCTTTGACCTAAACACGAAGGTGTTGCGCGATCCGTTCTCACTGTACGAGATCATGGGCGCCGACGAGTTCTACCGCACAGTGCCAGGGGCCGGGAAGCGGCCGGGCACGATCGGCGACGACTACAAGGTGTATGTAACCAGCTCGAACGACCGCACCGTCAAGGCCTTCCGCAATGGCGAGACCTGGTTCTTCGCCGACGGTACGCAGGCTCCGGATGGCAACGTGATCTTCGGCGGCGGTGTCGTAACGCCCTATCTGCGCGATACCATCGCGGGCGACGATATTTTTGACGTTCGCTACAACCCAAACACTTCGTTCCAGGACTACACGCCGCAGGTCAACTGGCTGCCGCGCTTAGCCTTCTCTTTCCCGATTTCGGAAGACGCCAACTTCTTTGCCCACTATGACATCTTGGTGCAGCGTCCGCCCAGTAACTGGGAAGCCACGCCGTTGGATTACCTCTACTTCTATGTACCCGGCCGTACGCCGGCCAATAACCCGAACTTGCTGCCCGAACGCGTGGTAGACTACGAGGTGGGCTTCCAACAGCGCATTACCCAAAACTCAGCCATCAAGTTTTCGGCGTACTATCGCGAACTGCGCGACATGATCCAGCGCCGGACACTCCTGTACATACCGACCATCGGCAGTTATGATACCTACGGCAATATTGACTTCGGCACGGTAAAAGGCTTCACTTTCCAGTATGACCTGCGCCGTGTGCAGAACGCTGAATTGCGGTTGGCCTACACGCTGCAATTTGCCGATGGTACCGGCTCGGATGCCAACTCGCAGCGGGGCCTGACGCAGCGCGGCAACCTGCGCACGCTCTTCCCGCTTAGCTTCGATGAACGCCACAACATTCAGGGCATTTTTGACTACCGCTTCGACACAGGTAAGCGCTACAACGGCCCGCGCATTGCCGGCAAAGACATCCTGGCCCTCTTCGGTGTCAACGTCCAGTTCTCCGCCGTATCGGGTCGCCCCTACACGGCGCGTCAGCGGGCTGAACGCTTCGGCGGAAGCGGCTTTTTAGGCTCCATCAACGGTAGCCGTCTGCCCTGGCGTACCAATATTGACCTGAGAGTGGACAAAACGTTTGAATTGAACAAAAACCCGCGCATGCCGCTGAGCCTGAACGTCTATTTACGGGTGGCTAATCTGCTCAATACGGTGAACATCATTAGCGTGTATCCGGTGAGTGGCTCGCCTTATGACGACGGTTACTTAGCCACGGCAGAGGGCCAGTCCGTCGTGCAGGGTGTTGCTGCGCAAGGGCGCAACGTGCAGGCGTATTTAGATGCATACTCCTGGGCGATGCTCAACCCGGGCTTCTTCACTATCCCGCGCCGTATCTATGTAGGCGCTGCTTTTCAATTCTAACACGACTCAAACTACTATCATTCACTATAAACACATTCTGACCATGCGTATATTCATAGGAATCGTCATAGCGGTGTTAGCGCTGTGGGCTGGTTACGCATCGGCGCATATTCCGGGCGGACCCAAAGCGGTCGGTAATAATAGCGCCAAAAATGTCCAGTATCGCGGTGTATGCGCGGCTTCACGCTCTCAGATAGACCAGGAAATCAACAACGTCCGCGCCCGCCTGTTGGGCGGCGGCGACTGCTGGTGGGACTTTCGCGACGGCCGGTACGTTGTGCCCAAAGTAGACCCGGCCACTGGACAGCGTGAAGTTTCCTCGCTCTTCGCTGGATCGGTGTGGTTGGGTGGCGTTGACCCTGCCGGTAACTTGAAATTAGCCTGCCAGGATTATCGCCCCGGCGGTCGCAACGACTTCTGGCCTGGCCCGCTCAACGAACAGGGTATCACAGATGACCGCACCTGCGCTAACTGGGATTTCCACTTCCGTGTAACCGGCGATGAAATCCGCCAGCATATAAGCAACTTGGCCACGGGTACCGCCTCGCCCGAAAACATTCCGCGCGGCTTAAAAGGCTGGCCCTCGCGCGGCAACCCGTTCTTTTTTGATGTCTGGGGCTTTCCGTTACCGTTTACCAGTCAAGGTCTGGCCGGCTTTTACGATGCCAACGAAGACGGCCTGTACAACCCCATGGACGGTGATTATCCCTCCATTGAAATCCGAGGCTGCCCCCTGGATCGCTTCCCAGATGAGATGATCTTCTGGATCTACAACGACCAAGGTGGTGGCGCTCCGCATGCGCGCACCAATGGCGTGCCTATCCAGATGGAGGTGCAGGTGCAGGCATTTGGCTACGTGACGAACGACGAACTGAACGATATGACGTTCCAACGTTACAAGCTGATTAACCGCGCCGTTGACCGCATTGACTCGACGTTCTTCGCTATGTGGGTAGACCCTGACTTAGGGTGTTATCAGGACGACTATATCGGTTGTGACAGTGCCAAGAGCCTGATGTACTGCTATAACCAGGACGCTACCGATGGGCAACCAGGGTGCGATTGCGCGGGCGTGACCACCTACTGCCAGCGCGTGCCCATTATCGGGGTGGACTATTTCCGGGGCCCATTAGACGAGTTTGGCCAGGAGATCGGCATGTCGTCGTTCGTGTATTTCAACAACCCAAGCGTAGGGACATGGCCTCCTGCTATGACCGACCCCCAGCTACCCCCTGAGTTTTACAACTACCTCACCGGGCGCTGGCGCGACCGGACGCCCTTTACTTATGGGGGCAGCGGTTATGACCTAAACAACACAAAAATTACTAGGTATGCCCTACACGATCCGCCCAATGATCCGAGCGGATGGTCTATGTGTACGGCTAACTTAGCCTTCGGCGACCGCCGCACCCTGCAAGCCTCTGGTCCGTTCCGTCTGCTGCCGGGCGCCGTCAATGAGCTGATCATTGGTATCCCATGGGTGCCGGATATTGACTATCCTTGCCCAGACTTAGAGCAGCTCTTCCGCGCCGACAAATTCGCTCAGGGCCTCTTCGACAACTGCTTCGAACTTCCTGATGGACCCGATGCTCCGACAGTGAATTGGATTGAAATGAACCAGCAGCTGATTGCCGTGCTGACCAACGAAAACCCGGTATCCAACAACTATCGCGAAGGCTATCGGGAGGTGGACATCCTGGCCCCTGACTCGCTTCGCCTCAGCCCAGATCCTGAAAAGAGGGCGCGTGCAGAGTATCGCTTCGAGGGCTACCTGATTTATCAGCTCATTAATCCAAACGTCTCAACGGCTGACCTCAGCGACCCCAGCAAAGCCCGTTTAGTGCAACAGGTGGACATCAAAAACGGCGTCACCGAAATTTATAACTGGGAAGAAACCCGAGACCCAAACAATCCACAACGCCTGGTTTATTTCCCTGTGCTAAAAGTGAAAGGTGCTGACCAGGGACTTCGCCATACGTTCCGCTTGACAGAAGACCGCTTTGCGACAGGCAACGACAAGCGACTTATTAACCATAAAAAGTACTATTACACTGTTATTGCCTACAGCTACAACCAGTATGCGCCCTTCCGTCCCTATGATGTGCCGGTGTCGGGGCAACAGTTCCCTTATCTGCCGGGCCGTAAGGCGCCCACTGGCCCCATCCCTATCTACACGGTAGTACCGCGCCCAATTGTAGATCGCGTGCTTAATTCCGCCTACGGCGATGGCGTAGCTGTCACGCGCCTAGAGGGCACGGGCAACAACGGTACGTTCTTAGAGTTGGAAAACGCCAGCCGTAATGCGCTCTTTCAGCTAGGCTCATCCAAAGACACTACGCTACTTTATCGCCCAGGAAGGGGGCCTATCGCTGTGACGATTTTCAATCCCTTAGAAGTGAAAGATGGTGAATATGAGCTGCGCTTTGTAGATAGCAATCCGAAAGATGAAAAACTCGATCCGGATGCGCGTTGGGAATTGCGCCGCTTGCCAGACGGTCAAATCATCGCTTCTGAACGTACTATCGCCGATATCAACGAACAGATTGTGCCGCAGTACGGTTTTTCGGTGACCGTCTCACAGCCTCCCTTTACGGGTAGCTTCACCTGGTCGAAGCGAGATCCGAAAAAGTACCCCTCGCCCGGAGAGCAAAACGGCGCCATTGGTGCTACCATTGAATACGCCGACCCGAACGTGCGCTGGCTGACGGGCTTCCCAGATACAGAAACGGGTCTGTTCAACTACGTAAAGACGAGTCGTCTGGAACGCGATGAGGAGTTTGACCCCAAACAGGCACTGTCTACAATGGGGAATGGCTGGTTTGTGCCTTACGTGCTGTGTGATTGGGCGTTGCCCTCCGACTCGCGTATGTTCACCCCTGCCTGGACGCCTTCGCAGCTGTCCCTGAGCGGTGCGGTAGTGGGCAACAATTCAGAGCCTACGAACTCAGGAAGCCGTTATTTCAGATTGGCCAACCTGCCCAACGTAGATATTGTGCTTACACCTGACACCAGCAAGTGGAGCCGTTGCGTTGTAATAGAGTCAGCGTCTCTCTACTATACCAGCAATGCTTATCCGAAGAAGCCGGGGTTAGAAACGCAAGGCAACCCGGCAGTTCCCTCGCGTCGGCGCTCGTCGTTCGACGTGCGTTTCGCGCCTTCCGTAGGAAAGGTAGACGCCAACGGCGACGGCTTGCCTGATCCGGACGGCAGCGGCGTGGTTGGCATGGGTTGGTTCCCAGGCTATGCCATCGAGGTGGAAACAGGCCGCCGCCTCAATATCTTCTTTGGCGAGAACTCGGTATATAGCCGCGCGGTGGACACCTCCTACACGGGGCGCGACATGCTGTGGAACCCCACCAGTCAGATTGTAACTACGCAACAGCCGCAGGATTATTTTGACTTCATCTTGGGCGGTCAGCACTGGGTTTACATTACCTATACCACCTACGATGCCTGCGAGGCGTTACGCCTGCGCCTGACGCCAGAGCGCGCCCCCAGCCCTGCAGCAGCAGATGTGTTTAAGCAACCCGAAATGCGCAACATCGCCTGGGCCGGCATGCTTGCTTTGGCACCCGGTTATCGGATGAAATCGCTCCGCGAAGGGCTTATTCCCACGGAAACAATCATCAAGCTCCGGGTGAATCGCCAATTTGATACCTGGTACAACGATGCCGACGGAGGCAAGAAAACAGGTATGCCGCGGTATCGCTTCAAAATCGAGGGCCGCCAGGCCACTGAGCTGAACGCGGTGCAAGTGCAGAATGCTCTTGACTCCATCAAGGTGGTGCCTAACCCGTACTACGGTTATTCGCCTTACGAGACGAACCAGTTTTCTAACGTAGTGAAAATCACGAACCTGCCTGCTAAGTGCACAGTAACCATCTACTCGCTCGATGGTCGCTTCATTAAGCAATACCGGCGCGACGAGGTCTATGAACCGTACCGGCAGATCAGTCCTGACTTAGAATGGGATTTGAAAAACAGCAAGGGCATACCTGTGGCCAGTGGGGCTTACCTCATTCACGTGAATGCGCCCGGCTTAGGCGAACGAACCATCAAATGGTTTGGTATTGCCCGACAGTTCGACCCGTCGGGTCTGTAAGGCACTGACCAGTATCAGGAGCGGAGAAGGATAAGGCATGCTGCCAATCCTTATCCGCTCCTGATGCGGTCGTTTTTTTCACCAACTCATTCTTTCTGCTATCATGCTCAACGCTTACATTCGTATGAAGAGCCTATATCCAAGCAGCTTGCTTCTCTTGTTGTCCCTGACCTTATCGGCTGCGTGGGCAGGCAATCCTGACCGCCAGGGCGAAGCTGGCGCTGGACAACTTCTCATCAACCCGTGGGCGCGTAGCGCGGGTCTGCATTCATTGAATACTTCGTCGGTTACGGGTCTGGACGCTCTGTACATGAACGTGGCCGGGTTGCCGCGTTTTGAGCGGACACAGCTGGCTATCAACCACACGCGTTACCTGGAGGGCGCTGACATGGCCCTGAATGCCTTAGGCTTTGCCCAGCGCGTGGGCCGAGGAGCCTTTGGAGTTAGTTTAGTCTCGTTCGATCTTGGAGACCTGCGCCTGACAACGGCAGACACGCCGGAGGGTTCGGGTGCTACTTTTAGCCCGGCATTTTTCAACATGAGTCTGTCCTACGCTCATTTGTTTGAGAATCGCGTTTCTGTAGGTGTCGCTGTAAAATTTGTCAGCGAGTCTATCCCGAACGCGGGCGCCAATGCAATTGCGCTTGATGCCGGCGTTCAATATGTGACGGGCGCCAACGACAACTTCAAGTTTGGTATCTCGCTGCGCAACGTGGGCGGAAAAATGCGTTTCAAGGGCGAGGGTCTGGGCGTGCAGAACAACAGTACGAACCAGACGTTCAACTATCCGCTGACGTTTTATCAGCGCAGCGCCGAGTATGAATTGCCCTCGCAGCTGAATATCGGTGTATCGCACGACTGGCTCTTAGGGCGCAATAATCGCCTATCGTTGTTGGGCACGTTTACTTCCAACGCTTTCGCCCGTGACCAGGTAGGCGGTGGCTTGGAGTTCTTTGTCGGCCCGATGTTTGTCCTGCGTACGGCATATAAAATTGAGTTTGACGCTCCGCGCGGCAGCCCGGAGGCCACTTTAGACAATGGTCTAAGCGCAGGCTTTACGTTCTCCACTCCCTTCAAAAAGGGCGGAAGCAGTCGTCTGTCGGTGGACTATGCCTACCGCAATACGAATATCTTCCGCGGCATCCACAATATCGGATTGCGCTTAGACTTGTAGGAGGAGCGCCACTAACATTGCTAAGGTAATATTTAAGCCTGCGCCTTTCCAGCTTACGGAAGGGCGCAGGTCGTTTTTAGAGGGCAAGAGTGCTGGAGCGGTCGTTCTTCATTGTCGTGCAAAGAGGCTTATTTTCTAAAAAGGGCATTTTATTGATACTTTTGTTCTAAAGGCACCATAAGGAATGGTGCAACATCAGGGCAAACGATGGCTTTATGGACACTGCCTGGTTATCTTTTTTACCTTCTTTTTTCCAGGGGCTTATTATAGCGTTGGGAACGGGCTTAGTTTTGGGATTAGAGCGAGAGCACCAGCAGAGTGCAGAGCCGTACAGTTTTGCAGGGCTTCGTACGTTTTCGCTGATGAGTATTACAGGCTATCTGACGGCTAAATTAGCGGTTCAGGCGGCCAATACGTGGTTAATACCCTTAGTAGCTTTAGGTGTTCTCCTGTTAATAACGGTAGCCTACTGGGTGCAGGCAGAGCGGCAGGGTTTGGGTATCACTACCGAGATAGCCTTATTTGTTAGCTACTTATCAGGTAATCTTGTGGCTGTTGGCTATGCAGGAGAGGCTTTCGGAGGCGCTGTGACAGTAGCCGTGTTGCTATCGCTTAAAACGCGCTTTAAGCTTTTTATCAAGCAGATAAGCCAGGAGGAACTGGCGGCTTTTTTGAAGTTTTTTGTGCTCATCGTGCTGGCCCTTTTGCTGCTTCCTGACGCTTATTTTGGGCCGGATAACCTGTTGCACTATCGCTCTATAGGATGGGTGATTTTGCTGGTTTCCTCCATCAGCCTGACGGGATACCTGCTACTTAAATTTGGTGGTGCCGGTTATGGCATTTTAGGGACGGCATTTGTAGGAGGCCTCTTCTCTTCCACTTTAGTAGCATGGGCTTTTAGCGCTCGAAGTCGGGAAACGCCCCAGATGGCTGCGCTATTCAGCGGCGGTATTTTACTTTCTTCTTCAGTCATGTACTTGCGGGTGCTCTTTTTGACCCGTCTTTTTGCGCCAGAGCTGACGCGCCAATTACTTCTGCCTTGCGCGCTTATGTTCCTGGTGAATGCGCTGGTCGTTGGTTTTCTGTATGCACCCAGGCGAGGGCAGCAGATGGATCATGTGGCATCGGACATTCCGCTGGGAAACCCTCTTGATTTGAAAAATGCCCTGTATTTTGCGGTGCTATATGTCGGTGTTTCCTTGTTCATGCACTATTCGCGTCAGGAGCTAGGTGAGTCTGGGTCTTTCGCTTCAGCAGCCTTTTCGGGTATTGCTGACATGGATGCCATCACGATTAGCACGTCTCAGTGGGCACAGCGCATGTCCACTTATGATTACGCGGCGCGGACTATCGTAATTGCAGCGCTGTCGAATACGGTCTTCAAAGCACTATTAGTACTTGTGCGAAGCCATCCTCACACGCGCAAGTATGCGACGATAGGCTTTAGCCTCGTCTGTGTCGCAGGAGCCTTATGGTTGGCGTTTCACTGACTTTTTACGTGCAGAGCCGGTATTTACTTGCCGCTTATTAGTTCCAATTAATAGCGTCCGGAATGTCTGCAATGACAGCGTAAGCATTCCCCTGATTACCCATGGCCAACCTCCACATTTCGGCAGGATTGGTGTTGAAGAGATAGTTAGGGTCCATTTCTCCGCTTACCCAGGAGCGGTATGATAGTTCTTCCTGCAATTGGCCTGCCGACCAGCCCGCATATCCGACCATGAATCGGATATTATGCGTTTGGATGAGTTGCTGCGAAATCAAAAACTGAAGTTCGTCAAAATTGCCGCCCATCCAGACGCCTCGTGCTACCTGGATGCTGCCCTCCAGAATGTCGCCTACGTTGTGCAGGTAGTTTAGCGTATCGGTCTGAACGGGCCCTCCGTAGAAGACCTCTGCTTCAAAATACGGAAAGTCCGGGAGCAGCTCGTTCAGGCTCATGTTAATGGTTTTGTTCAAAATGAACCCAAGAGAGCCGTGTTCGTGGTGTTCGCACAGCAGCACCACTGACCGCCGAAAGAAAGGATCGAGCATGAAAGGCTCCGCAATCAGAATCTGGCCGCTCTTTATCAAGGTGTTCGTGGTCATTGACTCGATGTACTACATTCAATTAAGCGCCGAAAAGTAGACACTTTTTTCCGTTGGCAGGGAAAGCATTTGATGAAAAAAGCTGTTGACCCTTCTTTGTTTATAGAGTCATTTGGCTCAGCATTCTCCCAAAATGGCGTCTTTGGCTATTTTTCGGATCATGCCTCGCAGCACTGGGCCGCCACCGCCCACTTCAATAAATTCGCCAATACCGTCCTCCAACATATTTTGGATGGTTTGCGTCCAGCGCACAGGTGCTGTGAGTTGGGCAATAAGGTTTTGGCGGATTTCCTCCGGGTCAACTACTGGGCGAGCATGTACATTCTGATAAACGGGACACATGGGCCTCTGGAATGGCGTCGCCTGGATGGCCAGCGCCAGTTCTTCCTGGGCAGGCTGCATGAGCGGAGAGTGGAAAGCGCCACCCACGGCTAAGACTACCACGCGCCTGGCCCCTGCCTGTTGAAGCTTCTCGACGGCGCGCTCAATTCCCTTGCGCGAGCCAGAAATGACTAATTGACCGGGCGAATTGTAATTGGCCGGTACAACTACTTCATCAGTAATTTCGGCGCAGATAGACTCAACGATACTATCCTCCATGCCCAAAACGGCAGCCATCGTGCTGTCCACCCGTTCGCAGGCTTTCTGCATGGCTAAGGCGCGCTGGTTCACTAAGCGCAAAGCATCAGCAAAGGCTAATGCACCGGCAGCCGCTAATGCTGTGAACTCGCCCAGCGAATGCCCTGCAACCGCATCAGGCCTAAAATGCTCGCCAGCCACCTGTGTGCGCACCCAACTTTCTAAAAAAACTGCTGGCTGCGTTACCTTTGTCTGCGTCAAATCCTCTTTGGTGCCCTCGAACATGACGTCGGTAATCCGCCAGCCTAAAATTTCATTGGCTTGCTCGAAGTAATCCTTCGCTAAGGAATTGCTCTCGTACAGGGTTTTGCCCATCCCTTCAAACTGCGAGCCCTGGCCCGGAAATACGTATGCTCGTTTCATGCATCAGTAGATATTTTTTAAGATAGAAACATCGCTTGGAGAGCCGCCCAGAGACGTCCTTTCAGTGCCTTATCAGGCTCCAAGGCGGCTAATGAGTCGGCCCATAAGAATTTCGCCTCGTAAAATTTGACAGGTTCGTAGCGTGGAAACTCTGCCTGAAAGCCCAGCTGAGCAGGTGTTGCTCCGAAAACCAGAACTGCCTGCGGTTGTTTATCTTTCAAAAAAGCGCTAAGACCAGTGTATTCATCTGGCTGTATCGCTGCAAAGAGAGTATCTTTGTGCAAATCCATACCCGTTGCGGCAAGTATTTTTTCTAAGAATGCCGTATTCACTGTTTCTCCCCTCTCCAACATCGCGATGACAAGTATTCGCTTTAAGAAGCCCCCTCGAGCCGAATGAAGTGGGTCTCTTTCCGGAATTCGATATACAGCACTCGTATTGCCCAGCATAATTTTTTTGATGTTTTTCGGATTTTGGGTCTAATTCTGCTACTTTATTTTGTTTTTGTTATAATAATTAGGGTTTTTCAAAAGATTATTTTGAATACTCTTCGCGGAATTTATACCTTTGCCGGCGCTTGAATATTACACACACCATCACATAAAAACAGGTTTACTCATGGCGCTAAGTTCTTCCATTTCGGTTACCCCCACGAAAAAATCGCGGATTTCGACCGTGGATTTTTCTAACATACCTTTTGGAAAGGTTATTTCCGACCACATGTTTATTGCCGATTACGACGGCAAAGAATGGGTAAATCCGCGTATTGAGCCGTTTCGTCATTTAGAAATCTCTCCGGCCAATCTTGCCCTGCACTACGGCCAAAGCATTTTTGAGGGTATGAAGGCCAGCAAGCGGAATGGCGAACCTGTACTGTTTCGCCCGGATGCTCATGCCCGGCGTTTGAATCTTTCGGCAGAGCGTATGTGTATGCCTACCTTTCCAGAAGACCTGTTTTTGCAGGCTTTGAAGATGCTGGTAGATCTCGACCGCAATTGGATACCGGAGGCGGAAGGCTATTCGCTTTACATACGTCCGTTGATGTTTGCCACAGATGCTTATTTTGGCGTGCACGCTTCGGAGACCTACCAATTTATCATCTTCACAGGGCCGGTAGGCCCGTATTACCCCAAGCCAGTGCGTTTGTGGGTAGAGGAGGTTTTTACACGGGCTGCGCAGGGAGGCGTGGGGGAAGCGAAGTGCGCTGGCAACTACGGAGCCTCTCTTTTGCCGGCCCAACGCGCGCGCAAAGCGGGCTACGATCAGGTCATGTGGATGGATGCCCAGGAGAAAAAGTACGTGCAGGAAGTGGGTACTATGAACCTCTTCTTCGTCATGGACGGTAAAGTCATCACGCCAGCGACGACAGGGACCATCCTGCGCGGCATTACTCGAGACAGCTTCTTGACCTTGCTCAAAGAGTGGGGCTACACTACGGAGGATCGGCTACTAAGTATTGCCGAAATTGCTGATGCTTATTGGCGTGGCACGCTTCAAGAGTGCTTCGGCTCGGGTACAGCTGCCGTGGTAAGCCACGTCAGTGATATTACTTGGCGCGATCGGCGATTGGAATTGCCGCCCGTAGATGAAAAGCACCGGCCTATCGGTACGCGCTTAAAGAACTACATTAACCAGTTGCGCATAGGGCGTATTCCCGATAAATACGGCTGGCTCTATTCCTGTGAAAATTCGGGGGTGTGGGACCTGGTAGGGGCAAGTGCCCAGGAGGCTGTCGCCGCCGATTAGTGCACGATCTATTCCTTCCGAGACTCGTCATCTTTGTGGAGTAGCTCGCGCTGCGCTCGCCGATAAGCAGCGGCAGCCTCCTCAGCGGTGTCGAACATGCCCAGATGAACAGGCTTTCCGTCAACAGAAATCACCGCGCGATAGCGCTTGTTATCTAAATAGACACCAATGTAGCCGCTCCGACTCTGGGCCTTACGGCGCCGACCCGCCGAAGAGCGCGAGTGAAAGAAGAGATTCTCTACACGACAATCCAATTTGTTGCCGTTAAGGGCACCTACCCACGATGCCTCGGGAGTTTTTTGATGCCCCAAATATTTATCAGCAATTAATTTATGTAGGTAAATGGTCTCCGTTTTATAACCTCCCTTAAGTTTGCGCCAATTTTTCTGAAAAACGGCGCATCCGCTCGAGTGCAAGCGCAGGTGATTTAGAAAATTCAGCTCTACGAAATAAGGGTCGGTGGACAGCCACTCGTACACGAAATCGTCCAGCAGTACAAATTCGTTGGAATTCTTGAGCTTAATTTTGTATGTCACGGCCTCTGTACAAACGCGATTTAAACAAGGATTAAAGTACTTTTCCTAAACAAGAATTTGACTTCCAGGTTTCGATTTAGAACTCAGGTGCTAACGATAGCATGAACTCTACGCAATAATGGCGATCGAATGGCCGTTCTCGCACCAAGTTGCTCCATCCATTTCAAAGAAATATTTGTCAAATTTTAAAATTTTTCGATATGAAAAACTACAAAAAAGTTCTCTTTTGGGCATTTCTGGCTGCCATTATTTTGCTGGAAGCCTGCAATCGGGGCTACGGCTGCCCTTATTAAGATTTTTGCCATTCGGCGCATATTAACGGATGAAGAAAATTTCTCGTATGTTGGATACGAACGGTGTGCGCAAGAGCGTTTGCGCGCACCGTTTGTATGTTTGGGTTTGTGCGTTTTATCCGGATTCTATATCGTTTTTGCTTTTTCGCCACATACACTACGTGGGCAGCGGCGCAAATGTACGTTTTTCGGCGCTGGTTGGGCGCTGATACAAGGTTTCTGATGGCAATGCGCCAGCGATGGGCCCGGCGACTGTTGGCTTCTACGGGTGTCAACGTCTCGCTGGAGGGAGATGTGCCGGCGTTTCCCTGCCTGCTGTTAGCCAATCATCGCTCCTACTTAGACCCTATTTTAGTGCTCCGTGACGTACACGCCTTCCCCGTGGCGAAGGCCGAACTGGCGCGCTGGCCAGTCATTGGCAGCGGTGCTCGCCAGGCTGGCATTATCTATTTGCGACGCGAACGAGCCAGCAGCGGTGTTTCTGCGCTGAAGGTCATCGCAGACGTGATTTTGCGGGAAAGGTTTTCGGTGGTTCTTTTCCCAGAGGGCACTACTTCCGCTCATGAAGGAATGTTGCCTGTAAAGAAGGGGGCTTTTCGGGCAGCTACCCGCTGGGGGCTGCCGGTTGTGCCTGTTGCTATCTGCTTTGCGTGTTCTGACGATTTTTGGATCGGGTCTGAGTCCTTTTTGAAGCACGCCTGGCGGCGCTTTCAAGAAAAAGAGATTGCCGTGCGCGTGTGTTATGGCCCCGCCCTGTGCCATTCAGACGAGCATGTGCTGGAGCAACAGGTCCGGGCCTGGATAGAGGAGCGACTGGCCGCCTTTAGCGGTGCCCAACTTCTGCCCCCTTCAGAGGTGAAAGAGCAGTAGAGGTGTAGGCTGGAGTTTTTTCCTCGCGAATTTGCAGGCAGAGCACAGAAGCCACCGCCAGCAAGGCTCCACCCACCATGACCGCCGCAATGCGGTCGTTGCCCAGCACGTGTTCCATGATCGGCCCAAAGAAGAGCGTAGCAATAATTTCGGGAAGTACAATGAAAAAATTGAAGATACCCATGAAAACACCCAACTTATTTGGCGGGAGCGTAGAGGCCAGCATGGCGTAGGGCATCGAGAGAATGCTCGCCCAGGCAATGCCTACGCAAAGCATGGATAGCAGAAGCCAATATTTGCCCGGTGTAAAGCCCACGTAGAGCAATCCCACGGCGCCAATAGCCAGGCATGCCATATGCGTGTAGCGCCGGCTGAAACGATCAGCAAGAGCAGGCAGTATGAAAGAGAATAGGAAGCAGACTGCCGAGTAGAAGCCAAAGCAAATATTCCCCCAGGCGACTCCCTCCGCGTAAAGTGGCGATTTCGTGTCTGAAGCGCCCAGAATATCGCGAGCCACTGCTGGCGTAAAATAAAACCACATCAGAAACAGACCCGGCCAGGTAAAAAACTGTACAAGGGCTACCTGTCGCATGGTTTTGGGCATATTAAAAATATTGGAAAACACCTCCTTTACGCCGCGCAAAAATCCAGCGGTCTCCGCTTTTTCCCGCTCAAAGGCCTCCATGTCTGCTGGGGGGTATTCCTTAGTGGTCAGTACCGTGTATAGCACAGCAGCTAAGTAGCATAAGGCACCCACCTTAAAGACGACCACCAAGTAGGGGGGGACGCCATGTGTAGCCTGTTGCGCCCCTTCGCCCATTATCTTCAGGATAGCGGAAGGCAACAGCGCCGCCAAAACGTTGCCGATGCCGATAAACATGCTCTGCATGGTATAGCCGCGATTGATTTGCGACTCAGGTAGCAGGTCGCCTACAAATGCCCGGAACGGCTCCATGCTGATGTTGATGCTGGCATCCAGAATCCACAGCAAGCCAGCGGCCATCCAGAGGGCCGAGGCATGCGGCATGGCTATGAGGGCAAGCGTCGCCAGTATGGCCCCTACGGTGAAATAAGGCTTTCGCCGTCCCCACCGCCCCCATGTGCGGTCGCTCATGTAGCCGATAATGGGTTGTACGATGAGGCCCGTCATTGGCGCTGCCAACCAGAGAATGGGTATTTGGTCAGGTTTAGCACCCAGATACTCGTAAATGGCACTCATGTTGCCCATTTGCATGCCCCAACCGACCTGAATGCCCAGAAAGCCAAAGCTCATGTTCCAGATCTGCCAGAAACTGAGCATGGGTTTGTTTGCCGTAGTTGCCATAGAGAGTGAGAAAATCGTCTCAGTAGAATAAAATAAATAAAAAAACGCTGAAAAAACACGTCATGACCTCCTTGAGGTAGTTTCGTGTTTTTCAGCGTTAAAGGTCGTGCTCTTGCGGCACTTAAAAGAACGCGAGTTGTTCAATACTCGTCGCTATCATCTGCAATGTCGTCCGCGTCATCGTCATCATCGCGGCGGCGACGGGTAGGAATGATGTGATGCGCGTCGTCTTCGAGGTTATCGCTGTCGTCGTAGTCGTCTTCCTCTTCTCCCTCTACAGCGCCCTCGTATTCGGCGTCTACGTCAATGTCAGCGAAGCCTTCGCGCAGCACACCCTCCTCATCATAGTCTTCGTCTTCGCTGACGATGCGTCGTGCCTCTTGGGCCGTCATGCGGATGAGGTAATAGGTGTCCTCAGTCTCGAAAGGCAAGGCGGATACAATTTTGCCCTCTTGATTGGTGTACTGCACCAAATGCGCCACAAAACCCGTCGGATAGGCCATTTTTACCTGGCGAATAATCTCCTCTGGAAGCGCGTGGTAGTCCTTGATAATGCGTTTCTTGGCCAAGGCGAATGCGGTTATGGGTTACAGAAAAGCAGATTTTTTTTGTATGAAATATCGTCGGACAACTTGTCTGGCGGGCAAAGTTAATTGAAGAAAACAGGCAACTTCAAAATTTTGAGGTGTGTTTTTTGTCTGCTTCGGATGTTTGGGGTGCCTTGGCGCGCCGATTGGTTATCGGAACAACGCGATGAGCAGAGTAATGACGGATAAAACTCCCGTGGTATAAGTGATGATCCGAGTAGCCGGGTCGGCAACGGCGGCAATTTTAGCCCGATTGGGCTCAACGTAGATGATGTCGTTTTGCTGTAGGTAATATACTGGCGATGAAAAAACATCACTTGTTTGAAGGTTGACGCGCGTGTAGATCCGCTGCCCGTTTTGCTCGCGAATGTGCAAAATGTTGGTGCGGTTGGCATATGGAGAAAGATCGCCTGCGCGTCCTAACGCTTCGAGCAGCGTAACGCGCGGCGAAGATATGGCGTAAGTTCCGGGTTGATTGACCTCACCCAACACTGTGATGCGAAAGTTTACAAAACGAACGTTCACAACGACTTCGCGCAGGTATTGACGCAAGCGCTGTTCGAGGGTGTCTTTGGTCTGTGGCAGCGTCAACCCTGCTACCGAGAGGGCGCCGAGCACAGGAAAGTCAATCTCTCCACGGCTATTAACCAAATAGCCTAAGAAAATTTCCAGCGTTTGCTGCTGTGGAGCCGTCAAAGCGTTTGGTGTCATCGCTACCGGATGGTTGAATGGCGCGACAGGCTCTTCAGGCCCATAAACAGCGATATGCAAAATGTCGCCCGGCTGCACCGTCGGTTCTATCCATTCCACCGTTTGCGGACCAGGTGTGTTCTGAAGAGCAATTAGATCTTTACGCGCCACGCAAGCATAAGCGAGAGTCAGGCTCAGCCATAGCAACAGCATCGGCTTCAAAGACCGCTTGAATAGAGTGGAGGTCATCCTTTTGTGGCCGTAAACAGAGTAACCAGCAAACCCAACACTGACACAACGGGTAGTGCCCATTGCAAATACTTTGTTGTTGCATCAGCCGTATCGCCCACTTTGGCCTTGAGCGGCTCTACGTAGATGATATCTCCTTGACGAATGTAGAAAAACGGTGATTGGAAAACATCGCGCCGGTGCAGATTAATCCTTCCGTACTGGCGCTGACCATCCACCCGACGGATAACTAAAATGTTTTCGCGGTTGCCGTACTTGGCCACATCACCCGCCATGCTTAGGGCTTCCAAAATAGTAACGTGCTCATAACCAACGGTATATGTGCCTGCCTTATTGACCTCGCCAAGCACGGAAAACCGAAAATTAGCCAGCTTTACGTTGACAATCGGGTTCTTCAGATAAGGCTCTATATGTCGCGCAATGGTATCGCGAGCCTCCTGTGTAGTCAGGCCCACGACTCGAACCCGTCCGGCCATCGGAATATTGACGCAGCCGTGTACATCCACCAAATAGGTGGGTTCTGCAGGACCGCCTGCTGCTGCTGCACCCGGCGAAGCAGCAGCCTGAAACGGCGCCGTGGCTTTAGGGTCAGCCACCTGACTGAGCACTGTGATAGCCAGAAGGTCATCGTATTGAATACGCAGAGCCGGATGTTGAAACGACGAAGGCAGGCTGTCAAACTGCGGTCCCGTGTCAAAATTGACCAGCTGGTGGTGCTGAATACAGGAGGTTTGCAAGACCAATAGCGCCAAAAGCGCAAAAATTAAAGCAGGGTGCAGAAGGCGTCTCATAGTGTACCAGAAATACAGCGCGTGTTTTTAGTTCATCGCCGAGTTTTGAAAAAAGTATTTGGTCAATATTTTTTCTAGGTGACCGCTTCGCAGAGCCGCCTGCAATGTGATGGCATGGCGCATGCGGTGCGCATCGGTTCCCAGAAAGTCTGCCATGCCTTGCCTTAGCAAGAGTAATGCCGATTGTTGCACGTCAGGGCCGTAGTGGCCGGTGATGGATAAAATATTGACCTGAAAAAGACAACCTGCTCCCTTGAGCGCTCGGTATTCTTCCATTTTAAGGTGATAAAACGGGTAGCGCTCCGGGTGCGCCAGCACAGGTGTGTAGCCTTTGCCTTGCATTTCAAACAGATACTTATTCAGCGCCAGCGGCGGATGCAAAAACGACATCTCCACCAACACGCGCCCTTGCCCGTCCAGCGGTAGCAGGTCGTTATCTTTCAACAGACGGGCAAAATTTTCATCCAGCATGTACTCGGCAGCAGCGCGGAACTCCACCGGGATGCCTGCTTTTTGAATCGCATCTCGCGTGGCGCGTTCAGCCTCTCGAATGGCCGCCGAGGTGTTCGGATAGCGCTCGCCCGAAACGTGTGGCGTCGTAATAAGGCGCCGATAACCCATCTCGACGAGCGCCTCAATGAGTTCTAAGGCCTCATTCATGTCAGGTACACCGTCATCTATGCCCGGCAGCAAATGGCTGTGCAAGTCGGTTTGGAGTACCGAGAAATCTGTCGGTCGGGAAGGCGAGAGTATTCGGGATATCCACTGCATAATGGCTGCAAAAGAAAGGCCTGTTTTCCTGGTCAAAAATACGCGCTATCTTCAGAGCCGCCAATACGTCATCCGTGCCTCCATTTCTTCGCGTGGATATATTCCTTTGATATCGAAGAGGATAGGCTTATCTTTCATGATACTAAGAAAAAAATTAGCATCCAACTTTTTATACTCATCGTGTGCTACAGCCAGAATGACGGCATCGTAATCATTCGATAGCTGGTCAATCAGGGTCAGGCGATATTCGTGCGCTACCTCGTTGGGCGAGGCGTGCGGGTCGTGAATGTGCACATGGATAGAATAGTCCATCAGCTCCTGCACCACGTCCGCTACCTTCGAGTTGCGAATATCGGCCACGTTTTCTTTGAACGTGATGCCCATCACCAGCACTTTGCAGCGCGACAGGTTTTTGTCCTTCTGTGTTAGCGTCTGCGCCAGCCGCTTGGCAATGAAGGCCGGCATGCCGTCGTTGACGCGCCGACCGCTCAAGATGACCTGTGGATCGTAGCCCAACTGCTTGGACTTGTGAAGCAAATAATACGGGTCAACGCCGATGCAATGCCCACCTACTAAGCCGGGGGAAAAGCGCACAAAGTTCCATTTGGTAGCCGCAGCGTCGAGCACCTCGTTGGTGTCAATGCCCATGCGGTCGAAAATGATGGCCAGCTCGTTGACGAGCGAAATGTTTAGGTCGCGCTGCGTGTTTTCGATGACTTTGGCCGCCTCTGCTACTTTTATAGAAGAGGCGCGATACACGCCCGGCTTGATGATAGCTTCATACACCTGTGCGATAGTTTCTAATGCTTCCGCATCACATCCAGAGACGATTTTCAAAATGTCCACCACTGTGCGGTTCTTGTCGCCGGGCGAGATGCGCTCGGGTGAGTAACCCAGCTTGAAATCGCGCCCCACTTTCAAGCCGCTTTCTTGCTCCAGAATGGGCAGGCAATCCTCCTCCGTACAGCCGGGGTAAACCGTGCTCTCGTAGATGACGTAGTCACCGGGCTTGAGCACACGGCCTACCGTCGTCGAAGCCTTCTTCAGCGGCGTCAGGTCTGGCACTTTGTGCGCGTCCACGTCTGTCGGCACCGCTATCACAAAAAAATGCGCATTGCTCAGCTCGGTCGGGTCTGCCGTAAAATGGATATCGCACCCCTCGAACGCTTCAGCGGAAAGTTCGTGCGACGGGTCCTGGCGCTGCTTCATCATCTCGATGCGCTGCTCGTTGATGTCGAAACCGATAACGCGGAATTTGCGGGCAAAAGCCAAAGCAATAGGCAGCCCTACGTAGCCTAAGCCAATGACGCCGATGGCTTTCTTCTTTTCCTGAAGTGCGGAGTACATGGCAAATAATAAAATCGGTGATGCAAATACGGTTTTCAGGCAAAAAAAGATCGAACGCCTTCTACAATCTGGTCTTGTTGTTCGAGCGTCAGCTCGGAGTGCATAGGCAACGAAATTACCGACCGGCACAGCTGCTCCGTTACGGGCAACTCGCCACCTGCCCAATAGCGCGCGAAGGCCTGCTGTTTATACAGTGGAATAGGGTAGTACACCATAGCCGGAATGCCGCGCTCGGCTAAATGCTGCTTCAACGCATCGCGGTTGCCTTCGCGCAGTACAAGGGTATATTGGTGAAAGACGTGCGTCGTGTTGGCACTGCGGGTCGGGATTTTAAGCTGCGGCATGTCGCCAAAAGCAGCGTCGTAATAGTCGGCTGCCCGGCGGCGATTGGCGTTGTACTGGTCTAAGCGCTTGAGCTTAACACTCAAAACGGCAGCCTGAATCGAGTCTAAGCGCGAATTGACGCCGATGACAGCATGGTGATACAGCTGGTTTTGGCCGTGGTTGGCCACCATGCGCAGGCGTTGGGCCAGATCGTCGTCATGGGTCATCATGGCTCCTCCGTCGCCATAACAGCCCAAGTTTTTAGAGGGGAAGAACGAGGTGCACCCAATATGGCCCATCGTGCCCGTTTTGCGGCACTCGCCATCGCTGAAGCAATAATCGCTGCCCGTCGCCTGAGCGTTGTCTTCAATGACGTACAGGTTGTGCTGTTGAGCCATTTGCAAAATCGGCTCCATGTCGGCGCTCTGACCAAACAAATGCACCGGCACGATGGCCCGCGTGCGCGGCGTAATGGCAGCCCGCGCTTGCTCCACATTTATATTGAAAGAGTCGGGGTATACGTCCACCATCACCGGTGTTAGCCCTAAGAGGGCAATTACCTCTGCTGTGGCTACATAGGTGAAAGCAGGCACGATGACCTCGTCCCCAGGCTTCAACTCGAGCGCCATCATAGCGATTTGCAGCGCATCGGTGCCGTTGGCACATGGAATGACGTGCTTTACCTGCAGGTACTCCTCCAACTCGGCTTGAAAGCGCTTCACTGCCGTGCCGTTGATGTACTCCGTGGAGGCAATCACTTCCAGCACAGCGCGGTCAATCTCTTCGCGCATGTTTTCGTACTGGGTCTTCAGGTCAACCATCCGTATCATAGGCTCATAAATTTTGTTTCAGGCGCATTTCGGGTCTTGGCAAAGAATGTTCCATCTTTTAGGCGCTGTGTTTATTGTGTTTTATTTTTTGTTGTTGATAAGACACTTTGGCGGGCACTGGGGCCAAACAAGTTTGGCCGTTACAGGGTTAAACGTCATAATTTAAGACGGGAGCCAGGAGGCGTTCGGCGGTGGCGACGGAGATGCCCTTTCGGCGAGCGTAGTTTTCGACCTGGTCTTTGCCAATCTGGCCTAAGCCAAAATAGCGGGCCTCAGGGTGGGCGAGATACCACCCGCTCACAGAGGCAGCCGGATACATGGCAAAGCTTTCTGTGAGGGTGATCCCCAGTGTATCTGGGCGTAAGAGGCGCCAGAGCGTGGTTTTTTCGCTGTGTTCAGGGCAAGCCGGATAGCCTGGGGCGGGTCGGATGCCTCGATACTCTTCGGCGATGAGTTGTTCGTTGGTCAAGTTTTCGTCAGGAGCATAGGCCCAGAATTCGCGTCTGACGCGCTCGTGCATGCGTTCGGCTAAGGCCTCTGCTAAGCGATCAGCGAGGGCTTTGAGCAGGATGGCGCGGTAGTCGTCGTGTTGGGCCTCGAAGCGGCGCACATGCTCTTCTATTCCGATGCCAGCCGTTACAGCGAAGGCGCCCACGTAGTCTGGCAGGCCGCTTTCTTTAGGTGCTACGAAGTCGCTCAGGCAGTAGTTGGGCTGGCCCGCTGCTTTTTTATTTTGCTGCCGCAAATGGTGCAACACGGCCAGGATACCGGTGCGGCTGTCGTCGGTGTAGAGTTCGCAATCGTCGTCGCCCACGGTATTGGCCGGAAAAAAACCTAGCACGGCGCGCGCGGTGAGCCACTTTTCGGCGCAAAGATGCTCCAGCAACTCTCGCGCGTCGTCGTAGAGGCGGCGCGCCTCCTCACCTACAATCGGGTCTTCCAGAATGGCCGGGAATTTTCCAGCCAGCTCCCAACTCTGGAAAAAAGGCGTCCAGTCTATGTAGCCCAGCAATTCGGAGAGCGGATAATCGTCGAAGGCTTTCACCCCCAGAAAAGTGGGTCTGGGCGGCGTGTAAGTGCTCCAATCGAACGTCCACTTGTTGGCGCGTGCCTCGGCCAACGAGAGGAAGGCTTTCGCTGACTGGCGATGGGCCCGGGCGTTTCGGATTTGCTCGTATTCCTGGCGAATGCTTTCAATAAATGCCTGCCGCTCTGTGGTTTCCTGCCCCAGCAAAGCGCTGACGACCGGCACGCTTCGGCTGGCGTCCAGCACGTGCACAACAGGCGCACGGCTATATGCCGGCGCGATTTTTACCGCTGTATGGGTCTTAGAAGTGGTGGCGCCGCCGATGAGCAAGGGTTTGTTCAGCCCCAGTCGCTCCATTTCACGAGCTACATGCACCATTTCATCCAACGAGGGCGTAATGAGACCCGAAAGGCCAATAATGTCGGCTTGTTCTTCCACAGCCCTGCGCAGAATTTGCTCAGCAGGCACCATAACGCCTAAATCCACAATTTCGTAATTATTACAGCCCAGCACAACGCCGACGATGTTTTTTCCAATGTCGTGCACGTCGCCTTTGACGGTAGCCAGCAGCACTTTTCCGCGCTTGCCAGTGCCGTTTTTGGCTTTATCGGCTTCAATGAAAGGCGTCAGGTAGGCCACGGCGCGCTTCATCACGCGGGCACTTTTGACCACCTGCGGAAGAAACATCTTACCGGCGCCAAAAAGGTCGCCCACCACATTCATGCCGGCCATGAGCGGTCCTTCGATGACCGCCAGCGGACTGGGATAACGCTGGCGAGCCTCTTCCACATCGGTCTCGATGTACTCGTCAATGCCTTTGACTAAAGCATACGAAATGCGCTCTTCCACAGAGGCCTCGCGCCAGGCTAAATCTTTGGCAACGGCTCGCCCGCCTTCGTCGCGGTAGCTTTCGGCGAGCTGAATGAGCGCCTCCGTGGCGTCGGGATGCCGATTAAACAACACATCTTCAATGCGTTGCAGCAGTTCGGGCGGAATCTGTTCATAAACCTCGATCATGCCGGCGTTCACGATGCCCATGTCCATACCGGCCTGGATGGCATGGTAGAGAAAGGCCGAGTGCATGGCTTCGCGCACGCGGTCGTTGCCGCGGAAGGAAAAAGATAGGTTGCTTACGCCGCCACTGATCTTGGCGCCTGGACAGGTCTGCTTAAGAATGCGGGTGGCCTCGATATAGTTTATAGCGTAGTTGTTGTGCTCCTCGATGCCCGTAGCAACGGCAAAGATGTTCGGGTCGAAGATGATGTCTGTCGGGTCGTAGCCCGCTTCCTGGGTCAGCAGGCGATAGGCGCGCTGACAAATTTCTACTTTGCGCTCCACAGTGTCGGCCTGGCCCTGCTCGTCGAAGGCCATGACCACCACTGCGGCGCCATAGCGCCGGCAGATGTGAGCCTGGCGCAGGAATTCGGCTTCGCCTTCTTTGAGCGAGATAGAATTGACGATGCTCTTACCTTGCAGGCATTTGAGTCCGGCTTCGATAACGGAAAACTTCGATGAGTCCACCATGATCGGCACGCGCGCGATGTCGGGTTCAGCGGCCAAAAGCAGCAGAAAGTCGCGCATGGCCTTCTCGGAGTCGAGGAGCGCCTCATCCATGTTAACGTCTATGATTTGGGCGCCGTTTTCGACCTGCTGGCGGGCTACTTCTAGGGCTTCAGCGTATTTGCCTGCTTTGATGAGGGAGGCAAATCGGCGCGAGCCGGTAACGTTGGTACGTTCGCCGATGTTGACGAAGTTGGTTTCAGGGCGGATGATGAGCGGTTCCAGCCCAGAGAGCAAGGTGTAATGGCGGGCGCGGGCCTCCTTTGGGAAGGCTGCCGCTTCGGGTTGGCGCGGTGCGATGCCTGCTACGTGCTGGGCGATGTGTCGGATGTGCTCGGGTGTGGTGCCGCAGCAGCCGCCGACGATATTAACCAGCCCGGCGCGAGCAAACTCTTCCATGAGAATGCACATGTCGTGTGGTGTCTGGTCGTACTCGCCCATGGCGTTGGGCAGGCCGGCGTTAGGATAGGCGCTGATGAAACAGTCGGCCATGCCGGCCAGCGCTTCCAAATGCGGGCGCATTTCGGCGGCGCCGAGGGCGCAGTTCAGCCCTACAGAAAAGGGCCGGGCGTGTTTGACCGATATCCAGAAAGCCTCGGCGGTTTGGCCGCTGAGGGTTCGGCCCGAGGCGTCGGTGATAGTGCCCGAGATCATGACGGGCACACGCTGTTTTTTTTCTTCAAAGATTTCCTCGATGGCGTAAAGGGCGGCTTTGCAGTTGAGCGTGTCGAAGATGGTCTCTACCAGCAAGATGTGTACGCCACCATCGAGCAGGGCGCGCACTTGTTCGGCATAGGCTTCGCGCACTTCGTCGAAAGTTACGGCTCGATAGCCGGGGTTATTGACATCGGGCGATAGCGAAAGCGTCTTATTGAGCGGCCCGATGGCGCCCGCTACGAAGCGCGGCTTGTCGGGGTTATGTCGGGTGAATTCGTCGGCAGTCCGGCGCGCAATTTGCGCAGCCGCCAGGTTGATGTCGCGTGCGGCGGCTTCCATCTGGTATTCGGCCTGCGAGATGCGCGTAGCGTTAAAGGTGTTGGTCTCAATGATATCAGCGCCGGCCTCCAAATAGGCCCGGTGTATGGCCTCAATGACGTCGGGGCGCGTCAGGCATAGCAAGTCGTTGTCACCTTTCAGATCGCAGGGGTGCTCCCGGAAGCGTTCTCCACGGAAATCACTTTCGCTCAGCCCGTAGCGCTGGATCATCGTGCCCATAGCGCCGTCAATGATGAGGATACGCTTGCGGGCGGCGTCAGTGAGTAACGGCAGGATGTCGGTCGGCACGGGTGGGAAAAATTAACGAACAACGAGCAAACAGGGAAGGCAAGGAAGCATTGCTCGGAAAACTTCGGCTCCTCAGGCAAAACCTTACATAAGCGCTGCAAAGGTGCAAACACCTGGTGCAACCTAACAGAGATTTTTGTTGCCGAAAAGTAACAGAACGGCTTAGGCCGCTTGTGTTTCTTGTGTTGCTTGAGCGGCACGCTGCGCTTTTTTCTCAGCGTACGCAATAGCGGCTTCGCGTACCCAGGCGCCTTTTTCCCAGGCTTCGCGTCGGGCGCGCAGGCGCTCGCGATTGCAGGGGCCGTTGCCGTTGACTACGTTCCAGAATTCCTCCCAGTTGATCGGGCCGTGGTCGTAATGGCCGCGTTCCGCATTCCATCGCAGCTCCGGATCGGGCAGAGTGAGGCCCAACACTTTAACCTGCTCGGCAATCATGTCAATGAAGCGCTGGCGCAATTCGTCGTTGCTGAAGCGCTTAATCTTCCAGCGCATGCTTTGAGCCGAGTGAACCGATTCAGCATCCGAAGGGCCAAACATCATGACCGCGGGCCAATACCAGCGATTGATGGCATCCTGCGCCATAGCACGCTGTTCGGGCGAGCCCTGAGCCAGCGTATACAGGATGTCGAAGCCCTGGCGCTGGTGGAAACTTTCTTCTTTGCAAATGCGCACCATCGCGCGGGCGTATGGCCCATACGAGCAGCGGCACAGCGGTATCTGGTTGAGAATAGCGGCGCCGTCCACCAACCAGCCAATAGCGCCAATGTCGGCCCAATTCAGGGTAGGGTAATTGAAAATAGAGGAGTATTTGGCCTTGCCGCTGTGCAATTCCTCAATCATTTCGTCGCGCGAGACGCCCAGCGTTTCGGCCGCCGAATAAAGATACAGCCCGTGACCGGCTTCATCCTGAATTTTAGCCAATAAAATGGCCTTGCGCTTGAGCGATGGAGCACGGGTAATCCAGTTGCCTTCAGGCAGCATACCTACTACCTCGCTGTGCGCGTGTTGGCCGATTTGGCGAATAAGCGTCTTGCGGTACGCATCCGGCATCCAGTCCTTAGGCTCGATGCGGATTTCGCTGTCTATTTTTTGCTGGAATTGCTCCTCTAAGGAAACCACCGATGAGGTGCGTTCTTGCGTGGGTTGCATAACCAAATAATCGCTTAAAAATGTGTGGGCAAATGTCGGGCTTTTGCGGCGTCTTCCAATAGCGGCGCTTGCGTTTAAAATCGGTCAAAATAACGCAGAAGGAAGCAGATGGTTTTGGGAGACACTTTAGCCCGATAACCTAAGGCCTGTAGTTACGCACCGCGCCTGCTGCCGGTTGCGCTTGCTGACTCAGTTTCGACTCGGATTTTTGGACGCCAGCGTCTCAAGCAGTAACGCTTCGTATCATTGCCGCCTTAAAATCTGCTGCAATGTCTGCGTCCTACATCTGGAGAAGTTGGCTTTTAGCCGTTGTAGCTGGGCTGTTTCATGCCTGTACGGCGCCTGCCCAGTCAGGTGTTTCTTTTTCCTATTCTATTGAAAAAGAAATTATTGCCGACTCTGCGGCGGTGGTTTCGGCGCATCCGTTGGCTACGCAGGTGGGGGTAGAGGTGTTGAAAAAGGGAGGCAATGCTGTGGATGCAGCCATAGCCGTGCAGTTTGCTTTAGCGGTTGTCTATCCTCAAGCGGGCAACTTGGGGGGCGGCGGTTTTATGGTGTATTACAACTCGGCTTCCGGCGAGATGACGGCCTTAGATTATCGGGAGAAAGCGCCTGCAGCTGCTCACGAGCGGATGTACCTGGACTCGGCGGGCAACGTGCTAACGGTCAAAAGCCGCTATGGCGCCTTAGCCTGCGGCGTTCCGGGCTCCGTGGACGGCATGTGGAAGGCGCATCGCCGCTATGGGCGTCTGAAATGGGCAGCGCTGGTAGAGCCTGCTATAGAATTAGCCGACAAGGGCTTCCAAATAACCGAGCGGGAGGCAGAGCACCTCAACCAGGAGCGAGATAACTTCCTGCGCCACAATCGCCGAGAGACGGCTTTCGTCCGGGCTGTGCCCTGGAAAGCAGGCGACCTGCTCGTGCAGAAAGAACTGGCTAATACCTTGCGCCGTATTGCCCAAAATGGGCGGAACGGATTTTACGAGGGCGCTACTGCAGCGCTGATAGTGGCAGAGATGAAGCGACAGGGCGGTCTGATAACGCGAGCGGATTTGCGCCGATACCGTAGCGTGTGGCGCAAGCCATTGGTTTTTTCCTGGCGCGATTTGCGCATCATCAGCATGCCACCACCCAGCAGTGGGGGTCTGTTGTTAGCGCAGATGCTGACGATGTTGGGCGACACTGACTTGCGAGCCAAAGGATTTCACTCTGCGGCAGCGGTACATCAAATCGTGGAAATTGAGCGCCGTGCGTACGCCGACCGCGCCCGCCACATGGCTGACCCGGACTTCTGGCCGGTTCCTGTAGATAGCCTGCTTGACGAAAACTACCTGCGCGCTCGCATGGCCAACTTTGACCCCGAACGCGCCACTCCAAGCCAGACTATCAAAGCCGGCGTTTTTCGCGGCATCTCCGAAGAAACGACTCACCTGAGCATCGTGGATGCCGAAGGAAACGCCGTTGCCGTTACCACTACCCTCAACGACGCCTATGGCAGCCGCGTCGTGGTGGCGGGGGCTGGTTTCATTCTCAATAACGAGATGGACGACTTCAGCGCCAAGCCTGGCGCCCCTAACCTCTACGGCGCCATAGGCGGAAAAGCCAACGCTATTGCGCCGGGCAAGCGTCCGCTCAGCAGCATGACGCCTACCATCGTCTTGCAGCGAGGACAACTTAGCCTCGTCGTTGGCACGCCGGGCGGCACCACTATTCCCACGTCGGTTTTGCAGATATTGCTCAACGTTTACGAGTTTCACTTGCCGTTGCGCGAAGCGGTACACAGTAAGCGCTTTCACCACCAGTGGGAGCCTGATTTCATCTACTATGAAGAAGGCGCTTTCTCAGCAGACGTCCGCGAAAGGTTACAAGCCATGGGGCATACGCTGCGTCAGCGCGGAGCTATCGGTAGGGTAGAGGCCATCCTGCGCCAGCCTGACGGTCGGCTACGCGCTGTGGCCGATGACCGCGGCGACGATGCGGCAGGAGGGTATTAAGGTAGTTGCCCGTCTAACTTCCATATTTTTATCGTCCGGTCATCGCTGGCCGAAAGGAGTGCCTGCGGCAGCCAGAGCAAGCGATTGACGGAATTGAGATGCCCACCATCGCGCACGGGGTCGAGCACGCGCAGTAGCCGCAAGGTGGCGCCGTCCCAGATTTTCACTGTTTTATCGCGGCTAGCGGTGGCAAAGTGACGCCCATGGGGCGACCAGGCGATATGGTTGATGGTAAACCAGTGAGCGGGCTGTTCGCTGACTAAGGCGGGCGGTGCGGCGTCCAGATCCCACACGCGCAGCATGGCGTCGCGTCCGCCGCTGAGCAGATAGCGTTCGTCGGGCGAGTAAGCAACCGTGAAGACAGAAGGTGTATGCGCGCCGATGATGGTGTGGCGAATGTCGAGGGTGTCGCTGTCCAAAAGGTAAATATTGGCGTCGCTGGCGCCAATGGCGATTTCGCGGCGAGAGGGCGCCAGGGAGAGGGAGCGCAAGGCGCGATGGGTCAGATGAATACTTTCGACGGTGCGCCCTGTTTGGGCGTCCCATCGGGTGAGCATACCCTCTCCGCCGGCGGAGAGCACCCAGTTTTGGCTGATTTTCAGGTCAAAGACGCCCTTTTGGTGGTGCTGAATGCCGCGTGTGCGTTCGGGTTGCGCCGTGTCAATCCAGTGGAGGCCGCCGTTCATGTCGCCGGCTATGATGCGGTTTTGCCCGGGCAAGCAGAGGAGTGAGAAGATTTGTCCTTCGATGCTGGCTATCAGGCGGCCATTTTCGGGCGCCTGCAGATGCCACTCAGCCACCCATCCATCGCCGCCGGCCGAGAGGAAGTGTTCGGCATCGTTGGTAGCCGCCAGAGCATATATGGCTGCCCGATGTCCTGTACAGGTAAAAGGTGTAGCCATATGCCGCAATCCTTCTTGACGGAACACACGGGCAATTACCTAACGCCGGTCGCCAAAGAAGGCGATGATGCGGTCGGCCAGTTCCATGCCGATGTTCGATTGGGCTTCCAGTGTGCTGCCGCCAATGTGAGGCGAGCAGGAGACTTTGGGGTGGCGGAGCAGGGCTTCGCGCGGCGTAGGTTCATTTTCAAAGACGTCTAAGGCTGCTGCGCCTACTTTGCCGCTATCTAATGCCTGCAAAAGGTCTTCTTCTTCGATGACGCCACCGCGTGAGGTATTGATAAGAAAAACGCCATCTTTCATGCGAGCCATCTCTGCGGCGGTGATCACGGGTCCAGCACCGCCTGGCAAATGCAATGTGATAAAGTCAGACTCCGTAATCACACGCTCAAAAGGAACAGTGGAGATGCGGACAGTCAGTTTCATGTCTGGATACTGGCGTAAGCCGATGCCAATTTTAGCTTCCTGGACGTTAGGGTCATGTGCCAGTACTTCCATACCGAGCGGGAGGGCCAATTGGGCAACTTCCTGCCCGATGCGGCCAAAGCCCAAAATACCCAGCTTTTTGCCGCGCAGCTCGATGCCTTGCTCATAGGCCTTTTTGAGTTTTTTGAAATCGCCGTTGGCCATCTCTCGATTGCTGCGGTGTAGCATGCGCGCCAGCGTCAGAAGGTGCCCTAAGGTCAGTTCAGCCACTGCGCGCGAGGAGGCCTTTGGCGTATTGTAGACTAATATGCCTTTTGACTGGGCGTATTCGACGTCAATATTATCTAAGCCCACACCTCCTCGGGCGATAATTTTCAGGTTTTTGCCAGCATCTATGATCTCGCGCGTTACTTTGGTGGCGCTGCGCACAATGAGCACGTCATATTCGCCGATGCGCGCCGCCAGCTCTTCTTGGGGGATTTTATCGGTAAACACCTGATAGTTTGCCTCCTCTAAGAGCAATTTGCCGTCCGGGTGGATGCCGTCGTTGGCCAAAATCTTAATCATTTTATGTCGTCTTGTTTTTCTCCAAAAAACGGCGGCAAAGATAGACCCGGCTGCCGCCCGCAAAGGTTATTTTTTCACGTAGAGGGCTCAGCGGCAGCGGCAGCGGAAATAGTGATGCCTGCAGCGCGCATTGACTGAGCAACATGTCGTTCGGTATGGCGCGCAAAAAATTCTAAAAGATTGCCCAACGGATATCGCCGCAGCCAACAGCCCGGACACACTACTCGGCAGCGGTTGAGGTTGACCTGACGGGCCTCTTGCACGACGCGCAACAGCTGCTCGGTGTAGATGAGAAAGCTTTTAAGCGTTTCTTTCTCAAGCGATTGAGCGAAGAAATCATATCGGCGTTTACTCTTAAACACTCGCTCGGGTGCTGTTCGGCGCAACAGGCGCTTGCCGGCGTTGGTATAGCACACCTCAGACACGGATGTCCATTGACGCGCTTTGGCTAAGTGAATGGCCCTAAGCATCGGCGGCAGGTAGTCGCGCGCATAAGCGTTCAGATGTGCCAAGCACTCCAGCGCATTCCACCCGTTGGGATGCGGCCGCTGGCGTAGTACCTCTACAGGTTGAGTAGCCAGGTGCATTCGAACATTCGCAAGCGCCTGGCGCAGCGTTCGCTCCACATCGTCGAGCAGTTCGTCAGAAGTCATACTGATGAAGTAGAAGTATTTCCTCCGGCAAAGGTAGGGCAGCGCTTAGACCTCGCGAGGTGGGAAAAAAACCTTAACCAGCCTTAGCGAACAAAAAACGACCTTTGCGCCCGCACAAAGAGGTTATGAAAACCAAAACGCTGCGCAAAGACAGGATCAACGTCATCACCTTAGGCTGTTCCAAAAACTTAGTGGACAGCGAAAACCTCATTACCCAACTGCGCGCCAACGACTACGAAGTGACGCACGAACGCGCCGACGCCGAAGCGAATATTGTCGTCATCAATACCTGCGGTTTTATTGATTTAGCCAAACAGGAAAGCATTGACGCGATTTTGGAACACGCTGCCCTGAAAAGCGCCGGAAAAATCGAGAAACTCTACGTAACCGGCTGCCTTTCGCAGCGCTACCGGCACGAGTTGGAGGCCGAGATACCTGAGGTGGACGCCTTCTTCGGTACCTTGGAGTTGCCTGTCCTGCTGGCGCGTTTAGGCGCCGATCACAAACACGAACTGCTGGGCGAACGCCAGATCACAACGCTTCCGCACTACGCCTACCTGAAAATATCGGAGGGCTGCAACCGAACCTGCTCATTTTGTGCTATCCCTCTCATGCGCGGCCAGCACGTCAGTCGCCCCATCGAGGAACTTGTGCAAGAGGCGCGCAACTTAGCCCGCCGAGGCGTAAAGGAATTGATGCTCATCGCCCAAGAACTAACGTATTACGGCTTAGACCTGTACAAAAAACGCGAATTGCCGCGCTTGCTGCACGCCTTAGCCGACGTAGAGGGCATCGAGTGGATTCGGCTGCACTACGCCTATCCAAGCAAGTTCCCTACGGAAATCCTCGACGTCATGGCCGAACGACCGGAAGTGTGCAAATACTTAGACATGCCTCTGCAACACGCCAGCGACCCTATCCTGATGGCTATGCGCCGCCAGATCACGCGCGACGAAACACGGCGTTTGCTTGACGACATCCGTCAGCGCGTGCCCGACATCGCCTTGCGCACCACCTTTTTGGTGGGTTTTCCGGGCGAAACAGATGCCGACTTCGAAGCACTGCTCGATTTTGTAGAGGAACAGCGCTTTGACCGCGCCGGGGTGTTTCAGTACTCGCACGAAGAAAACACGCGCGCCTATGACCTGCCCGACAATGTGCCGCCTGAGGTGAAAGCCGAACGCGCCGAGCGCCTCATGGAGGTACAGCGCGAGATTTCTCAAGAAAAAAATGAGGCCAAAGTGGGTCAGACGCTCAAAGTTTTGTTCGACCGGAAAGAAGGGCGCTATTTCATCGGCCGGACGGAAGCAGATTCCCCAGAGGTGGACAATGAGGTGCGCGTAGAGACCCGGAACAATTACGCTCGTATCGGCGACTTTGCGCACGTGCGCATTACGGCAGCGGATGCCTACGATTTGTACGGCGTCATCGAAACGACTGCCTGATAACTGGCACATGGAAAACCTCTGGCATATAGATCTGACACTATTGCAATGGGTGCTCTTAGCGCTGGGTGGCGTGGTTTCGGGTATCATCAACACGCTGGCCGGCAGTGGCTCGCTCATTACGCTGCCTATTCTCGTGTTCCTATGCGGCCTGCCGGCGCCAATAGCTAACGGCACCAACCGCATTGGCGTACTGCTGCAAAATGTAGTGGCCATTCGAGCCCTTTCGCATGTTGGCATCGCCGATTTTCAGGGCAGCGCCTGGTTAGTCGTGCCGGCGACCATAGGAGGTATCGTCGGCTCGCGGATTGCCGTCTCGATCACCGAGACCTGGATGAACTACACTCTGGGTGGGCTGATGGCTTTTATGCTCATTGTGCTGCTGCTGCGCCCCGAGCGCTGGCTTCGCGACTCAAAGCCTGCTATTGAGCACCACCAGCATCCGCTTACGGTTTCGGCCTTTTTCTTCATCGGCGTGTATGGAGGCTTCATTCAGGCAGGCGTGGGCATCTTTCTCCTTGCCGGTCTGGTATGGCTTACCCGGTACAGCTTGAGCGGTGGCAATGGCGTTAAGCTGCTCATCGTCTTGATGCTGACCATCCCTTCCACCGTGGTCTTCTTCTTTTACAATCAGGTGCATTTGGGATATGGCCTTCTCATGGCGCTCTTCCAGGGAGTCGGCGCTTGGATAGGCGTCCGCTTCATCGCGCATGTGCCCAATGCCAATCTTTGGATTTATCGGCTATTGCTTGCCATTACGGCCGTTTCGGCCCTAAAATTTTTTCTTTAAAAAGGTTACTTTATGGGCGTCTAAGCGTCTCTACCGCGCTGTTTGCGGTATCTCTGGGAAAATTTCATTAGAATTTCAAATGAAAATCGCCTACTACCTCGGCAAACAGCACTAATCTTGCGCCGCAATCATTCATTTTAAAACACGAATAGCCTATGTCAGTCAAAGCAAAGTACCAGAAAGTGCTCGATCTGGGCGAACAACTCAACGTCAAAGACGGTCGCGTAGAAGAGGCCGACGGCCAGCTCAAAGTCTGGGGCACCGTGGATTGCCAGTATGAAAAAGACCAGTTGTGGGATGCCATCAAAGCCATCGGCGGTGAAAACCCTTCCGACATCGTGGCCGATATTAAGGTGGCCAACACGGGCTACTACGCCAAGCACACGGTGCAAAAAGGTGAGTCGCTGAGCAAAATCGCCCAGCACTACTACGGCGACATGAAGAAGTACATGGCCATCTTCGAGGCCAATCGCGACATCTTGAACGATCCGGATCTCATTCACCCGGGCCAGGTGCTGACCATTCCGAACCTGTAAGAATAGACCGTTTTCTAAAAAAAAAGCCGGCTGCGCTTTCAGGCGCAGCCGGCTTTTTGCATGTATGTCTCATCGCGTCAGGCCATTTCGTAGGTTTCAATTGGTGGGCATACGCACACTAAGTTGCGGTCGCCATACGCCTGGTCAATGCGGCTAACAGTAGGCCAGAACTTCCAGCCCTGTCGCAGGTAAGGTAGGGGGAAGGCCGCCTGTTCGCGGCTGTATGCGTGCGGCCATTCGTCGGCGCAAACGATAGAGGCGGTGTGAGGCGCATTGTGCAGCGGGTTGTCTTCGGCGCTGTATTTGCCTTCGGCGATTTCATCAATTTCACGGCGGATGGCCAGCAGGGCGTCGCAGAAGCGGTCTAGCTCGGCTTTGCTTTCGCTTTCCGTGGGCTCAATCATGATCGTGCCGGCCACCGGGAACGATAGCGTAGGCGCGTGGAAGCCGTAATCCATTAGGCGTTTAGCCACATCTTCGGCGCTGACGAGCGATTTGAATGGGCGCAGATCCACGATCATTTCATGGGCGCAGCGGCCGTTCTCACCGCTGTACAGGATGGAATACGCACCCTCCAGACGGGCTTTGATGTAGTTGGCGTTAAGGATGGCGTATTTCGTAGCATTCGTTACGCCTTCGGCCCCCAGCATTTTGATGTAAGCGTAGGAGATGAGTAGGATGCTGGCGCTGCCCCAGGGCGCAGCGCTGACGGCTGTTATGGCCCTCGAGCCACCTGTCTTGACTAAGGGATGGCCGGGCAGAAAGGGAGCCAGTTTCGCGTTGCAGCAAATAGGGCCCATACCTGGGCCGCCACCGCCGTGCGGGATGGCGAAGGTTTTGTGCAGGTTGAGGTGGCACACGTCAGCGCCAATGGTTGCAGGGCTGGTAAGACCTACCTGGGCATTCATGTTGGCGCCGTCCATATAGACCATGCCGCCGTGTTGATGGATGAGGTCGCAGATATCGCGAATGGCCGTTTCGAATACACCGTGGGTGGAAGGGTAGGTAACCATCAGGCAGGCCAGCCGGTCGCTGTGCTGTTCGGCTTTGGCGCGCAGGTCGCCGATATCAATGTTGCCGCGCTCGTCGCAGCCTACTACGACCACTTGCATACCCGCCATAACGGCACTGGCCGGATTGGTGCCGTGCGCCGACGACGGAATGAGCGCTACGTTCCTGTGGCCCTCACCGCGCGATTCGTGGTAAGCTCGAATGACCATCAGTCCCGCATACTCGCCTTGCGCGCCCGAATTGGGCTGCAGCGAGCAGGCCTCGAAGCCCGTGATCTCACACAGGTATTGCTCTAATTCGCGGATAATCTTCTGGTATCCAAGCGTTTGAGATGCCGGTGCGAACGGGTGGATGTTGGCCCACAGTTCCCAACTCACGGGTATCATTTCGGTGGCTGCATTCAATTTCATGGTGCATGAGCCCAACGAAATCATCGAGTGCGTCAGCGACAGATCGCGATTTTCCAGGCGCTTCAGGTAACGCATCATCTCGCTTTCGGTGTGGTAGCTATTGAACACCGGGTGCGTCAGGTAGGGCGTTTCGCGCTGCAGCTCGGCAGGTATGGCGCTATGGGCCGTTGGCGTCGGCATTTCGGCGCCAAAAATGGCGGCAATGTCGGCTAAATCGCGGTCAGTAACCGTTTCATCCAGACTGATTTGCAGGCCGCGTTCGTCGTAGAAGAAGTTGAGGCCATGGGCGTCTGCATTTTCGTGGATGCGTTCGCGCATTTCGGCGCTCAGGTGGAGGCGCAGGGTGTCGAAATAGTGGGCATGAACGACATTGAAGCCGGCCTTTTGCAGGGCAGCGGCCAGCGCCTTAGTCATATCGTGGGTGCGCTGCGCGATGCTGCGAATGCCTTCTGGGCCGTGATAGACGGCATACATGGCGGCCATGTTGGCCAGCAGGGCCTGAGCGGTGCAGATATTAGAGGTAGCCTTTTCGCGGCGAATGTGTTGCTCGCGCGTCTGCAAGGCCATGCGCAGAGCGCGGTTGCCGTAGCGATCTACTGATACGCCAATGATGCGGCCGGGTATGAGGCGCTTAAATTCTTCTGTAGTGGCGAAATACGCCGCGTGAGGGCCTCCGAAGCCAATGGGTACGCCGAAGCGCTGAGTATTGCCTACGGCACAGTCGGCGCCCCACTCGCCGGGCGGCTTGAGCAGGGCAAGGGAAAGGATATCGGCCGCTACACACACGTAAGCGCCGGCGGCTCTAGCTTTTTCCACAAAAGCGCGGTAGTCTTCAATAGCGCCTTCCCGATTGGGATATTGCAGCAAAACGCCAAAGGTCTTTTCCGAAGGAGCGTAAGCGCGCCAATCGCCAACCACCAGTTGGATGCCATAAGGCACGGCGCGCGTGCGCAACACGTCGAGCGTTTGCGGAAACACCGAGTCGGCTACGAAAAATTCGTTGGCTTCCTGACCGGCAGCGGCACGCTTGTTCTTCTCGGCGTAGAACATGTGCATGGCCTCGGCAGCAGCGGTAGCCTCGTCTAACAGGCTCGCATTGGCAATGGGCAAGCCCGTCAGGTCGCTGACCATCGTCTGGAAGTTGAGCAGGCTTTCTAAGCGCCCCTGAGCGATTTCAGCCTGATAAGGTGTGTATTGCGTGTACCAGCCCGGGTTTTGGAACAGATTGCGCAGAATAACCGACGGCGTGATGGTGCCGTAGTAGCCCATGCCGATGTAGCTGCGCGCAACGCGATTAAGGCGCGCTGTTTCTTTCAACTCGGCCAGATATTCGTATTCACTCTGCGCCGCCGGCAAGCGGAGCGGCTTACGCAGACGAATGCTGTCTGGGATGGTCTGGTCAATCAACTCATCTAAAGATGAAACATTCAGGGCGCGCAGCATTTCCTGAGTGTCGCGCGGATCTGGCCCGATATGCCGGCGTTCAAACCGGTCGGGATGTGGAAAATGGCTCATTGTTTACCGGAAATTTTTGCTTCGAAGGTGTGTGCGGATGAAGGTCGCATGTTACGATATTAGAAAAACAGCGCGAAAGTATAGATTGTTTGTCTTTGCACTGGTAAGCGCCTAATCATCCCTCCGAATGACTCACGCGCTCATTTCTTCCGTTGTCCACCGTTCGATGTTGCGAGTTTGGGAAGACAGTTGCACCCCCACACCCAAGACGGGTTTTCCCAGGTGCCACCAGGCTTCGTAATAGCGTTTCTGGCGGATTTGCGCCAAAGCGGCTTCCGCCGGTTCGTCCAACTTGAACTCCAGAATGTATACACGCTGAGCAGTTTCCACGGCGCAGTCCATTCTGCCGTCGGCGGTGCACACCTCGCTGTGTGCGCGCACGCCTAAGAGGCGGAAAACCAGGAAGATAGTGGCGTGGTAGAAGCGCTCGGGCCATTTTTCGTATAGTTGGTAGGGCACGCCGCTGAAGACGCCGCGCAGCAGGCGGAAGACTTGCTCCAAGTCATTGGCCTCAAAGGCGCGTTGCAGGCGGATGACCAAGGCCAGCCCGTGTTCGGTTTCGACGCCCGTGAAGCCCTCCAGTAGGTGCTTGAGCATGGAGTCCCGCACTTCCTTGTTGGGGTAGTCCAGCGTGAGCAGACCTTCCTCGGCACCGGTGATGGTCAGGTATCCGGTCTGGTAA
>JANWVR010000098.1 GCA_025056735.1 Saprospiraceae bacterium
GCTGCTAAACCCTACCGCTGATTTTCGACAGATAGCGCACTCGCAGCGATACCTTTCCTGGGCAGGTTTCAGCTATGAAAATGTTTGCCTCACCCACCTCCACCAGATTAAACAAGCCTTAGGCATTAGCGGCGTTCATACGGGTATTTACACGTTCTATGCCCTGCCTGAAGACGGATTGCCGGGTGCTCAGATAGACCTCATCATTGAACGGGCCGACCGATGCGCGCATTTATGTGAGATTAAATTTTCTAAGGCGCCCTACGCACCTAGCAAGACCGAAATAGACCAATGGAAAACGCATCAGACCGTTTTTCGCCACCACACAGGCTATAAGTTCCATCTCTTTACTACCTTAATCACTACTTTTGGTGTGGCTGGAAACACAGCTGCGGGCGCAACCGATCAGGTGCTCACGTTGGAGCATCTCTTCCAAGAAGTTGCCACTTAGTAATAACAGAAAAGCGTTGCTTTGTGTAAAAGTCCATGAAATGCAAAACGCACCTCGTTCACATTCGTATCGCTTCTATTTCATGACACTACGCCTATTCCTTCTTCTCATCCTTCTGGGCTTCTCGGCCTGCCGCCCAGTCATTGACCCATTAGGTAAGGATCTGCTGGTCGAACTCCAAACGGGCGCCTGTTTTGGCTATTGCCCTGTCATTCGCCTGAGCGTCTATACCAGCGGGCGCGTCGAATACGAAGGCAAGCAATTCGCCGAGCGACAGGGCAAAGCCAGTTTTCAGCTCACTTACGATGAAATGCGCCAACTGCGCCGCCAGCTGAAAAAGACCGACGTGTGCCAGTATCCTGAACGCATCCCATCTGAAGTGATGGACGCTCCCTGGTCCACCCTGACAACGACCTGCCGCGGTCAGACGAAGAGTGTCGTGGGCTCTGTAGACCGACCTAAGCCGCTGCTCGATTTAGAGAATCTACTGCGCAACTTTGCCGATGTTCGCGGCTACCAGACCCGCCGCGGTGTGCCACCCAGCGCTGAAGAGTAACGCCTGCCCAACCTCACATTTACTCGGAGCAAGCGCTTGCCACCGCTCGCTGCGAGGTATATTTGCCCTCGAACATGCCGAAGCGCCGCCTGCAACGCATACAGGAGTACGTCGAGCGCCATCCTCTGCTGGAGCGCATCATCACCTGGTCGAAGACACACTCGCTGCCAGGACTTAAGCGCATCCCGCTCTACAACCTGCTGGGCTTCATCCGCGACGAACTGCGCAACGACGACCTGATGACGCGGGCCAACAGCATTGCCTTCAACCTCTTCTTAGCCATTTTCCCGTCTATCATCGCCCTATTCACCCTGTTGGCCTACACGCCGCTGTACGAAAACTTCGACGAGGTGTTGGCCGAAGCCATCGAGCGCGTTATGCCCGGCAGCGCCGGCCAACTCATCTTCAGCACCATCGAAGACATCGCCACCCGCCAGCGCAGCGGATTGCTCTCGTTGGGTTTCTTCCTGGCCGTCTGGTTTGCCTCTAATGGCATGCTCTCGCTCATGGAAGGGTTTGAGAAGGAACACCAACTCACTTTCCGACGCCGATCCCTGCTCGAAAAACGCCTTGTAGCCATCCAACTCACCTTCCTGCTCGGCCTCGTCCTCATCGGCGACGTTGTCCTCGTCATCCTGGGCAATCTACTGCTGGGCGCCCTCTTTGCCTTCGTCAAGGCCGGCCTATTCACTCGCCTGATCCTTTTCGCTTTCCGCTGGATAGTCATCATTGCCCTATTTTACACCGGATACTCCATCATCTACCGATACGGCGCTGCTACCCGTCGCCCATTGCCCTTTTTTAACCCTGGCGCCATGCTGGCCACCCTGCTGAGCATCCTCGTCTCCTGGGGCTTTTCCTTTTATGTGGACAACTTCGGCAGCTACAACAAGGTCTACGGCTCCATCGGCGCCCTCATTGCCTTCATGATCTGGCTTCAACTCAACTGCGCCATCCTGCTCATTGGCTTTGAATTAAATGCAGGGGTGGCGGTGCTCAGGGATCGGCGGCGGGCTAAGGAGGAGGGGAAAGCGTCATGAAATAACAAAAAATTATCGCTTTTCCTCCGCTTCTCCAGGCTCTTCCAAATCCCTTTGACTTTCTGCTAAACGCTTGATATACAGTAAAAATAGTGCGGCCTTAGACTCCTTTTGCGCGATAGCCTCCTTTGAACTGCTGCAGAGAACTTCCTCTCGCGCGATAGTCTCCTCTGAACCGCTGCAGAGAACTTCCTCTCGCGCGATAGCCTCCTTTGAACCGCTGCAGAGAACTTCCCACTGAAATCGGTCTTCGTGGCTCCCTAAGAACTTCGCCAAATGGGCGTAAAGAAGCGCATAAGCCTGCGGGCTGGAGAGGACGGCATTCGTAGCCTGCCCTTCTTGTTTTCCTTCGTTTTTACTCATTTGCGCTGTGATGTACAACACTGCGCGGCACAAGCCCTGGCTTCCCAAGAGAAG
>JANWVR010000109.1 GCA_025056735.1 Saprospiraceae bacterium
TCTTAGAAAAAATTCTGGCCGACCCCACCGACCCCAACAGCCGCATCCTGGGCCGAAAGCCCCTGCCTGGCGCCCGCGTGGATATCGCCTTCCGAAACCAAAACCAACTCGTCAGCGTCGGCGAAGACGGCCTCTTCCGCTTAGAGTTGGCCGAAAACACCGACTACGCTTTCACCGCCACTAAAGAAGGCTACCTGACCAACGGCCTCCGCTTCAGCACCCGCGGCATCCCGCGTGACAGCGCTAACCCAGTGCAGACCTACGAAGTCGAAATCGTGCTGGATAAAATCTTCCGCGACCGCGAAATCGTCTTAGAAAACATCTACTACGACTTCGACAAGTGGGACATCCGGCCCGACGCCGAACCCGCGCTCAACCGACTGGCCGATATGCTGTGCCAAAACCCCAGCATTCGCATTCAACTGGGCAGCCACACCGACTGCCGAGGCGATAACGCCTATAACCAGACGCTCTCGCAAAAACGCGCCCAGAGCGCCGTGAACTACCTCATCGCCCGCGGCATTGACCCCACTCGCCTCAGCGCCATCGGCTACGGCGAAAACCAGCCCGCCGTCAATTGCCCCTGCAACCGCTGCACCGAGGCCGAACACCAGGCCAACCGCCGGACAACGTTCAAAATTGTGGAATAAACCACCGATATGCACCTTTTCGGCCTTATCGGGTACCCGCTCGGCCACTCCTTCTCGCAGCGCTACTTCACCGAAAAATTCGCTCGCGAAGGCATCGCCTCAGCGCGCTATGAGCTCTTCCCGATGCCTGACCTGAACGCCCTACCCGATCTGCTGCGCCAACACCCGGAGCTGCGCGGTTTCAACGTAACCATCCCTCACAAACAGGCAATCTTGCCCTACCTGCAAGACCTCGACCCGGCAGCCCAACGCATCGGAGCAGTCAATACTGTCGTCGTCAGCGCTGACGGCGCTCTGCGCGGCTACAACACCGACCACATCGGCTTCCGCAAGGCACTGCTGGCCTGGATGGGCGCCGACATAGCGCTTCTGAAAGACGGCCACGCCCAGGCGCTCCTCCTAGGCACGGGCGGCAGCGCCCAGGCTGTCGCCTTCGCTTTGCGCCATCTGGGCATCGCTCACCGCTTCGCCTCTCGGCAGCCCAGAACGCCGCAACAGCTGGCCTACGAAGACTTAGAAAACCTGGAACTGTGGGCAGATATTTCCCTCATCGTCAACACTACGCCGCTGGGCATGTATCCCAACACGGACACGTGCCCGGCCTTGCCCTTCGAGCGCCTTAACGACCGCCATTGGGTGTTTGACCTCGTTTACAATCCCGCTGAAACGCTACTTTTGCAGCGGGCTAAACGCCAGGGAGCGCACACCACCAACGGCTTAGACATGCTGCACCGACAGGCAGAGGCGGCCTGGGCAATCTGGCAACAAGAAGCCCTTTCCTGACCAACGTATCTGCAAGCCAATCTACACCATGACTGCACTGCCCGGCGACCCAACGCTGCCCTATCCGGCTCCAACGATAGACTTTTCCAATACGGAAATCGCCTTCGCCCACCTGAACGACGCCGAGTTGCGCCGAATGCGCTGGCTCTTCCGGCTGATGAATTCGCCAACGTTGGTGCGCGTAGGCGCCCCACTCATGCTGTGGGCTGCACAGCGGCGATTTTCGTGGTTAGAAAGCATCATTCGCCACACCATCTTCAACCAGTTCGTCGGCGGAACCACCCTGCTCGATTGCGCCCAAAACATCGAACGGCTGGCCCAACACGGTGTGCTGACCATCCTGGACTACGGCGCCGAGGGCAAAGAGACGGAAGCCGACTTCAACCGCACGATGAACGAAAACATCCGGGCGCTTGAGTTTGCCGCCCGCTCGCCGCATATCCCAGTGGTAAGCATTAAAGTTACCGGTCTGGCCCGCTTTGGGCTGTTGGAGCGCATCCAGCACGCCCGCTCGCTGACGCGCGAGGAACTGAACGAATACCGCAACGTCCTCAAACGCATAGACGCCATCTGCTACCACGCCGCCCAAAAAGGCGTCTCCGTCTTCGTGGACGCCGAAGAAAGCTGGATACAGGACACCATTGACCACTTAGTGTGGCTCATGATGAAACGCTACAACCGCCAGCGCGTGGTGGTTTACAACACCTTCCAGATGTACCGTACCGACCGCCTGCAGTTCCTCATGGAAAGCTACGACCGCTCACAGCGCGAAGGCTTCCTGCTCGGCGCCAAACTCGTCCGCGGCGCTTACATGGAAAAAGAACGCCAGCGCGCCGCCCAAATGGGCTATCCAGACCCCATCAACCCCAACAAAGAAACCGTGGACGACCACTACAACACTGCCCTGCGCTTCTGCTTAGACCACATCGAGCACATCGCTGTGTGCAACGCCAGCCACAACGCCCAAAGCGCCCTCCTGCAAGTGGAGCGCATGGCCCAAAAAGGCATTCCGCCCCAGCACCCGCACGCCCTGTGCAGCCAACTGTTCGGCATGAGCGACAACCTCACCTTCAACCTCGCCCGCGCCGGATACCGCGTAGCCAAATACGTGCCCTACGGCCAGGTGTTCGAGGTCATCCCTTACCTCATCCGACGCGCCCAGGAAAACACCTCTGTTACCGGCGATATGGGGCGCGAACTGGCATTCATCGAAAGAGAGTACCGGCGACGGAAGCACCGCTAAACTCCAAGTACCTCCGAACTCCAGTTCGGTGAGAGCACCGCTGAACTGGAGTTCGGATGTGCAGTTCTTTTTTTTATATTGCCTTAGTAAAATCATTCAACCAAAATCCTTATATTTGCCCATGAAAAACAGACTTTTAGGAGTCTGAAAGACAGTAAATTCAAACGATTATTTTAAAAACAATTAAAAGACTCAGCCATGACACACTTTAATTTCAAAATCGCAGGGGGGGGGCAGCATATCCTTCCCAATTTCCATCGCTCTGACAATCATTAGTCTGGGGGTCCTCGTTGGCTGCGCCAAGGATCGCGAAACCGCGCAGGAGCCGAAATGGCAAGGAACTTCCACCCCGGCAAACGAGCGTACAACCTTCGAGGTAACGCATTCGTGGTTAGTGAGCTTTCAAGCCGATCTGGTCGCTGTAAAAGACCAACAGCCATCCTCTCAAACGTATAGCATGCCACAAATAGCCGCAGGCATAGAGGCTCTTATCAACATCGCTACGAGTACTCCCAAACCTCAGGCGGTGCATCAGTATAGCGTCCTTCATTTTTCGGTAGGCACAGGCA
>JANWVR010000001.1 GCA_025056735.1 Saprospiraceae bacterium
AAAGGTATGGAACCTCTACGGGGGCATCTTCGAGTGGGTCAATGCCGGCCACCCGGTGTACAACGAGCGCGGCCCTACGGAAGAGGTGCATGCCTATGACCGTACTTGGGGTATCTGGCTCAAGCGGGGGAAAAAAGTGTACAGGAAGTAAAAAGTGGAAAGGGAAAAGTGAAAATTGGAAAGTGGAAAAGCTCAAAAGAGTGCTTTTGGTTATAAAGCCGGTCTGAATTCTCTGAAATGCCAGAAAAGAAAAAAGGGTAGGAAACGGGTATCAATCCATGACCTCGGTCGTGGGTCTAAGTGCGTTACATCGCGTCGCAAACCGTGATAATGGTTTATGCCCATGGAAAAGCCAAACGATTGAAACCGTTGGGCAGCCGGGCGCCGGGGTGCTGCTCTCACGAAGTCGGGGGCTGAAGGATGTCGCCTGCTCTACCCGGTTTTATTGCATCCCTTTGCCCACCCACACGCCAGATCGCGCTTTGTGGCGATAGAGATTTGTTCGTCAGCCATAGTGGCTTCTTTTCTGAATGTTCAAAGGACTTCCACAAAGTTTTCGTCTGAAAAAATAGATACCTTATCAAAGTCTTTGTCTAAGAAAGACGGGGGTACTTCAATTTCACTTTTCGTTTTCCATTTTTCATTCTTCATTTTCCATTTTTCATTTTTCTCTCTTCATTCTCCACTTTTCATTTTAAAAAATTCCCGGCTCAACTTGCGTCGGCCGGGCGTAGTCAATTCCTAACCTTTTAAACTACTGAACTCTTTTTCGAGAAGGTGGAAGGAGTCAGTAGCAAAGATTTATCCCTTGTTCAAAAGGCAGCGTTAAATGGTATTTAAGTTAGCGTTAAGTTTGTCAAAAGCGATTGATTATTGTTTTGTTCATCGGGTTCGGAGCCGCACTTTTTCCCACACATATTGGCCGATTTGGCGGCCGTTGAGGCGTCCGCTTTCGTTGCCGTGTCGGTAGTGGATACCCCCGTAGAGGCGGCTCATGGCGGCCTGATCGGCGGCTTCGTAGAAGGAGGCGAAGGTGCGGGGTTTCATCCCGAATTCGACCTCGGTGCTGTCGGTGAAGGAAAAGTTGTCGCCCAAGAGGTGGGTCAGGATGGTGGCTGCCGCGCCGGAGATGGTGGCGTGGCCGCTGGTGTGTTCGGGGAAGGGCGGCGTTTCGATGAAGGGCCTCCAGTCGGGGTCAATATGCCGGTTGATGTAGGTTTCGGGGCGCAGCAGGGCACTGGTGTATTTTTCGGCCCAGCAACTGATGAAGCCATCAGCGATGGCAAGCGAGACCAGGGCATACGCTTCGGCTGCCTGGATGAGGGTGGCATTGGCCTTCCGGGTGGCATACATGGTGATGTTGACCCAGTGACCCGTGGGGCTGATTTTTTTGAGGGCAATCATCAGGTGGCCCGCGGTGGTCATTTCAAAGGGGTTGCAGTCCCAGTATAGCGCTGTTTCACGTTCGAAGTCGGTGAGCCGCTTGTTGATTTCGTACACTTCCAGCGCTGCCTGGTAGAAAGCGCTTTTTTTGTCCTCGCTATATGGGATGGGTGGGTTGGGTTTGAATTGTCGGGCTGAGTCGAGCGTCCAGGGTCGGATGGTTTTCCAGTGGGGTTCCAGCGCGTCGGCGTGCTGGGGAGGCGTGGGCACCCAACGGGCCGGATTTTTGGCGTCAATAGTGAATTTGGGCAGGCTGCGCGTTTGAGCGTAGTTGTCGCCTTTCGACCAGGCGATGATGTGGTCGGCCACCGCTTCGCCATAGGCCACAGAGCGTCTGTAAACATCGCGCGGAATGTCCATGCGGGCGAAGTCGGCCAGCATAGAGTCTTTGAGGGCATCCATACTTTCCTCTGAAAAGACTAAGTGCCTGCCCACTTTGGTCAGGGCTGTGATGGAAGCCAGTGGAAAGCAGTATTCCTTGCCCGCTTCGGGTTGGGGCACACTCGTTAAGCCATTTACCTGGCCCGCAAGCGAGCGATAGCCTTCGTAGCCGGGGCGCAACGCCTCGTAGGCCGCTATGGCTGAGTAGGCATAGATGCGCGAGGCTACGGGTGGCGAAAAGATGTCGTGTCGCATGATGTCGGTGATGCGCCGCATACCGCGGTGCAGCAATTCTGGATTGTCGGCCTGCGTTTTGTAAACATCGGAGCGGCAGCCTCCTATGAGCACCAGGGCCAGGCCGAAGCCCATTGCCCAAAGTGGTCTAAAAGTCAATGTACGCATGGGTTTTGCTCTTTTTTAAACGCGACAAAGGTAGTGCGCTTCGCCCCCCCTTTGGCAGGAAAAGGGCTGATTTACATCACCCTGAAGTGCTTCTGAAGGTTTGGCTGAGGGGCGATGTTTACCTGACCGACGTCAAATGCGGTGGCGATTTACATCAGCGAGCGGCATCCAATACTGCCTATATCTTAGCCGTTGTTAAATAAACATTTCACCTACTTCAACTCCACCTCAGACATGAAACGTGAATCCATTTTGCTGGGCTTTCTGGGCGGTTTAGCCATTGGCGCTGCCATCGGTATCCTTTTTGCGCCCGACAAGGGCGAGCGCACGCGCGAACGCCTGCGCCGAAAAGGTGAAGAGTACTTAGACGACGTACGCGAAAAACTGGACGACGTGGTCGAAGAGATGACGGAGAAGTTCGAAGGCGTCATCAACGAGGTTACGGGGCGCGTCCGTCGCGCGGCGGAGAAGGCCGAAGAGGGCATGGAGCAGCTGTAAGCGCGTCGCGGTTAAGGGCCGGCGCAGAGTCGAGCAGCCATATCAGCATCCGTGAGCACAAAGTAGTTATGCGGATTGGCGGAGCTGTGCGCCACATAGCGCGGCAGGCGCAAGACGCCCTGACGACGGAGCCGCTGGATATCTTCAGGGATATCGGGCGGCTCCAACACAAAAAAACGGAGCGTACAGGTACGGCCATCGCAAGCCGTGAACGCGACGGAGAGGCTGAGCCATTCCTCCTCCCGGCTTTCGTCGAAGAAATCGGCGAAAGGTAGGTTGTGCAATTGCGAGACGGCATTAAGCCAGTATTGAAGCGGGAGAGGGCTTTGCTCCATTGAGGAGGTGCTGGCCAATTGCCAATTAGCCGTGTCTATTTTTTCCCATAGAATACTACTGTCGGGCGGCCAATGAAAGGCGACGCGGCACACTTGCTCCGCCTCGAAGGGCAGCAAGGTGCGGCTGCGGAAGTCGTCTAACGTTCGGTCAAACCGGGTGCGAAAGGCGCCGCGGACGCGATACACACTCTTGTGTTGCGCAAAACGGACGAGCGTCCACGGGCCGTCGGGGCCAGGTGTTTCCAACCCGAACTGGAGCAGCACTTCCGGGCGGTCTTTGAGCGAGAGCCGTAGGCGAATGGGCGCCGCAGAGTCGAATGCTGCCGCGCCTTCGCGGTCAGCCAGCGGCTTAAAAAAGGCAGGCTGCCCCAGCATGCCCAATAGCGCAGCCATCGTGTCGCTGCTGACGGGTACAGTGCGACCCTCTTGCTCCGCCATCCAGCCCGCAGTAGTGTGCTCTATAAAAAGGTCAGGCTGACCTGTGCGGCTAATCTGAATGCGGTAAACGGCCTCTGGAGCAGTAATGAAACGGCTGCGCAAGTCCGATTGGCAGCGCCACGGCAAGCGACGACCCACATAGCCCAGGAGCAATACCAACAGAAAAAGCAGAACTAAGTGCTTGTTTTTCATAGGCAATTGCCTATCTACTTCTTCTTTTTATGCTTTTTCTCGAACCACTCCTCAGCGGCTTCAATCTCACTCATGACGTCGCGCCATTTGTCGGAAACGTCCTCGCTGAGGCGCAGGGTTTCGGCGTAGGTCTCTCTATCCACGTCGAGCACGGCGATTTTTTTGCCCAGATAGGCCTCAATGCGTCGCAGGAGTGGTTCTTCCTCCGGGCTGCAGAAGGTAATGGCCTGCCCTTTACGCTCGCCGCGGCCGGTGCGGCCGACGCGGTGGACGTAGTTTTCGGCGACATCGGGGAGGTCGTAGTTGATGACGAAGTCCACGTCAGGGATGTCAATGCCGCGCGCGCTGACGTCGGTGGCGATGAGGACGCGCGCGGCGCCCGTGCGAAATTGCTCGAGCGTTTGCAGGCGTTCGGGCTGGTCTTTGGCGCCGTGGAGGCAGAGAGCCTGGAGTCCGACGCGCTCCATGGCCTTCTGGACGCGCTCGGCCCGCACGCGCGTGCGCACAAAGGCGAGTACTTTGGCCTCCGGGTGTTCGCGCAGAAAGCGCTCCAAGAAAAAGCGCTTGTCGTCCATGCCGATGAATGCCACAGCGTGCTGGACGTTTTTTGACACCGGGTCTTGCGGCGATATCTGGATGCGGATGGCGTTGCCGCGCACGAGCGAATAGGCCAAGCGCTTGATGTCGGCGTCAATCGTTGCGGAGAAGAACAGCGTCTGGCGCTGGCGCGGCAGCCGTTTCAGCAGGTCTTGAATATCCTGAAGGAATCCCAGTTGAAGCATTCGATCGGCTTCGTCCACGGCTAAGATGTGCACTTCGTCCAAAGGCAGGTATCCCTGCGCATGCAGGTCGAACAGGCGGCCCGGCGTAGCTACCACCACATCCACTCCTTTGAGCAAGCGGGCGATTTGGGGCGCTTGCTCAACGCCGCCAAACAGGTCGAGCACGCGCACGCGCGTATGGCGGGCCAGAGCCTGGAAGACGCCGGCGATTTGCATGGCCAGCTCGCGCGTGGGTTCCAGCACTACGCAGCGCACGCCCTCCGAGCGGGCCGAGCGCTTGGTTACATGCAGCCGATGCACGATGGGAATGGCAAAAGCCGCTGTCTTGCCCGTACCCGTCTGCGCCACCGCCAACACATCTTCGCCTTTGAGGATGGGCGGAATGGCCTTGTACTGAATATCCGTAGGCCGCCGCCAGCCCAGCGCGGCTAAGTTCTGCTTGATTTCGTCAGCAATGGAATATTGCTCAAAGCGCATGAAAGCGGTGTTTTTGCAAAATGAAAAAGGTTCGTTTAGCCCTTGCGCCTCAATAGGGCCATGTAAAAGCCGTCGAAGCCCTCGTCTTGCGGCCAAAGGGTTTTTTCGGTACAGCATTCAAAATCCTCGCCCGCTGGCGAGGTCAAAAAGGCGTTCACCTGCTCCTGGTTTTCCATAGGTAGTAGGCTGCAAGTGGCATACACCACCAAGCCGCCCGGGCGCACGATGCGGCTGTACTGCTGCAGGATATTCTGCTGCGTTTTCTGAAGGTTTTCGATAAACTCAGGCGAGAGTTTCCATTTGCTGTCCGGGTTACGGCGCAGCACGCCCAGGCCGCTGCAGGGCACGTCGAGCAGCAGGCGGTCAGCGGAGTTGTAGAGGCGTTTGATGGTTTTGCTGTTTTCAATGACGCGCGTTTCTACGTTGTGGGCGCCGGCGCGCCGGGCGCGTTTGCGCAATTCATCTAATTTCCAGGCCAGCGTGTCTAAGGCGATGATGGCGCCTTTACCTTGCATGAGCGCGGCCAGATGGAGCGTCTTGCCACCACCGCCAGCGCAGGCATCTACAACGCGCATGCCGGGCTGCACGTCGAGGAGGGGGGCTACCTGTTGGCTGCTGTAATCCTGCACCTCAAACAGGCCCTCCCGAAAGGCTTTGGTGGCGAAAACGTTCTGCCGGCGCAGCAACACCAACGCATCTGCCGGGCCGTGCGGGCGCGTTTCGATGCCTTCGCTCTGCAGGCGCTCTTGCAGGGCTTCTCTACTGACTTTCAACCGATTGGCGCGCAAGACAACCTCAGCAGGTCGGTTGAGCCAGGTTAATGTTTCCTCCCAGCGTTCGCCGAGTTGTTGCTGGCCTAAGGCGTCGAGCCAGTCGGGAATGCTTTCGCGATAAGGCCGCTGCTGGCGCAACTCCGCCGCACGCGCACGGAGAACGTCGGGGCGCAAGCGGCGCATCTCCGACAGGCGAAGCACCTCTTCGCCACCCTTCTGCAGCAGCAAGTGAATGCCCACCAGCTGCCAGAAATGCTCCTCTGTCTGCGGCTCCGAGCCCAAAATGGCGCTGTACAGGCGGTAGTAGCGCACTACCTCGTAGGTCGTTTCGGCTATAAATGCCCGATCGCGGCTGCCCGCCTTAGGGTTTTGCCGTAGGGCGCGCTCGATGACTCGATCGGCGTATTGGTTTTCTATAAAAATAGCCTCAAGCGCCTGCGCCACCGCGCGCATCAGCAAAGGTCGAACGGAAGAGGAGGTGAATACCGACATGTGTGGGGGCAAAGCTACGACACCAGCACCTAAAGCCGACAGTGCGCAAGCCATGTTCTCAGACGGACTACCTTTGCCACCAGCATGCGATACCCGGCAAAAGTGCTGCTCTTTGGCGAATACGTCGTCCTGCTCGGCGCCCGCGCGCTCACACTGCCCTTCGAGCGCTTCGGCGGTGAATGGGCCTGGTCTGCCGACGACGACCCGCTGCGCGAGGCCCTGCGCGCCTTTGCCCACAGCGAGACGCTGGCGCAAATTGCCGAACTTGACGCAGAGGCTTTTCAACGCGATGTGGCGCAAGGGCTGACGTTTCGCTCCGATATTCCAGTCGGCTATGGCCTGGGAAGCTCTGGTGCGCTGTGCGCCGCCGTTTACGACCGCTACGCTCAACCGAAGGCGACTGACCTGACGACCCTGCAGCAGATCTTCGCCCACATGGAAAACCATTTCCACGGCAAAAGCTCCGGCTTAGACCCACTGACCAGCTACATCCGCCGGCCGCTGCTCACGCAACAGGGCCAGACGCGCCTCTTTGAGCAGCAGCCCTGGCAAACGCCACCACCCGGCGTCTTCTTGCTCGACACCGGCCAGGCACGACAAACCGGCCCGTTAGTACAGGGATTTCTGGAAAAAATCCGCCAAAACGACTTCCGCGTGCTCTTAGAACGCGACTTGCTGCCTGCTCATGAGGCCTTAATAAGCGCCTGGCAGGCCGGTCAGGGCGAGGCCGCCTGGCCGTACCTGAGGCGCGTATCGGCCTTCCAGCTGGAACACTTTCAGCCCATGATACCCGAGCCCTGGCGCCAGCCCTGGGCGGAGGCGCTGGCTGCTGAAGAAATACTGCTCAAAATCTGCGGAGCGGGTGGGGGTGGATTTTTGCTGCTATTTAGCCGTGATAAGGAAAAGAAAACAGCCGCAGGTACAGCTGCTGGGTCCATCCAATTGCCTATTTGAGTATGATGCAAACGCCCTACCGGACGAAATGTCGACAGCAGCTGCACAGACATGGCGTACGGCTTAAAGCCGCTCCAACAGCCGCACCATGTCCGTTTTCTCGCGCACAATGTCCACCACGCGCGCTACCGGAATGCGCTCTTGCTGCATAGAGTCGCGCTCGCGAATGGTAACGGTATCGTCCTGAAGGGTCTGAAAGTCAATGGTGATGCAATAAGGCGTTCCGACGGCATCCTGACGGCGATAACGGCGACCGATGGCGTCCTTTTCGTCGTACTGGCACATGAAATGGAACTTCAGGCGGTCAAAAATCTCGCGGGCCTTTCCGACCAATTCTTCCTTATTGCGCACCAATGGCAACACCGCGCACTTGACGGGCGCCAGCGCAGGCGGGATACGGAGCACCACGCGGCTACTGTCTTCACCCTGAGCATCGGGCACGGTTTCTTCGGTGTAACCCGTGCTCAGAATGGCCAGAAACATGCGGTCTAAGCCCACCGAAGTCTCGACCACATAAGGCACATAGTGCTCGTTGGTTTCAGGGTCGAAATACTGCAATTTTCGCCCCGAGAGCGCCTGGTGGCTGCCCAGGTCAAAGTCCGTCCGCGAGTGAATGCCTTCCAATTCCTTAAAACCAAAGGGAAATTCGTACTGCACATCCACGGCGGCGTTGGCGTAATGGGCCAGGTTGTCGTGGTCTTTGAAGCGCAATTTGGCTGCCGGCGTTACAGCCTGGTGCCAGGCCATGCGGCGCGCCTTCCAGTACTCATACCATTCCATCTCCGTGCCAGGGCGCACGAAGAATTGCATTTCCATCTGCTCAAATTCGCGCATGCGGAAGATAAACTGGCGCGCTACGATTTCGTTTCGGAAGGCCTTTCCCACCTGGGCTATGCCAAAAGGCACCTTTTGGCGCGAAGTTTTGAGCACATTGAGGAAGTTGACGAAAATGCCCTGCGCCGTTTCTGGCCGCAAGTAGAGTTTGCCCTCCTCGCCTGCAATGTTCGACAGCTGTGTGCTGAACATGAGGTTGAACTGGCGCACTTCCGTCCAATTGCGCGAACCGCTTTCCGGATCGGCAATTTCCAGCTCGTCAATGAGCGCCTTGACGGCTGCCATGTCGTTGGCTTTCATAGCGTTGGCCAATCGCTTCGAGATATCCTCAGCGCGTTTTGCCCATTCGAGCACGCGCGGATTGGTGCTGCGGAAGAGCGCCTCGTCGAAGTTCTCAAAGCGCTTTCGCGCCTTTTCCACCTCTTTTTCAATTTTGGCCTCCAAGCGATCAATCTCGCCTTCGATGAGCTGATCGGCCCGATAGCGCTTCTTGGAGTCTTTGTTGTCAATCAGTGGATCGTTGAAGGCGTCCACGTGGCCCGAGGCTTTCCAGATTTTAGGGTGCATAAAGATGGCGCTGTCTATGCCGACGATGTTTTCGTGCAACTGCACCATGGCCTTCCACCAGTATTCGCGGATGTTGCTTTTCAACTCCGCACCCATAGGGCCGTAGTCATAAATGCCGCCTAAGCCGTCGTAGATTTCGGAAGAGGGGTAGATGAAGCCGTACTCTTTGCAGTGAGAGACTAATTCCTTGAAAAGTTCTTCCTGTTGCATGCGAAAAAGCGCCTGACGGAGCGCCTGCCGTTTTTGTCGGAAAAGGAGTTTTTCTATCAAAAAAACGGCGCAAAGGTGAGGAAAATCAATGGGAAAAACGGAGGACGGCTTTGGCAAATAACGGACTTTTTTGGAAAAGTAATGAATGCGCTGACCTGATTTTAGCCTGCGGCTGGCAACGGAACGCGCTATCTTTGCCTCAAACGCAGAACTATGGCCCACAAACTGCCCATCGGCATACAAGACTTTCGGACGGTCATTACCGAAGGCTTCAAGTACGTAGATAAAACCCGCTACGTGCACCAGCTCACCACATCCGGCAAGTTCTACTTTCTCTCTCGCCCACGGCGCTTCGGAAAGTCGCTCACGGTGGCCACTCTGCAAGAGCTGTATCGCGGCAGCCGAGAATTATTCGAAGGTTTGTGGATCGCCGATCATTGGGACTGGACAAAACGACACCCCGTCGCGCGCCTGACGCTGACGGGTATCGGCTTTCCCATCGTAGGACTGGAAGCCGCCTTGCACTTCGCTCTTGATAAAGTATTGGCAGAACACGACGTTCCGCCACCGCCCAATTGCTCCGCCAGCCAAAAATTCGATTATTTGCTTAACATGCTGGCAGACAGAGGGCAAAAGGTAGTCGTGCTCATTGACGAGTACGACGCGCCCATAGTGCACTATCTGGGCGAAGACACCGACAAAGCGCGCCGCCATCGCGATGAATTGCGGGAATTTTATACGGTGCTCAAAAACTGCGATCACCTGTTGGAATTGGTTTTTATCACCGGCGTCAGTAAGTTTTCCAAAGTGGGCATTTTCTCCGGCCTCAACAACCTGCGCGACATTACCATGCACCCCCAATACGCCACCATGCTGGGCTACACTCAAGCAGAGTTAGAAAACAACTTCGCTCTCGAAATTGAACAAACTGCTCAAAATCTGAAGATAACGCGCGAGCAACTCTTGGAGCAAATCCGCCACTGGTACAACGGATACCGGTTCCATGCAAACGCCGAGGCCGTGTACAACCCTGTGTCGGTAAACCTTTTCTTTGATACTCAAGAATTTAATAACTACTGGTTTGCCACCGGCACGCCGACGTTTCTGGTCAATTTGCTCAAACAGCAAGGCGTCTATGACGTTGGTGCGCACCACGTGGATCCCAGCGGCTTTGACTCCTTTGAATTGGACAACCTGAAGCTGTCGGCTATTCTTTACCAGACCGGATACCTGACCATCACCGGTGCCGAGGAAGGTCTGCTCACGCTGGACTACCCCAACAAGGAAGTG